>JBCDEP010000041.1:0-42300 GCA_039179675.1 Cyanobacteria bacterium P01_G01_bin.67
ATAGCTGGTCTGGTCGATTTAATTTTGTCGGTCGTCCTGCATTCGATTGACATATATGATATTATTACCAAGCTTTGAGCATCAGGTGGAAAGTTGATTTATGGACACCTGTAAACCTCTTAAAGTCTTGTGAGTTTAGCTTTTGGATTTTCGTGTAGTTCATCAAACGTTATTACGCGCAAACGGCATACTAAGTTCAGTACCATATCCCGCAACTAATTATGCAAGAGGTCTAATATACCTATTAGCTCAATTAGATTTAAATTAGCACATTTTATTTAAATTACATTTAATTTACAAACAGACTTCTAACTTAACGCATCAGGCTCATAAACAGTAGCCAGCAAATCGCCAGAGCCAGAAAAAGCGATGAAATCAACTATCTCATGAACATGACCAGTCTCCGCATCCAGATTTTGCTCTTCCTCTAGAATAATGCGGACTTTTTCCTCACTCAGATTTTGATAACACAATCCATCCGAGTCACCACTACTAAAGCTCGCTAAAGATGCAAATAAAGAAGGCTCGCTGTCAAAGTGAACCTTAAAGTCAAGGGTGTATCCTTGACGATTGACAAGCTTATCGGTGCGTCCCGCTTGATATTGAAGCCCTCTTAGAACTCTAGTACTAGATTTACAACAGTCTGTTCTGTCTTTGAGTGGTTTGAAGTTAAATATTTGTCCAAAACAGACCATCAGGCTAACTACACAGCGATCGCTATAATCAATCTCGGTAATCAATGTAGTTCGGGCAAGTTTTCAACTTTGTGACTGATAAACATTAAGCCGCCTAGCACAAAGAGGAAGCTACATATAGCAAAGATGTGGGGTGCATCCATATGAATTAAACCTTCGACAATTATTTCGCGTAAGACAGATACCACAGCAACTTCTACCGCTATACTAACAAATATTCGATGATGTTCTAAATAAACCGCTAATAGACGAAATAACTCAACTAAAATTAATAGAAATAGACTTTGAGCGGTAATTTCTTTGACATCTATCCCCGCTCCTAAATTAATAAAAGTATCGACTAAGATCATCATCATCTCAAATACCAAGAGAATGGCACAGCCAAATACTACTAAATCTTGAAGCCGATCTAGATCGCGAAACATCCGCTTCAGGCTAAATCTTGACTCGAAGGCACGAACTCTATTACTTGTATTTATCGTCATGATCAAAGATTAATAAACCGTAATTTTTTCAGTTTTCAAAGAAGCTTCATCTGTTTAAGATGCTTCTTTATCTTGAGGATTGGTGTCTTCTAAATCATCAGCAATACTAGATAAATTCTGAGCATTTTGAGCAACTATTTTTAATGGAGACAGATCCAGTTCGATATCTTTTTTTACTTTTTCATGGCTATCAATATTTTTATTGTATTTAGACAAACGTCGATTTTTCCGAGGATTATAGAACAGTTCGGGAATAATTATGCTGCCTGCAATTAATCCCATGAAAGCAAAAAACTCAATTTGGTGGGCTTTTTTAGAATTTAGAATCTCGGGGATTATCACATTTTCCTTAGTTGCTTGATGATTCTCAATTTCTGGTTTTTCAGCAGCTTGATGATCTGCATCTAAGCTTGCTGCCTGAACTATTTTTGTGGAAGCAAAAAGTCCAATTGTTAATGTCAGTAGAGGAATTATTTTAACTAATTTTAACCTATACATCATAATTTTTAGCTGGTGAATAAACAAAATAATCTAGCTAATCTAAATTAGCCTGAAAAAGGTGACAAAATAGGAACGATAATAGATAAATAGGTACGAATTTAAAAGTTGTCTCCAGACATAATGAGTCACAATCACTTAAGCGATCCGCCAGTCACCGTTGTTATTTCACGCCGAGTTAAACCAAGATGTAATAAGGCATTTGAAAAATTTATCTCGGGAATTACCGCTTCAGCTATGACATTTGAAGGGCATTTGGGTACAAATGTTTTTCGTCCTAATAATCCCAAAAATAACGAATATAAAATTATTTTCAAATTTGACCGCGCTAGTAACCTAAAGATCTGGGAGGAATCAGAATGTCGACGTCAGTGGTTGGCTCGTGCTGAAAGTTTACGCTTAGAACCAGCCAAAATCAGAATAATTACGGGTTTGGAGACTTGGTTTACTCTGCCTGCCTCCGAACAGATAGCTCCCCCACCACCACGCTTCAAAATGGCGGCTATTACTTTATTAGCTCTGTTTCCTTCGATTCAACTAGCGAATTTAACCCTAGTGCCTTTATTAGAATTTTTACCTCTACCTAGACTGCTGCGGAGTCTGATTATTACTGCCATTCTCGTCTTGCTGATGACTTATGTCTTGATGCCGAGAATGACAAAATTATTTTCCCAATGGCTATATCCTCAGAAACGATAAAATAGTCCTCTACCCTATTTGCTGATCATCTTGTGTCAAGTAAAAAACAATGCTGGTCGAAGTTGTACCCCATAATCCACAATGGAAAGCAGATTTTAATACCGAGTCTCGATTGATCCGAGCAATCTTAGCCAATAATCTGGTTCAGATTCACCATATTGGCAGCACTGCTATTCCCCACATTTATGCCAAACCCGTCATTGATTTTTTAGTGGAAGTCAAAGATATAAATTTAGTGACAGAAAGAACCTCAGAGATGGAACAATTAGGTTACGAGGCAATGGGGGAATTTGGTCTGGTTGGTCGTCGTTATTTCCGTAAAGAAAATCCCCCAGGCATTAGAACTCACCACGTTCATATCTACGAAGCTAATTCTCCAGAGATCACTCGCCATCTGGCATTTAGAGACTACATGATTGCTAATCCCAAGGATGCAGAGCAATACAGCAAATTGAAGCAAGAACTAGCTATAAAATATCCCCAGGATATTGAAGGGTATATGGACGGCAAAGATCAGTTCGTTAAAGAGATGGAACAGAAGGCAATTAATTGGCAAAATGCCAAGAGTTAAGAACTCGCGTTAGAGATATCTCTACAGACTAGAACGTCAAAAGTTATCTATCATCATCATAGGGAGTAATTTAAACCTTATGAGTGCATCGACAGAAACTAGACCATTATTAAAACAGCCAGAACGCTTAGAAGCTCGCCTCAAAGAGATTCCCCCTGAACCTGGGGTCTATTTCATGCGGAGTAGCAACGGGGATATCTTATATATTGGCAAATCTAAAAAATTACGATCGCGGGTTCGTTCTTACTTTCGCGAATCACAGAAATTGAGCGATCGCATTGCGATGATGGTGCGTCAGGTAACGGAGATCGAGTTTATTGTTACCGACACTGATGCGGAAGCTTTAGCCTTAGAAGCTAATTTAATTAAAAAGCATCAGCCTTACTATAATGTCTTGCTTAAGGATGATAAAAAATATCCTTATGTCTGCATTACCTGGTCAGAAGATTACCCCCGCATCTTTATCACTCGTAAACGGCGAGCCACCCAAAAACGAGATCGTTATTATGGTCCCTATGTTGATACTCGTTTATTACGCTACACTCTACACATCATTAAACGAGTTTTTCCTCTGCGTCAGCGGCGTAAGCCTCTATTTAAAGATCGTCCCTGTCTTAATTACGACATGGGTAAATGTCCAGGAGTCTGTCAATCTCTAATTACCCCTGAAGAATATAAAAAGATCGTCCAGAAAGTGGCGATGGTGTTTCAGGGAAGGAGCGATGAACTGGTAACTGGTTTAACAGCGCAGATGGAGAAAGCTGTGGAAAGATTAGACTTTGAGAAAGCGGCGCAGTATCGCGATCAAATCAAAGCCTTATATAATCTCAATGCCGATCAAAAAGTATCCTTGCCCGATGATACCGTGTCCCGCGATGCGATCGCCCTGGCGGCAGATGATAAACACTGCTGTATTCAGTTATTTCAGATTCGTGCAGGTAAGCTAGTCGGACGTTTAGGGTTTTTTGCGGATGCTACCTCAGGTACTCCAGGGGCAATCCTACAACGGGTATTAGAGGAACATTACGCTAAGGTGGAGGCGGTGGAAATTCCCACCGAGATTCTGGTACAGCACGAATTACCAGAAGGAGATATTTTAACCGAATGGTTAACTAGTAAAAAAAGCCGCAAAGTTAGTTTAGTCAATCCCCAACGGCAGATTAAGGCGGAACTGCTGGAAATGGTAGAACGCAATGCCCACTATGAATTAGAACGCACCCAACGATTCAGTGATCGCAATACTCAAGCGTTACAAGATTTGGCGACAATTCTCGATCTGCCCGAATTACCGAAACGAATTGAAGGCTATGACATTTCCCATATTCAAGGCTCAAATGCCGTTGCTTCTCAGGTAGTCTTTGTTGATGGTGTCCCTGCCAAGCAACATTACCGTCATTACAAAATCAAAAATCCCGACGTGAGAATTGGGCGTTCCGATGATTTCGCCAGTATGGCAGAGGTAATTGGTCGTCGCTTTCGCAAATATGCTACCAATCAGTCTTTATTAACTGAGACACCGTCAGATCCAGATTTTCCCGATCTATTGATGATCGATGGTGGGAAAGGACAATTATCTTCAGTAGTTAAAATACTACAAGAAATGAATCTCTTAGATGTTGTCAAGGTGGTCAGCTTAGCCAAGAAAAGAGAAGAAATCTTTCTCCCTGGAGAATCAACTCCGTTAGACACCGATTCAGAACAGCCTGGGGTTCAGTTACTGCGGCGAGTGAGAGACGAATCACACCGCTTTGCCGTCAGTTTCCATCGTCAACAGCGACTCAAAAGCAGCAGGCGATCGCGCTTAGCGGAAATTCCAGGCTTAGGCTTCCATCGTCAAAAACAACTGTTGGCGCATTTTCACTCGATTGACTACATTCGCGAGGCTTCTGTAGATAAGCTCACTGAAGCACCTGGTATTGGTCGCAGTTTAGCCCAGGAAATCTATAATTATTTTCATCCCAATCAGTGAATGATAAAAGTCTGTTGAATAATTTTGATTAAGCGATCACTTTAATATTTTATAAAGTTATTCATTATTTTTAAACATGATTGATTAAGCCTCTAAAATTTCAGTTGCGGTCAATTGCAATTGAGGAAAAGTTGAAGAAGAAATTTCATCTTCTCCTGTAAATATGGTTTTGATGTAACTGCCATCTTTCAATATTAAGACTGCTATCTTCTGCTCTATGGGGTCTACAATCCAGTATTCAGGGATGCCTATGTCTTGATACTCCTGCACTTTGTAAGTATAGTATCTGGCTATTTGTTCTTCCCCAGGACTTACTACCTCTACTGCCAGCATAATTTGGTCTTCTATAAAGGCACTCTGACCAACGGTGACAGCATATGCGGAGCGGTATCCTTTAGGACGGCGGAGTAATCTGTCACTGCGACGGTAACTTTGCCAAACCTGACCAGCAATCACTGAGATATCGGGAATTCTGGATGAATTAACTCCTGTTTTGACTCCTACATCTCCAGTTTTTACTTTAATATCTAATTTATACTGACGGGCGATCGCTTTAAAATAGTCGGCAATAAAATCAATAATATCGGAATGAAGAAAACTTGCAGGGGGCATTTCAATTAAACGACCATTAACCAATTCGTAATGTTTATTGGTGCCGTCTTCATAATTAAGATATTCAGCAAAAGTTATTTTGATGGAATTGGGAGTAGCAGCGATATTATGATCGA
Organism: Cyanobacteria bacterium P01_G01_bin.67; assembly: GCA_039179675.1. Lineage (GTDB taxonomy): Bacteria > Cyanobacteriota > Cyanobacteriia > Cyanobacteriales > Xenococcaceae > Waterburya. The sequence goes on from JBCDEP010000041.1 coordinate 5,646, forward strand.
TCAGCTTCATTTAGTGGAACTGCACCCAAATACTTGATGGTTCTCTGCTTTACCTTGCCATCTTCGTCTCGATAGCCCTCAACTAAGTATCGGTACTCCTTACCCTTCACCTTCTTGGTGCGGATATATGCCATCTGTTGTGCCTAACTATTTTATTATTAGAATTTGAAAGTCAGTACAAAATGAGATCTTGTACTGACTTTCACAGCTTAGGATTACTTGAGACTGGCTATATTACCTATTATCAAAATATTTTATTTTTATGATTAGAGAAATTATTTGGGGTACAACTTTGAGCCTCATTGTCGGTGCTTGTTCCCAGGTTGGTATTTCGCAAGTTGCAGAGTTAATCCCACTGTGTCTGCCCAAGCTAATTCCACCGCTAAAATTACGGAAGTTAAAGTGACAGGAGAACCAGATAACTATACTTTTGCCGTTACTGTTAGTAGTCCCGATACGGGATGCGTAGCGAAGCCATACCGTTAGGCTTATCGCTATGCCGACTGGTGGGAAGTGGTAACCCCAGAGGGAGACATGATCTATCGTCGCGTATTGTTACATAGCCACGTTGACGAACAACCTTTCCAGCGCACAGGAGGAATCGTGGCAATTCAACCACAGCAGGAAGTTATTGTTAGGGTACACATGTCTGATTCTGGCTATAGTACCTTAGCGCAACAGGGAACAGTAGCTTCGGGTTTTGCCGCAAATACTCTATCTCCTGACTTTGCGATTGATTTAGAAAACGTTGAACCTTTGCCTGAAGATTGTGCATTTTAATACGTTCTATCTCGAACTTATCAGTTTTCAAGATGCGATCGCTTTTCTAAAAAATATTTCTATTTTAGAAATTCCATTTCTTTCATCGCGGAAGAATATCAATAGATTAGGACATTGAAGTTATTTTTCGTCCTCATACTGACTCGAATCATCAAGCATCAATGACTTAACAATAAAATAATTTCTGCGAAATACAAATAAATCCTAAGTAGAGGAATCAAGGGACGTTTTTCGATCAAAATATCTCCCGAAGAGTTGAAGAGAGTTTTCACTATAGAGAGATTTGGGAAGAATTAATTTTTTAGTCTTTAGCTTGAAATTGCTGCATTAACCATTTGCCGACTTCGGAATGATTAACATTTCTGCTTTGTCGAAGTGCCTCACTAAGAATGTCTAATTTTAATCCTGTTAATACTTTAGACTCAGTAATTCTTTTACTTCCGCCATTTTCCATTGCAAAGGCAATAATGGTTGTCTTCTGGATATCCACTACCCAATATTCAGCAACCTGTAAATCCTCATACAGCAGTCTTTTTTCGCCTAAGTCATCAGCTAATGATGTATTGGAAATCTCAATAACTAAATCTGGAACAGGATACTCATCTAGATTGACTATTCCTACCCCCCAAGGAACAGCATTGACATTATCGCCTACATAGCAAGATAGATCGGGCTGAAATTCTCTCAAGCCAACCTGACGATAACTACAATTGTCTTTGCCTGTCAAAGGAATCCCTTTAAGAGTAGCGTAAAGATAAATAGCGTGATTGATAATAAAATGATCTTGGGAATGTTCGTTACCAATAGGTGTCATTTCAATTCTGTATTTATCCTGGTAAAAGTACCCTTTAGCACTTTGGCAAGCAGGATGTTCAATATTTTTAATAAATTCATCCCAGGTGGCATTAACCCAAATATCTACTTTGAATTGTTCGATGCTAGAAACCATAAGATTTCATAATTGTGCAGAATTATTCTAAATTGTATTGTATCTTTTTATGAAATTAGATACTTTAATGGGGAGTACCAGCTTAGTGAGATCGCCAAAATCAAAAAATGCGATCGCTTTATTTATTGTGTCTAAAGATCGTTTTCAGTTAACTCGGCTATTTTCATCAAAGCCTTGAGAGCGCCTATTTTTAAATCCTGATTTTTGTATACAGGAATTGACAAAATTTTGTCAACTCCAGATTTTGTATAAATTTGATGACTACCCGTAACTTTCCGTAAAATCCAGCCTTTTTTCTCAACTACTTTACACAGCTTTTTACCCGATACCGATTTCACACTGAAACCTCTAATATCTGAGTATCATCTTCCGCAGTATGATTATCATTGGCTACTTCTAGCCATCCTTCAATTGCATCTTTAAGATTACTTTCCAACTCTTCCATTGTATCCCCTTCAGTAATACATCCTGGTAAGGCTGGTACTAGATGCGGCGACAGACGGCTGGAATGTTTGAGGCAACCTCAAACATCGCGTCTTCAACTATGCGCCTTTTTGCCCAATAGCCTCCTTCTTCTGCTTGATGCACAATCGCCTTAATTTTCATTGATACAAATTTGTAAATATACTGCACTCTATTTTATCTTTGTTGAAGTGTGGGAAATGCGATCGCCTACCTGATGTATTGAAAAGTGCGATCGCGAAGCTAGCCGTAGGCATCGCTCTATCTATTGTCTAAAAACTTATCAATTGTTAGATCGATATCTCTAGCAATTTGTCTTAATAGTCTGGGGGAAATATCTCGTCTTTTATGAAAAGGTATTGTTGTAGCGCGTCCATCCTGATGGCGAAATTGTTTATGGGAACCTTTTTGACGAACTTCTACAAATCCAAGATTATTGAGGATACGAACAACTTCTTGGGGTTTGAGAATTGGAATCTTACCCATAAATTTTTACACTACAATCTGTTGTGTTCCGACAAATTCTGTTTCAAAGCTTATTTCTTCATCTTCCAACAGCATCTCAATTACTTCTTTAAGATTCTCTTGTAGTTCATCTAGGGTTTCTCCTTGTGAATGTGCGCCTTTAAACCCAGGAATATAACCCACATAGAGGTTTGTATCCAAGTCACGTTCGACAATTGCGGTAAATGTCTTCATCTAAATTTTCTTGATAATGGAATCTATTTATTATGATACTTGGCTGAAGAAATGCGATCGCTCGTTTAATGTATTGAAAAATGCCATTGGAGAAAGTTGTGCCGCAGGCATCGCCATTATCTATGAAAAACTAACTGGCTGAATTTTATTTATTTCTTCTGCTTCTTTCTTTAATACTCGATAAATATCATTTGCTCTTTGCAAATTCAACCAAAAGTCAGGAGTTGTATTGAAGTATTTAGCTAATCTTAAAGCGGTACTGGTAGTAATACCTCTTTTGCCATTAATAAGTTCGTTAACTCTTTGGTAACTAACTCCAATACCATCGGCTAGTTGTTGTTGAGTTAATCTCATCGGTTCGAGAAATTCTTCTTTTAACATTTCGCCTGGACTAGTTGGCGGTCTATTTGTAGGAATATTAACCATAATTGTTTTTTTAGTGATAATCTACTATCTCTACATTCTCTACGCCATTATCTGACCAAACAAAGCAAATTCTATATTGGTCGTTGATACGAATGCTGTACTGTCCTTTTCTATCTCCTTTCAAAGCTTCTAATTTATTTTTGGGGGGAGAACGAAGATCGTTCAAACTAGCTGCAAAATCTAATTGGTCTAATTTTCTTCTGGCAACCTTCCATAAAGATTGTGGACAAGTTTTTCGTGCAGATTTTGTGTCGTTACCGTTGAATATATTTTGTGTTCCTCGATCTTTATAGCTAATTATCATGCTAACACGGCAATCGTGATACTAATGCAAGTCTAGCATCATTTAAAAAGGCGATCGCTCTACTTGATGTGTTGAAAAAAAGCGATCGCTTTAAATAAAACTGCTTAAGAATCCTTTTGAATTAAAATCACTGGCTACTTCTAGCCATCCTTCAATTATATCTTTGAGATTACTTTCCAACTCTTCCATCGTATCCGCTTCAGTAATACATTCTGACAAAGCTGGCACTAGATGCGGCGAATATGCGAAGCGGTATCCTTTAGGACTATGCGCCTTTCTGCCCAATAGCCTCCCTCTTCTGCTTGATGTACTATCGCCTTGATTTTCATCGTTACAAATTTTGTAGTGACACTACACTCTATTTTGTTTTTGTTGTTGTTCGGGAAATGCGATCGCTCAATACTCAATTCAATATTACTGTTGGTTATTTCTATTTCTCTGTTGCCACATTTGATAAACAATTACAGGCAGCCACACAGGGGAGAGTATTATTGCTACAGCCAATCCTGGCAATAACGTTATTAGCCACATCAAATAAGACTGCCATTTTCCTTTCATAGCGTATCCCATCAGTTTACCCATGAAACCAAATCTGTCCCAACTGTGAATAGAGTTCATATTCTGTATTTGAGATTGCCATTTATCTAAACTCTCATCTGACATTTGAGAAATATTAGAGACATAAGAATATAGCGGATCGTCTTCTGGCAAATCTAACTGTTTCGCAATTCTATGGCTTTCTTGTTGTGCCAAAAAGCCTTCTTTAGTTTTGCCGTTGAAACTGTATACAAAAGTTAGTTCAAATAAGACATAGACTTGGTATTTTTTATTATCTTGTTCGCGATATAGAGCTAAAGCTTTTTCCAGATCTATTAATGCAAGCTTGTAATTGTTTAATTGAGAATATGCTTTTCCTCTGAATAAAAAAGCATCGGCATTATCGTTACCATCCTGAATAATTCTATCTAAATTATCAATAGCTTCTGCATACTGTTTTTGTTCTATTTGCGCTCTTGCTTCTTGAAGCTTGTTGGTAACATCATCATTTGATTGAGACATGATGCGTTAAATTCAAACATAAGTTTTATTATATGTTTCAATTATAGGCAATATTTTTAATTGGTTTTTGCGATCGCCCTACAGCCCTACTTCCCTTCAAGCCACAACGATTTAACGCTAAAATACTCTTTGCGGAATTATAAATAAATCATAAATAAGGGCAGAAATGCGCGTCTCTCTAAACTGGCTAAAAGAATTTGTAGATATCGATATGTCTCCCGAAGATTTGGGGAGGGTGCTGACTATAGCAGGATTTGAGTTAGAAGAATTGATTGATCTTGGGGCGAATGCAGACGGGGTTGTGATTGGTAGAGTGTTGCAACGGGATAAGCACCCCAACGCGGATAAGTTGAGCGTCTGTAAAGTAGACGTAGGTGCGGACGAACCTTTGAGTATTGTATGTGGTGCGTCTAACGTGCGGGCGGATATTTTTGTTCCTGTAGCTAAAATGGGGACATATTTACCTGCTGTAGATTTGAAACTCAAGCCGAGAAAAGTACGGGGTGAACCCTCAGAGGGGATGATTTGTTCTTTGACGGAGTTGGGTTTAGAGAAAGATTCTGACGGCATACATATCTTCGAGGAAGGTAATATTATGCCTGGTGATGACGTGCGCCCTCTATTGGGTTTAAATGATGTCATTTTGGATCTGGCGACTACTGCTAACCGCGCCGATGCTTTGAGTATGGTGGGTATTGCGCGGGAAGTTGCTGCTTTAACGGGTGCTGAAGTAAGATTGCCAGAGGTTAAGGAACAAGATATCGCTACGGATAGTTCTTTAAAGGTAGAGGTAAAAGAAACCGATGCTTGCATGGCATATATCGGTACGGTATTAGAAGGAATAAAAGTTGCGCCTTCTCCTAGTTGGCTAAAGCAAAGACTAGAAGCAGCAGGTACTCGCCCGATTAATAATGTGGTGGATATTACTAACTATGTTCTCTTAGAATGGGGGCAACCTTTACACGCCTTTGATCGCGAAAAATTGCAACAGGTAGCAGGAAGTGAAGATCTTACTTTAGGGGTGCGCTTTGCTAGCGATGGAGAGAAGTTAAAAACTTTAGACGAACAATCGAGAGATTTAGCTACCCAGAATTTATTAATTACTGCCAATGACAAACCCGTCGCTTTAGGGGGAGTTATGGGAGGCGAATCGACAGAAGTAGATGACAACACGACTAATATTGTCTTAGAAGCAGCTTTATTCGATCCCGTAGCAATTCGTCGTTCTTCTCGTGCCCAGGGTATGCGTAGCGAGGCTTCTACCCGATATGAACGAGGAGTTAACCAAGTAGAGTTAGAGTCGGCTGGCAAAAGCGCGATCGCATTATTGCAAGAATTGACTGGTGGTACTCCCAAAGCTCAAGCAATGGCTGACAGTCGAGTAGATTTTTCTAGCTTACCTGCGATCGAGTTACGTCTTAGTCGCATAAACTCCGTTTTAGGACAAGTTAAGCGAGATGATAGTTTGGGCTATATTGAAGCCAGCGATGTGGAATCAATTTTGGGCGCATTAGGCTGTAATTTAACGCCTATAGCAGATAGAGATAATATGTGGTCTGTTAAAGTTCCTCCTTACCGCTATCGCGACTTAGAGCGAGAAATTGACTTAATTGAAGAAGTCGCACGCCTTTATGGATACGATCGCTTTATCGATACTCTTCCTGCCAAAACCGAACCTGGGCAATTATCCCCTGAATATCAAATCAAAAATAAACTCCGCGCTGTATTGCGGGGTGTAGGTTTAACAGAAGTCGTGCAGTATTCTCTAGTTAAGCCAACAGGGATAGAAGTAACTCTTGATAATCCTTTGTTTGCTGAATACTCTGCATTAAGAGGGGAATTATTCTCTGGTTTGCTTGATTCTTTTGCCTATAATCAGGCTCAAGGAAATGGTGCTTTAAATGGTTTTGAAATCGAAAGAGTATTTTGGCATGAGGATGAACAATTAAAAGAAAAAGATTCTCTGGCAGGGATTATGGGAGGAAATATTACTTCCCAAGGCTTGTGGGTCAACGGTGGTAAAGGCACAACCATGACCTGGTACGATGCTAAAGGAGTATTAGAAAATATCTTTAGCAACCTGGGTATTAGCGTCGAATATCGTCCAGAGAATGTTCAAGAGAGACTACATCCAGGGCGTACCGCTGCGCTATGGTTGCAAGGCAAAAAACTAGGAGTCTTTGGTCAAATTCATCCCCAGTTAGCGCAGTCTAAGGATTTACCCAATGAGGTGTATCTGTTTGAATTAGACTTCAGTTTGCTCTTAACCGTACTCAACCGAGATTCAATTACGACACCAAAATTCAAAAGCTATTCTGCTTATCCAGGTTCGGATCGAGACTTGGCTTTCTTTGCACCTCTAGATTTATCGATGGATGCGATTAAAAAGGCAATCAATAAAGCTGGAGGTAAGCTATTACAACATGTAGAAGTCTTCGACGAATACAAAGGCAAAAATGTCCCTGAAGGACAAAGAAGCCTAGCGTTTAATTTAGTCTACCAAGCAAGCGATCGCACTTTAACCGACAAGGATGTCGATCCAGTTCATCAAAAAGTTCGCGATACTCTAGTCAAGAAGTTCGATGTGACTTTACGCAGTTAATTTTTTTTATTTAAGCTTTTGGCTTGTAGAAGAGGGGAATTTTTCCCCTTTATTTTATAAAAAAAGGAATCTAGCAACTAATGCCGATCCCTAATAATTTCTCTATCCCCAGACAGATTTGTTGATCTGCTTAACGAATGTATTCTTTTAATATGCTGTTGCGGTTGGGGTGGCGTAGTTTGCGTAAAGCTTTAGCCTCAATTTGGCGAATGCGCTCGCGGGTAACATTAAAGATTTGTCCGATCTCTTCCAATGTTTTCATGCGACCATCATCTAGACCATAACGCAGGCGGAGTACGTCTCGTTCGCGGGGACTAAGTGTATCTAGTACGCTTTCTAGGTCTTCTCTCAGTAAACTTTTTGATACCTGATCCTCTGGAGTTTCTCCATCAGCTTCAATAAAGTCGCCTAAACGAGAGTCTTCTTCCTTACCGATGGGTGTTTCTAAAGATATTGGCAATTGAGCCGATTTAGCAATAAATCTGAGCTTCTCAATGGTCATTTCCATGCGAGTCGCAATCTCTTCTTCCGTAGGTTTGCGTCCTCTTTCCTGAGAAAGTAATTTAGTAGTCTTTTTAATACGGGAAATAGTTTCATATAAGTGAACTGGAAGACGAATCGTGCGCGACTGGTCGGCGATCGCTCTAGTGATTGCCTGTCTAATCCACCAGGTAGCATAAGTAGAAAATTTATAGCCTTTTTCGTGGTCAAATTTCTCGGCGGCTCTAATTAAACCGAGTGAACCTTCTTGAATTAAATCCTGAAATGATAATCCACGGTTCATGTATTTTTTAGCGATGGATACTACCAAACGGAGGTTAGACTGTACCATTTTGTCCTTGGCTCGGCGACCAATAAAGAGGCGACGGCGGAATTTACGGTATTCCATGTCTACTTCTCTCGCCCATTCTTCGTCAGTAGCTTCTCTACCCAAACCATCTTCTAGACTATCTTTAAGCCTTTCTAGTTCTAGCAGATCGGCAATTTGACGAGCTAATTCAATCTCTTCCTCTGCTCTCAGCAGTCGGATGCGACCGATTTCTTGTAGATAAATACGAATTGAGTCTTCAGTGTAAGGCTTTTTTCGACCACGTTCAGCGCGCTTTGTGGTACTAGCTTTTTTCTTTTTCCCTTTGGCAGCTGGTTTTAGATCTACACTATCTTGATTCTTGTTAGTATCTTCTTCGATTAGGCTCTCCCAATCATTTCCAGGATTGGCGATCGTTGCTAGAACTTGATTAGCTTGGGTCATACCGATTTCCTCTTGCTCCTTCAGTGAAAAATTAATGATATTTGTTTTAGTTAAGTTTAGTTAAGTCTGGCTCAACTGGTGTTTAATTACACTTTTATGTGACTTTTAACCGACAGAATCAATTGCTTGGAGACAAACAATATGGGTATTCTGTTAAATCACGCTTTGAATCAACAACCTAATGGGTGTTATTAACTAGAATTTCGCAATTATTTTCCGATTTTAGCCTCGATTGTCATGATTTTGGTGAAGATTAGACAGAAATTTGTCAATATTCTTCTAAGATTTATAAAGAAGTCACGAAGTTTTCTTTAATTTTCGCTTCTATGGCATTGTAAGCAATTTAACGAAAAATAACACGAATTAATTTTGGGTATTTAAAAATTTAATTACTATTTAATTAGCAGAAGTTACTAATTATCAAGTTAATTTACTCTATAAAGCCTTTGCTGATGACCTTTTGGTAGATTAAAAAGTGTTCACAGAATTCATTATTACTAATAGAGGGGTAAAAAATCTACACTCCTCCTCTTTATTTTTGAAAGTAAAATTATAGACATGAATCAATTACGTACAATTGCTTACGGAATAACTCTGGGTTCGCTGATTATTTCTAGCTTGGGGCAACAAGACCGAGGAAAAACGATTGCGGCATCTACGGAGACTGCAACTCTGGCATTAGTGGCAAATGGAGAAGATTTTGTCCGTCAAGGTTTTGTGAGTAAAGATGGTTGGCAAATCGACTTTGAACGCGCATACGTCAACATTAGTGATGCGATCGCCTATTCAACAGAGTCTGCTTTTGACCCCAAGAAAGGCGACACTAAAGAAGATATTAACTATCAAGAGCAAATCAATTTTGACCTACCAGGAGTTCCCACTGACTTAGCTGCGGGGACAGCAGATGCAGAACCAATAGTGGTAACAGAGGCTGATGTCACTCCAGGTTTTTATAATGCTTTAGCTTGGAAGCTAAGTACTGCAGGAGATGCTAGTCCCATCGCTGGCAAGACGATCGCTCTGATTGGTCAAGCTACTAAAGATGGCGCAACTGTTAACTTTAATTTAGGTTTTAACCAGCCTATGGAATATATCTGTGGCGAGTTTATCGGCGACTCTCGCCTGGGAATAGTAACACCAGAAACCCCAGGTAAGGTAGAAACAACGTTCCATTTCGATCACATCTTTGGCGATCAAAACTCGCCACCAGCAGATGCTTTAAATCAGGCTGCTTTAGGATTTCAACCCTTAGCTAATCTGGCAAGCAACGGCACTCTTGAGGTTGATCAGACAGCTTTAAGGGAACAACTATCGTCTTCAGACTATCAGCAGTTGACTAAGGCGATCTCTGGCTTAGGTCATGTAGGAGAAGGGCATTGTGTAGTCACTAATTCACAATAAGCAAGAAAACTAAATAATAATTTGTTCTTCTCAGTTAAAAGTCGCTCAATTCTTGAAAAAACCACGAGAACCTAGCTTTATTCTGACGAAAAATCTACAATTTTTTTAGATCCATAAAAAGTAGCCCTACAGCTACGAAACTGTTTATGAAACGGTATTACTACTTGTTAACTTTACTAGCACTAACCCTCATACCAGAAAGAGTAGTGGCTCATGGTGCCAACATTGAATATAAAGAAACTTCCGCAATTACTATTCAGGCAAAATATGATGATGGCACACCAATGGCGGAGGCGCAGGTCATAATTTATGCACCTCAAGATCGGTCAAAGCCTTGGCTTAAAGGGACTACTGATAATGCAGGCAGCTTTACTTTTGTTCCCGATAGCAATCCTGAGAACAGGGGTAATTGGGATGTTAAAGTACGTCAATCTGGACATGGAAAAATTACAAGTATTCCCATCACAGGAGATCAGCTAGCTGAGGAGTCTCCAACCCAGATCTTATCTGCTGGGGCGGGATATTCTCCCTCGCAAAAGATCGTGATGGCGGCAGCTGTAGGGTGGGGATTTATTGGTACTGCTTTATTTTTTACTCGTTCCAAGTCATAACATCGAAGATTTTTATTTGAATGCACATTCCTGACGGTTTTCTTCCTCCCCAAGTCTGCCTAGCTGGTTATGCTTTAACTGGTGGCGTTACCTGGTATTCTTTGCGCCAGATCAAACGTGATCGCTATACCCAGGCAAATATACCTAAGGCTTCCTTACTCACGGCGGCTTTTTTTGTGGCATCCTTAATTCACATTCCGATTCCACCCTCCAGCGTTCATTTAATTCTCAATGGTTTGATGGGTGCTGTGCTAGGTTACTATGCCTTTCCTGCCATTTTGATTGGCTTGTTTTTCCAAGCGGTGATGTTTCAGCATGGAGGAATGTCTACCCTGGGGATTAATGCTATTATCCTGGGTACTCCTGCGATCGCGGCATACTATGTGTTTCGTCAAAGGGAACATTTGGTAGGTAGAAGACAACTATTAACCAAAATTCTGTCTTTTGCCTCTGGTGCAGGGGCATTATTATTATCGGCAACTATGTTTGCGATTTTGTTAGTTACCCACATCTCTCCCGATCTAAATGTTAATGCCGAAAGGACAGCTATTATGGTTTCCCTGGGAGGCTATCTCATTCAGGCAGTCATTGAAGGGGTGTTTTCTGTGATGCTAATTTCGTTTTTAGAGCAAGTGAAACCAGAATTATTAAAGTCGTAAATCAAGAAGTTCGCCGATAGCCGTTGTCTTTTGAGATGAGTACATTTTTTGGTTACGAGGAAATAGAGCTGGAAAGGGTTTCTCCATAGTTTGATTTTGATAATAGATTCAGGTGAAATTTGCTGCGATTGAGGGCTGATTTTTTTTCAGTTAGTACGGTTCCAAACTGTAGAAATCCATAGTAATTAGCAATAGTAATTTTAGTAATTATTTAATGAAATTAGTTCTTGATCGATATGCTTATTTAGATTCTCCTCTCCATCGTTGGCAGCAAGAATATAAGCTGGTGGGTTTGTTGAGTTTGATCTTTGCCTTTGCTTTTATTCAAACTCTCTGGTTACTACCGATTATGGTAGTCATCACCTACGTTTTATTTACCTTATCGCGGATTCCTGTTTCGTTTTTGCTCAAACGACTCCGTTACCCTAGCTGGTTTATTTTGGCAGTGGTTATTTTGCTTCCTTTCATATCAGGAAACAATGTGGTTTTGCAGCTGGGCAATTTAGCAATTAAGTCAGAAGGATGCTGGCAAGCGCTGCTAATCTCAGTCCGCTTTTTTTGTATTTTGACAGTTAGTTTAGTCTTGTTTGGTACTGCACCATTTTTAAGCAGCATTAAGGCTATGCGCTCTCTAGGTTTACCTAGAGTCATTGTCGATATGACTTTGCTTTCATATCGTTATTTAGAAGAACTAGGTGCAACCTTGACTACCATGCAGCGAGCTATGAAATTAAGAGGATTTCAACCCAGAGGTTTTAATCGGCGTAATTTAAAAGTTTTTGCTCAGTTAACTGGTAGCATATTAATCAGAAGCTATGATCGTTCTTTAAGAATTTATCAGGCAATGATTTTGCGCGGCTATGGTAGTCAACATAAATTTGCTCAAAAACCCCCTCAATTCAAACTAAACCTAAACGATCGCCAGAGTTTACTAGCTACTTTACTAACGGTCTCAGCTGGGGTAGTTTTAATTGCGCTAGAAATTCTCTTGACTGGCTTTTAAGTAGTCACAATTGTTGCTGGATCAATATCTCAAAAATCTTAAAAACTAATGAACAATCTGGTACAAACGGCAAATCAACTATCTCTAAAAACTAAAGCGATCACTTTAAAAAATATTGGCTTTAGCTATGGAGAAGAACGAGCAGTTTTAACCGATATCAACTTAGATATTGCTGCTGGTGAAACTGTAGGTTTGATTGGAGCTAACGGTGCTGGGAAAACTAGCTTGTTCCTGACAATTTGTGGGATTCTTCAGCCAACTTACGGTGAGGTGCGATTATTTGATCGCCCGATTGAAGCAGGACAATTTAACCCTGAGATTGGTTTAGTATTTCAAAATCCAGACGATCAGTTATTTTGTCCGACGGTACGGGATGATATTGCTTTTGGTTTAGAAAACATCGATCTATCTCCTGAAGAAGTAGCAGTCAGAATTGATGCCGCTCTTTCTTTGACGGGAGTAACTCACCTAGCAGAACGCATTTCTCATCAACTATCTGGGGGAGAAAAATGTATGGTGGCGATCGCTGCAGTATTAGCCATGTTGCCCCAAATCGTACTCTATGATGAACCTAGTGCTAATTTGGATTTAAGAGCGAGACGGAGACTAATCCACTTTCTTAACTCTTCTCATGAGACAACGGTAATTTCATCCCATGACCTAGAACTGATTATTGAAGTCTGCGACCGTGTAGTCATGCTCAATCAAGGCAGAATTGTTGCCGATGGGGTTCCAGTTGAGATTATGAGTAATTCAGCTTTAATGGAAAATAATGGCTTAGAAGTACCTCATTCTCTGACCCATAATCATCAGGAATCAAACCAGTAGTAGCAAGGTAAAATGACTATGGCTTGCTGATATTTTCATCAGAATTGATAGTTTAGGCTCATCGGCTAATTTTTTATGGTTCTCCCAGAGGACGCTTGAGAAAGAAGGAGAAGGTCAACAAAGTGAATAGTAATATGCCACAGGATAGTCAGGCTCAAATATCGGAACCAGAAGCTCAGGAATTGATGCGATCGCTGTTACACAAAGAAGGTACTTGGGTCGAATGGGGACAAATTTGTCAAAAACTCCAGCAGGCGGGATACAGTACCCAAAAGATTTTTGAAGATACAGGATTTCAAAATAGCCAACAGAATTTGGTCATTGTTGCCGCTCAAGTGTTTGATAACTTAGTTCAGGCACAGGTTGATGCTGCGGTTTTAGACTACTTCAAAGGTCCCCGTAGCGATGTGCTGTATGAATTTCGTGTACTTAACCAAACCCAGCGAGTTGAAGCTGGTTTACTGGCATATCATAAGCGAATTGATGTCGATGGAGCCCATCTGGTGTCCAAGGCAATGAAGGATGTTTCCCGTATGTCTCAGTTGCCAGAAGCCTTTACTAATCATCCTGGAGACTGGGTTGCTTATTTATCTTGGAAGCGAGCTAAAAGCCAAAAAGATCTGCAACAGCGATCGCGTTTGATTGCCCAGGGACTAAAATTTGCCCATTCGACCACTGCTCGGGAGGCGATCGAAAAGTTATTAAGTGACTTTAGTATCGTCACCAGCAAATCAGAACCTTTATTGCCTCTATACCGACTAGAGTTGGAAGAAGAGTTACCCCGTATTGTTCCCCTGGCAGGAGCTTATCCCCTAAGTAGTCAAGAAATCTCAGCAGTCGAGCCAGTAGAAGTCCAACAGCCTTACAGCTTGATTAAAGCTAACGGTGGGGCATATGTGCCGATTCCTGGCTGGCAAGCAGTTCTTAAAGCCCAAGATCCTGTCGCCTATTTATGTCCTAGCAATATATTGCCTAAGTATCTGGGGGGAAATGTCGAAGAGGTTTTGGTTATTCTTGACCGAGCCGAGCAAGATTGGGATGCCAATAGTTATTTTGTCGTCGAAATAGATGGAAAAATAGAAACCAGATGGTTTGAAACCAAACCTGAAGCATCAATAGTAGGTCAACTGGTATTAATACTGCGTCCCAAAAAGATCTTAGATGAGGGCAACATTACTCAGCCTTGGCAAATGGATGATTAAGTTGATTTTGCCGATTAAAATCACCTGCTGTAGATTATTCTACGGTAGGGGGTGTAATCATCGTACTCACTCTTGATGCTTGGCAATCCGAGATCGCTGCTAAATTTACGAGGTTGCCTTCGATGCCAGAATCAATAAAAACATAAGCTAAATCAATTCCTTGGTTATTGATTTTAACTTGCCAGTAGTCTTGATAGTCTACTTTTTCCATCGCTAGATTTTGAATCTTAGCCACTTGAGGCACTTTTTCTCCACAAGGTTCGCAAAGTAGATAGACGAACTGCTCCACATCTAATCTTGAGATGGCATTCAAAGCCTGTTGTTTCGAGATATAGGCACACTGATCGGCTAATACAGCTTGACACCAGATCGTGCCCAAAACAATGGTGCCAGTCAAAATGGATAATAAAAATTTGGCTTGTTTCATAAAATCATCTTAGACTCTTTTCTTTAATGTACTTTTGAGAAGATGAGAAAAGAATGATGCCACAATTAGTTTGAAACTAAAGCTACTGGTTGACAAGCTTTACGACAAAGCGCTGCCACTTCTCCCATATTGAGAGATTGCATTTGCTTGTGAGTATTTAATTGTTGGTATTTTTCTAAAATCTGGGTCAAAAAGCGCAAATTTTCCTGCAAATTGACCCCAAAATTATGAGGATGCCACCACAGATGATAAATCTGCCCGTGATTAGCAGCATATTCTAGTCCTGAATTGATACGGCGGAGACGCAAATTATCGATGATTTTTAATTTGGCTGAATAAGGGCGTAAAAAACGGCTAGAGGGAATGTTGAAGGGATAGTTGGAACCTACCTGCTCCCAGGTGCTACAATTTTGACCACTAAGATTGAGATACGCATCGATTAAACGTAAAATTCTTTTGTAAGGGCGATCGCCATCTCCAGCTTCGGAATTGTAAATTGAGCTGGTTTCATTGCCTCGATAGCAAGTAATACCGCAGTCTTTTATGGTTTCCAAATAGGCTTGATTATATTGATTACGCGGAAAGACTAAGCTCTTAGTTTCCACGTTAAATTTCTCGGCTGTGTTAATAGCTTTATCAAGATCTGCTTTGAATTCAGCTTGAGTTTGTCCTGGTTCTAAACAGTAGTAATGGGAAAAGGTATGAGTACCAATTTCTTGCCCTGGGCATAGTTTAATAAACTCAATTATCTCGGGACAAAAATGTAATTGATTATCTATTGGCTGTAGCTGATTTAGATATTGATAAGGCGATAATTCTGCTTGCTGATAGTTAGGTAATTGTTGAGGCAAATTTTGCTGTAGCTGCTTACTATCTTGACAATAAAGAAACCCCAAAGTAGCCCAAGTAGCGTGAATGTTATACTTGTTAAATAAGTTTAAGATTTCAGGGATAGCTAGACGCACACCTTCTAAATGTTGTTGATAGCGATCCAGAGGAATAACATCTCTCATGCCCCAATAAAGCTCTAGATCCAGAGAAATAACTAATGCCCCTGACAGGTATAAATTTGACATATATATTTGTTTTTATAGCAGGCAAATTTTAATAGTTTCGGTAAATATTATTGATTGGCAAAAATCATCTTAATTACTTGGCTAATTGGCTACTTTTATAAAAAAACACGACAAATACATGAAAATTAAATATAATTTTCAACATAAATTCGGGCAAATACAAATAATACTTGCCAATTAAATAAGTTTCAAGATTTTAATTTTTAGCTTTGAATAATCTTTATAAGATAGCACTAACTGTGACCAATCATTATCGTTTTTCTAAAAATTTATCTACTAGACAATTAATTTTCAACATCCTTAATTGTTGAAAATCTAGATTAATAGATTAAATAAAACAGTTAATAAGAGTTACTATATAGAAGGGAAATAATGTTAACAATAAACTGAAAGTTATTGATTCTCTCTCAACTACTTCTCCATTTGTAGAATATATTAATTATGCGTAGTGTGAATTAGCGACTCTCAGATTTTTTGATAAGTAGGTAGATGCAATTAAATATAAAATGGGCTTAGCATAGGGTCAGGGGGCAGGAAAAAAATTAGCACTGGTATCTTATAAATAATCTCGCCCATCTACTTAAGTACCGATCTGCCTTTGCTCGCCGTGAGGCGTTGATTTATAGAAAACGATCGCTTTAGCAATTTCCGAGATAGAACTGATCTACCTTTAATCACGATTAAGCTTCGTTCACAAAAACAATATATTGTCCTGCAACTTCAGCGATCGCTCCTCCAGGTAAAGTAGAAGTACGACTCTTATTAGGTGCAGCAATCAAATTAACCACCGCTTCAATTTGCTCAAAGTTGGGTTGCCGCGACATTACTAGGGGTAAAAACTGACGAATAGCGCGACGTTGAAGTGCTAGCGGGGCATCTCGTAAAATTAAACGATCTAGCTTGAAACCTTCAGCCACTTGTGCCTGTTGCAATAATTCCTGAGCCTTGATTAATAAATATTCTCGATCTGCTCGCAGGATTTCAGAAGTTTGTGCCAGAGAGCTTTCTACTTGGGGGTTGAAGCTTTGTTGGAGGTAAGGAATCAATTCCCCACGGATGCGATTACGGGCATAATGCTGGTTCTCATTCACGGCATCAAACCAGATGGGGAGGTCGAACTGCTGACAAAATTCTAGAGTTTCATGGCGATAAACTTCGAGAATTGGTCTGATTAAGCTAATTTTCTGAGTTAAGGAGCGTTGCCAAGTCAATGCTGCTAAGCCATCTGCCCCCGCACCGCGTATTAGATTGTAGAGTAAAGTTTCGGCGCGATCACTTTTGGTATGTCCTGTGACAATATACTTAAATTCTTGTTCTTGAGCAATTTCGATCAGGGCTTGATAACGCCATTTCCTAGCGGCAGCTTCGGTTTCTTTCAAACTTGGCGCAATCTTAAGATAATAAGGCAGTTGCCAACTGTTAGCGACTGACTCTACTCGAGCAGCAATTCCTGCATCCGTTGACCATTGATGATCGCAATGAGCGATCGCTAGCTGCCAATTCCATTTTGAGCGCAAATCTAACAGTAACTTGCCCAAACATAATGAATCCTGTCCTCCAGATACGGCAACTAGAACTTTTGCTCCTGGGGGCAAAAGAGATCTTTGTCTCAAGGTTTGGTGTAATTTGCTATGAAGGGTCGTCCAATAAATTTGAGACATGATGAGGCAGAAAGTGAGGTGCAATATGGGTAACTAGAAGCAAAGCTCTTGATTACTCAATTTTCTCAACAATTAGCACCATCGTCGCCATGTTTAAATGTTGATGGAGGCATTTTTGATGGGGGTATTTTGCTGATGTTGTAATTTTCAGCTTTTAGTAATTAGGTAGAATTAAATATAAAACCTAAGTAGCTAATCTATTCCCTTAATTCCCCTCATCTCTTAAGCAAGTTCAATTATTGCAGAGATCCTTATTTCGCCGATAAGCTGCTGATTGACTTTGAGATACTGTCAGCGGAGGTACTGCTTCCTCTTGTAACGAAACCCGATCTAAGTCTATCCCTGTTGCTGAATCTTGATTCCACTCCGCATAAGAGGCTCCTATTTTACGATCATAAATAGTTACTTCTCGGGCTAGTTGTTGTTCCAGACAGACAACGTATCGTTCTAACCACAGTTCACGGCTATATTCAGTAGTGCCCCCCGTACAGCTTCCGAGTTCTGCTCTAATCCGCTCATAGGTATCACAACCAATGGCGATCGCTGGCTCCATCTCACTTAAAGGAAATGTAACAATACCAATAGTTAGCAGTAATATGCTGGAAATATTCGCAACGTATTTCATCTTGCTTACCTTACTCCATAATAGAAAAAATATAAAAACCCGAGTCAGGGATCAGCTCAACATCTTACCTATTGTGTGTTTAGAAGATACTTTTTAAGCTGTAGTCCAAAACTATTTTGCTGAAAAATAACTCAGATGCTTAAAGCTTAAAGCTTAGAACTTAGAGCCAGCTGAACAGGTCAATTTTCTTAACCTAAACTGCCTTAAAAAAATCGGGACGCGGCAACTGAGCGTCCCTAATTCTCAAACTTAAAAATTGCTCGTTGGGGTTGTTAGTTAATTAGGTATACCAAGACAAATAACACTAACCAAATAACATCAACAAAGTGCCAATATATTTCTGCTGCTTCCACACCAAAGTGACTGCTGCTAGAATAATGACCTGGTTCCCGCGATCGCCACAAGACGCAAAGAATCAAGAGAACTCCCGTCATTACGTGTAGACCGTGAAATCCAGTCAGAACATAAAAACAGCTAGCCAGTAAGTTAGTAGTTAAACCAAACTCAGCATGAAAATACTCATAAGCCTGTCCTGCAAGAAACACAGCACCCATCAATGCAGTAATCGTAAAATACTTTTGTAAACTTTTAACATCATCATTTTTTAAGGCTTTTTGCCCTTCATGCATTACAAAACTACTGGCTACCAAAATTGCGGTGTTAATAATGGGGATTAACAGTTCAAATTCTGGCATTCCTTCGGGAGGCCACACAGGCATGATTGCCCGATAAATTAGCAATGCCGCAAAGAAACCAATAAAGGTCATGCTATCGGAAACGAGGAAGATATAGAGACCAAACATCCGATGGTCGGGATGCCCATGATGACCATGAGCTGATTCTTGTTCAGATGCAATCGCAATCTGGGATTTGTTATCTACGGTTGAACCTTGCATATATAAATTTAACTAGTTTTTCTAATTGATGGACTGAGCTTCTCATTGGCGATTTGCCTTAGCAAAGAGTAGTCCAGGAAAACTGAATATCTTCCTTACTACTCTGTTGACTGTTAACTGTTAACTTGATTTAGCTTCCTTCAGCGGTGACCGCAGCTAGCATATCCTCAACATCTTCATCCCCATCGATACTTTCGGTATCAACACCATAATCATAGGGACCCGCCCACAATACAGGCTCTTCTTCAAAGTTTTCAATGATGGGAGGAGAAGCCGTCTGCCATTCCAAAGTCAGTGCCCGCCAAGGGTTACGGGGCGCCTTCGCTCCTTTAAGCCAACTCCAAATCATATTGATGAGAAAAGGGAAAGTAGATAATGCCAGGATATATGAGCCAATAGTACAAACTATATTGAGAGTCTGAAACTGTGGATCGTAGAGAGCTATGCGACGGTTCATTCCCTGTAATCCCAGAGGATGCATCGGGAGGAAAGTAATATTGAACCCAATAAAGGTCATCGCAAAGTGAATTTGTCCCCAAGTTTCATTAAACATCCGTCCCGTCATCTTGGGGAACCAATGATATACCGCGGCAAATAAGCCAAATACCGCTCCACCAAATAAGACATAGTGGAAGTGAGCCACAATAAAGTAGGTATCGTGGACGTGAATATCAAAGGGGACAGAAGCCAGCATTACGCCACTTAAGCCACCGATTAAGAAAGACGAGAGAAACCCGATCGCAAATAGCATGGCACTATTAAGACTGAGTTTACCGCCCCAAATTGTCGCACACCAGCTAAACACCTTGATCCCTGTCGGTACCGCAATAATCATCGTGGTTGCCATAAAGAACATCCGCAACCAACCAGGAGTTCCACTAGAGAACATATGGTGTGCCCACACAATCAGACCCAAGAAACTAATCGCCAAACTGGAGTAGGCGATCGCTCGATAGCCAAAAATCGGCTTACGGGCATGAACGGGGATGATTTCGGAAATTGCGCCAAAAAATGGCAAAATCATGATATATACTGCTGGATGGGAATAGAACCAGAACATATGCTGGTAAACAACTGGGTCTCCACCCCCCGCAGGATTGAAAAATGCCGTCCCCGCAATTAGGTCAAAAGAAAGCAAGATTAATGCTGCCCCCAAGACGGGAGTCCCGAGCAAAATTAAGCCCGAAGTCGCTAACATTGACCAGCAAAACAGCGGCATACTGTGGATATCCATGTCTGGCATCCGCATCAATAGAATCGTGGTGACAAAGTTGATTGCCCCTAACATGGAAGAAACCCCCAAGAGCAACACGCTGAGAATCCAAATTTCTTCTCCCCATTTTCCTGCCATGAGGCTCAGAGGAGGATAGGAAGTCCAGCCAGCCTGAGGCGCTCCCACAAAAAAGCTACAGAGAAAAAAGATGCCTCCAGGGGGGATCATCCAAAACGCTACCCCATTGAGACGGGGAAACGCCATATCTTCTGCTCCAATCATTAGAGGAATTAGATAATTGGCAAAAGCGGCTCCTGCTGGAATAATCCAGAGAAACAACATGATCGAGCCATGCATGGTCATTGCCTGATTATAAAATTCGGGCTGAATAAAATCAGGATCGGGAGTTGCCAGCTCGGTACGCATTACTTCTGCCAGCGCACCACCAATCAAGTAGAAGAAAAAGGCCGTAACCAGATATTGAATACCGATTACTTTGTGATCGGTACTAAAACCAAAGTATTCGTACCATTTTCGTTGGGGATGTTCATTCTGCTCTGGCGATGATATCGGAGCATTTCTTTCTAGTGTTGTACTCATTATTTGATTGCGAGGTGTAGTCGTAAAATTTAACTGTTTTGCTCGCTCTAAGCGGCAAATTTTTATCGGTTGAGTCAGCTGCAAGAGGATCTTGAACCAGAACTACATTTGCTAGGTTGTTAGCGTAACCCAACAAAAATCCAAGTTCCTCAATGAAACTGATTAACTTAATGCTTTAACTGTGCCAAAGTATCTGTATCGACTCCGAGATCATTGGCATAGGGAGCGAGAAAATCAACATCAGAATTAGAGGCAGGATTCATCGCTACGGCTTCATTCCCTTGATCATTTAGCGCAAAGGTGTTTTCTTGAATCCATTTTTGATAATCTGCCTCGCTTTCAACGTAAAGCTGAGTTTTCATCCCCCCATGATATGCCCCACATAATTCGGCGCAGATTACAGGATATTTGCCAATTTTGTTGGGGGTAAATATTAAGTTAGTTTCTCTTCCAGGAATTACATCCTGCTTAATGCGAAATTCTGGTAACCAAAAAGCATGAATCACATCTCCTCCAGTCATCGCCAAAGATACAGGGCGATTAACGGGAACATGAATTTCCCCAGAAATTACTCCGCTATCGGCATAGGTAAATATCCAAGCATACTGAATCGCATTTACCTTGACCTCCAAGGGATCGACTCCTTGCCCTGAGCCAGGAGAAGCCCCCAAACCCAAAGCAATATTTTGCTGCTCGGGGTCTAGTGCAACCAATTGTGAATGATGCTGAGCATGAGCAATTTGAGGTCCTGGATCTCCTGCCACCATCGGATCTAAGCCTCCCATGCGATTGTAAATTTCAAAACTGTAGATAGATAGGATAAAGACAATTACAGTGGGAATCGCTGTCCAGACAATCTCTAAGGGGACGTTCCCTTCAATAGGTGGTCCGTCAGTGGTATCGTTTTTTTGACGACGAAAATTGAATACAGAGTAGACTAAAACCCCTTCAACCAAAAGAAACAGACCAGTAGCAATGGTCATCATAAAGTTAAATAACTCGTCTACTTCTGCTGCATCAGTGGAGGCTGCTAAGGGAAGAAGTCCGTGGTTTTGACCATACCAAAGGCTTATTAAGGTCATGGCTACGCCGGCAATTAGAGTCAGGATGCTGGGGGGAATGTTCACGATGATAATTTGAGGTAGTGTTTCTGAGAATTTTGGTATTTTTAAGTGACTTAAGTTAATCTAGTCAGTTTAAACAAGTGAGTAAACTTTATAATTTGTTACTTCGCTACTTCTAAATAAGAAGGTGACAAATCAAATTTGGGATTAAAATTTCAGCTACAAAAATATTTTTTCGTCTAGTTATTAGGGTAGATCAAATTACTAAAAAATAAACAGCTATCTGACTCAAGTGTCGCAAAATTAAGTAGTTTCTTTAGCTTTTGTTTGGGATCTGAAAACCCATATATATAATCGGCTAGCTCATATATATTTTTTATTGGTCAAACTTAACTTTTTCTTTACAAACTTTAAGTTTTGTAGACAGCCTAAAGTGGCAATCTGAAGAATATCTAAAAAGATAAAACTATTAGGAAAAGGTCGTTACATTGAAGATAGTAAAAGACAAAAGTCCATCAAGCAAAAAAGCTTGTCATGAAAATGATGATTGGCACTAGTTGAGTAGTTGCTTCTAGTTTTATAAAGATTTATCTTAATTATCTTCATATAATTTTGCTATGACCGAATCACTCTTACGATCGCCCGTTACTAAGACTCAAGCCCAGCGAGGTTCTCAGCCCATAGTTTGGATTAGACGCTTGGTTTGGAAAATAGCGATCGCCACCTTATTATTAATGGCGGTAGGCAGTGCCACCAGAGTTATGAATGCAGGTTTAGCTTGTCCCGATTGGCCCTTATGCTATGGTCAACTGGTACCAACTCGGCAGATGAACCTTCAGGTATTTTTAGAATGGTTTCATCGTTTGGATGCGGCTTTAATTGGCATGAGTGCGATCGCTTTAGCTGGATTGAGCTGGTGGTTTCGTCAAGAGTTGCCCAGATGGTTACCCTGGACTGCTACTTTCGCTCTATTTCTAATTGTGTTTCAAGGCATTTTGGGGGGGCTTACCGTAACCCAGCTCCTCCGTTTTGATATTGTGACGGCACACTTAGGGACGGCTCTGCTATTTTTTAGCACGCTAATGATCATGGGTACTGCATTAACGCCATATAAAGGGACAAGAGCAGCAGGAAAACTCAGCTGGATCGGTCTAAGTGCAGCTGTCTTGGTTTATTTACAAAGCATTTTAGGCGGATTAGTCGGTTCCCGTTGGGCATTGCATCAATGCTTTGGTGGCTCACAATTATGTAACGTAATGAATGCACACATCCTAGGTGTCGTACCACCGACTCTAGCCACGATAGCAGTTATCTGGTTTGCTTGGCGTACTCCTGGACTGCATAAGCAGCTGAGAATTCTCGCTAATTTAGCAGCAGCATTGGTAAGTTTGCAAATTTTGTTGGGAATCGCTACTTTTAGACTGCACCTTCAGGTAGAACCTTTGACAGTTACTCATCAGGCAGTAGGAGCCAGTTTATTGGGAGTATTAATCGCCTTCACGGTGTTGGCAATTAGAGACAACAGCACGCAACCATCAATCATGTAACCATACTTTTTCCGCAATCTAAATCTACTACTCACTACACAACGACATCTGAGACAAAATTTTAGGGAAGAACATAATGACAGGGACAAGTATAGCTCGCAGTAATCAAAATCTAGCTGAAGTGATGAAAAGTTATTATCAGCTAACTAAACCACGGATCATTCCTCTCTTGCTAATCACCACTGCCGCTTCAATGTGGATTGCTTCTAATGGTCGAGTTGATCCTTTACTCTTACTCGTTACCTTATTAGGTGGAACCCTAGCGGCAGCTTCGGCACAGGTCTTAAACTGTATCTACGACCGCGACATTGACTTTACCATGACGCGAACACGCAAACGACCAATTCCTGCGGGCAGGGTACAGTCTCGTCATGCTTTAATGTTTGCTGTAGTCTTAGGGGCATTATCATTTTCACTGCTAGCGGTATTTGCTAACTTACTGGCAGCAATTTTAGCCATGTCGGGCATTGTATTTTACATGCTGATTTATACCCACTGGCTCAAGCGTCACACAACCCAAAATATTGTAATTGGTGGGGCAGCAGGTTCGATTCCGCCTCTAGTTGGTTGGGCTGCGGTAACAGGTGATCTAAGTTTAGTCCCGTGGTTACTGTTTATCCTCATCTTCCTTTGGACGCCTCCTCATTTTTGGTCTTTAGCTTTAATGATCAAAGATGATTACGCCGAAGTTGAAGTACCAATGTTGCCCGTAGTTAAAGGAGAAACAGAGACAGTTAAACAGATTTGGATCTATACCCTGTTGGTAATTCCTGCTAGCCTACTGATTATGTATCCTTTGGGTAATCTGAGTATTTTGTACGGCGCGATCGCTCTTTATCTAGGAGCTAAGTTTCTCTATAAAGCTTGGGAGTTAAAACAAGACCCGACTAACAACCAATTAGCCCGTGGCATGTTTAAATACTCCATCTTCTATATGATGCTATTGTGTGTGGCAATGATTGTTGATACTTTGCCGATCACTCATCAGCTAATGGGCATGATCTTTACTTGTGGAGGCTAAGGTCAGAATTATTTAGTGTGGTTGAATTTAGATACAATTGAAATTAGAGAACTCCGATCTTTTCTGCCACACTATTTAATCTTTTCTGCCACACTATTTAAAAGTTTTCATAAGATGAATAATAAATTAAATACTGAATTTAATTTGGATAGCTTAGCTCAAAATGCTGTTGGTAAATTAACTTCAACTGCCTAAAGGTTATATCTTTGAGCGGGTTATCTCATATCTTTTGATCAAAGTCTTAAGGAAAGATTAGAGGCAACAAGTATAGAAACTTCTCCTTTGTTGGTTAATGATTTTAAGGAACAAAATAAAGGTAAGTTTAATAAACTTGAAGCACAATTATCTTTCTTACTTCTTCTAATCCTCTAGCTGAAAAATTAGGCTCTAGTATTATAGAAAGACAAGAAAAAAATGATGATTTTCAGAGAAATCCAGAGTTAATCAAAATATCAGCAGTATATTTGTAGTTCATTAACTAAGAAATCCACATCATCTCTGGCAATTGTGTCTCGAAGGGATTGAAAGGAAAACTAGAGACTAGCAGTGAATAGCCTTGATCGTATTGATACTGCAAAAGAAATCTAAAATACTTCTCAGGGTAAAGACCCTCAAGGAAAGCCGCCAATCAACTGAATCATACTAAATCCTGTTGATATACACCATTCAAAAATTGGGTAGAGGCAGAGGGCAGAGGGCACAGAGGGCTTGCACTAAAGCATATGCAAAGCGGTATCCTTTAGGGCGCATCGCCCGCATGTAGGCAGAGGGATTTGAAGCTAATGCGAAATTCCTTGAATTTCAGCAAAGGGATCTCTTAGTAATCCTAGAGTTTCTGCGATGAGCGATCGCTATTTAGATGTAGTCTTCGCTAGCTTATCAGGGTCTTTACTTGATATTTGTACCCCTCACAATTGCAGATCAATTCCGAGCAAGGGGAAATCGAGAGCGGATAAGGTCAGGGGTCAGGAAAAATTAGCGCTAGTATCTTATCAATAATTTCGCCCACCTACTCATAAATTTGATGAAATTCCCTAACTCCAGCCCCAACTAGCAAATTAAATACCAGTACCTGACAGCTTACTCAAGCTCAGTAACACTTTTAACTACACAACGCGACAATTACATTATTTTATGTATTATGGTTTCAAGTGGGTGATTTGCTTAGCATTGGACATCCTGGTTGGCGATAATTGACTCAACAATAGTAACTTTGACAGCAGCTAACGCAAAATAGCTAAATAATACTGAAAATAAGCTGAAAATAATGATAACTTCCATCCCTTGCTGAGCTTTCTGAAACACGATACATTAAAATATAGTTAAGATTTTTTCTGGCACTTTTTTCTAATACTATTAAAGGTTTTTTGTAGATTACGATCTATATCACAGCAGTAAAAGCACAGAAAAAGTTTAGATAGAAAAACCACTAACACCCAGGTATTTTGACCATGTCCTTCATCAGCAATGATCAAGTAAAGCTTGCTTCCTCATTCGATCTTAATGCTAGCAGTTTTGTTATTTCTTTGAGCGACGCGGAAGCTCAGGTAATCAGAAATAAGGCGAGAAAGGCTGGTATCAGCGTCAATGAATATATGAGAAATGCTGCACTTGGCTTTCCTATGAGTTGGCAACGTAAACAGTTCTGAATCTTTCACGAGGATTCAGTCTCGAGTTTTTTCACAAGCTCCCACACCTCAGCTAGCAGTCAACTGTACTACTTGACCTGGTACTAATCGATGAGCGCCATCAGTGATAATTAAGTCTCCTGGCTTAAGAGTTCCTGTAACCAATACTCGATCTTCCCTGGTTTCTAGTAATTCTATATGTCTGCGTTCTACTTCTGGATTATCATTATTGCTGTCAACAATAGCAAAGCATGACCATAATCCCTTATCTCCTTTTACCAAGGCGTTAATCGGTAGCCAATAACCATCAGTATGGCTGTTTTGAGTAACTGACAATCGAGCAATTTGTTCAGGCGCTACCTTGTTCCTGGCTGTTGGTGGCAATCTTAAAACTACAGTGCGGGTTCTAGTGGCGGCATCCACTTCGGGCAAAATAGAACTGACGATCGCCTGATATGTTTGTTTGCCTACTTCGACTTCTTGTTTGCTGCCTGGTGGTACTTGTCTGCTCAAGGTTGAGGGAATCCCAATTTTAACCTCTGGATCAACATCTTCTACCACCCGGAGGATTGACTGACCCATATCCACAACCACCCCTTCGTCTAAGTTGCGGCTGGCGACAATTCCTGAAAAGGGTGATTTGAGTACGCTTTTGGCAATAGAAATGTCTAAGTTATTGATTTCAGCATTGAGAGCTTCAATAGCCGCTTGTTGTGCGATAATCTTTTCTACTCTAGTACCGTTGTTTAATTCAGCGAGGTTACTTTGGGCATTAGTTAATCTTTCTTGTAATGCTTTGCGATTAAAAGCTATTTCATCCAATTGTTCCCGTGCGATCGCACCTTCCTGATAGAGATATTCTCGACGAGAACTTTTGAGCTTTTCTAATGCTAGCTGCTGCTCAAGATCGCGAACTGAAGCTTGGGCTGCGGTGATTTGCTCGCTACGTGCCCCATTTTTAAGCTCGGCTAAAACTGCTTGAGCTTGAGCTTTTTGGGCTACCAAGGCTTTTTTTTCTGCTTCTAAGTTAGCTGTATCTAATTTAGCTAGAGGCATTCCTGTGTCAAGGCGATCGCCTTCGTCTACCAATACAGCAACTAACTTACCTCCTCGTTCAAAACCGACTTCGCTGCTGCGCGATGCTTTAACCTCACCTGTATAGGTTTGGGTAGTCTGATAAGATTGGACTGGCTCCAATTTGGTGGTTGCTACGGGCAAGATATTTCCCTGAGTTTTGTTCTCGACGGATTGCGCCAAACTGGTTGGTGGGGATTGAGTACTTTGTCCTAACCAAAAACCCAATCCGAGAATAACTCCAGTAATAATTATTAATTGCCACTTTGACAACTTAATTTTGACTGATGGTTCTATTAAAGACTTTGTTTGACGAGGAAATTGATCCTGTTCCATATCTTTTCGCTATTGAGCAAGTATGGGAGCAAAATTGACCAACGAAACTGAACTGAGAAAACTAATTTTGTAATTTCGTATACAATTATTTTATATACAATTTGTTGAATATTACTTTAGCACATACAAAACTTGTTGAGTATCAATGTGGCGACTTTGAATAGAAACTCTTGATTCCAGACGATAATAATTCGTTACTAATTCTTTTCATCAATGGCTTTAGCACATACAATTTTGGCAACATTGGGCGATGATGCCTTTAGCGGTTACGATCTGTGGAAAAAATTCTCTAAATGTACGACTCATTATTGGCAAGCCAGTCAGCAACAAGTGTATCGTGAGCTGACCAAGCTTCAGGACTTAGAGGCGATCGCTGTAGAGATTGTGACTCAGGATGGTCGTCCCAACAAAAAACTATATCGCATTACCCCAGAAGGAAAAAAAATATTGCTGGAATGGATTGCTAAACCATCAGAACCTACCGCAATTAGAGAAGAAGTCCTGGTCAAAGTTTTAGCCGCACATTTGACTACTCCTGCTACCATTATTGCTGAATTACAGCGCCGTCATCAGATACATAGTGATAATCTAGCTGCGCTTAAAGCACAAGAGCAAGAATCCTTTGCTAATGAGTCTCAACTCTCCCTAGAAAAAAAATGCATGTACCTCACGCTTCGCCGAGGAATTCGTTATGAAACCGAATGGATCGCTTGGTGTGAAGAAGCGATCGCCATGTTCCAAAAACAAGTAAGCAAGTAGATGAAATTAAATATAAAACGGTTTTGGCAGGAAACAGGGAACGGGGAATAGGGAATAGGGAACAGGGAACAGGGAACAGATTAGCTTCCCAAGTTTTACAAATTATTTTGCCCACCTACTTACCTAATGACTAGCTAGTAACCAAATAAGATTCTAGCCTCGTAGATAAGCTACCACCATCACCAAAAGTAGACACCCTGCAAAAGTAAGTCCCAAAAGCACTAGTACAAAAATTTCTCCTGAAGAAAGAGGACGATCTGTGGGGTCTAAATAAGCCGTTCTCGAATGTTGATTAAGATCGGGTTCAGACCAGTTAGGCGCTTGAATCACATTCAGACGAGAATAGCCAATCTTGAGATCGTAAAGCGATCGCTTTTCGGGACTACTCAACACGGCATAAGCTTCATTGAGTCTTTGAAATTTTGCCGTAGCGATACTAGACGATAAGACGGTCGTATCAGGATGATATTTTTTGCTCAGTTGGCGATAAGCACGGCGGATCGCAATATTAGAAGCAGATGGATGTAATTCCATCACGCCATAATGAGTGTTGATTAATTTAACTTTAAAGGGAAGGGTGGATGATTTTTGTCGATGGGAATTGGGATTGACCATGCTCTATATACACAACTGTCGCTTTCTTAATTATTTAGCGAACTTTCAAAGTGAAATCAAGCAGATATTTTGCCGATAGCTTAAGAAATATTAAATTTAGTTTCCAAATCAATATATATATCGTGCTGCTTGTAACAGAATTTAAAGTTATCTCGCCCTGAGCCAGGTCAGAATAGGAGCATGGGGTAAACTAACCCTTGATTCTATCTAGAATACGATCAAATAACTTTCGCAGTTGGAGCTATATAAAAATGTCCCATAGCGTCAAAATTTATGATACTTGCATTGGGTGTACTCAATGTGTCAGGGCTTGCCCTACTGACGTTTTGGAGATGGTACCTTGGGATGGCTGTAAAGCTGGTCAAATTGCCGCATCTCCTCGTACTGAAGATTGTGTAGGTTGCAAACGTTGTGAAACGGCTTGTCCTACCGACTTCTTAAGTATCCGTGTCTATTTAGGTGCGGAAACTACTCGCAGTATGGGTCTTGCATACTAAGACAAAACCTCAATAATAAAATAAATGGCGGTATTTACCAATATTTATTTAAAAGGCTAAATACTTTGTCGTCTCTATTCGATGATTGCTCTGTCTATCAGCGCGATCTCTGAATTGGGCGGCATTATTTTTTGCTAGTTTTAAGCATCTTTTCAATTAAAGTTTGTGACAAATGATTAACGAAGAAAATAGAGAAAATATTAATCTGCTATTCATCTAAGAAGCCTATTGTAGATTCAGTAAATAAGATTCAAGTTATAAGGCAATAGGGTTGATTACGACCGCCAAACTTATTGGTTTAAGTCTGTCCCAACTCTATTGATTAGGTCTATGTAGAAATGAGCTTCTCAATAAGAGCAAAATAGTGTAATTAGTTTGAGTCGACCACAATAACGCTTTTCTAAAAAGAGAAGATTGACTATGACAGCTATGGCAACCTTGACCAGTAACATTTTGACAATTTTAGGGGAAATTAGTTTAGTTTGTATCTTTTTCTTTCTCGTAAATCGGTGTTTTGGTCAACTGTACCAGCAAATTATTAAAATTCCTCTACTCAAAAAAAAGCAAACTTCAGCAATTCGTCGCCAAACTCGTAGTTTTTTGCTTCTTCTCAGTATGTTGCTGTCATTGGCGATTATCAGCGTTAATGGATTTTTAATCTATCGTGGCGAAAATGTTCGTGATTTTAGTTTGAAATTTATCCACCAAATCCCTCAAGCGTTTTGGGCTACTATTGGCTCGGGAATTATCAAATGTATCGCTGCCATAATAGCAACAATTATTGTCTTACGATTATTGAATCTTCTGCTGACTAGAATATCAACATTTGCTCAGAACTTTGATGACATCTCTGGCAATGATCAAAGTGTTGCCAAATTCTTCAAGGCTGTAAAAATTAATATCAGTAATGTATCAGTGATTGTAATTACAATTGCTTGCGCTCAATTCCTAATTCTGCCGACTATTATCACTGAATATTTATATATATTGTTGCGAATCTATGCAATTATCGCCGTCGGATTACTCATTTTAAAAGCAGTTGCCATTGTGATCGATACCCTTGATGTCCTCAGCGTTAAGCATACTAATCCAGAAAATCTGCTGCAATTTTACTGTCGACTTAGATATTTAATTCCTTTTCTCAAGCATTGCCTGGAGTATATTATCTATGTTGTTATGGCAACATTAGTGGTGCAACAAGTTACATTTATTGCCAAATTAGCAGATTGGGGACCTGTTGGGGTTAAATTAATCGCAATTTTTCTCTTCAGTCGGATCTTGATTTCAGTAATCTATCTGCTCGTTGAAGAGCTATTGCTCAAGTCAAAGAATCTAACTGAAGCTCAATTACAGCAACGTCAGACAATTACCCCTTTGCTCAAAAGTACTTCTAAATACCTGATCTATTTTGGAGCAGGAATTTCAACTCTTGATACAGTTGGCATTGATACAACTCCGATTTTAGCAGGTGCAGGTATTATCGGTTTGGCTGTCGGTCTGGGAGCGCAGAACTTAATTAATGATATTGTCTCAGGTTTTTTTCTGTTGTTTGAAAATTATTATTTAGTCGGAGATTACATCGAAACTGATACCGCATCAGGATATGTAGAAGCGATCGAATTAAGAACAACACGTATTCGTCATAGCAATGGACAGGTTCATATTGTGCGGAATGGAGATATTAAAGCGATCACCAACTATTCTAAAGAGTTTGTCTATGCTGCTGTTGATATCGGTGTCAATTACGATACTAATCTAGACCGCGTTTATAAGATTATCGAAACGACTGGTCATCAACTGCAAGTAGAAAATGATGACATTTTAGAAGCGACCCAAGTACAGGGAATTGAAGAATTTGGGGATACTCGCGTATCTATTCATACAACAACTATGGTCAAACCTGGTAAACATTTACGAGTACAAAGAACTTTGAGAAAACTTTTAAAACAAGCATTCGATCTTGAAGGAATTTATCCTCCCGTTGGAGAAACTGGTGATAAATCGAAATAGGCAGCTAAAGTTCAAACAGAGAATTAAAAAGAATCAATTAATTTGGAGCTATTCTTGTTAACTAAAACTTATACTTAATAAGATTTACACTACTATTATATCGAGCGCTTCAGTATCTTGTTCATGACGATCGCTTTAATTCTTTAATAGACGTAAATAAAAGTGAGTGATTTTTATACAAAACAATTAAAATATTAAAGATTAAAGTATACAGTATTATTCCTGAAATAGACATTATTTTAGCATTTTTGTTTTGATTTCTTTAATAAACTATATGCACCCAAAGCTAATCCAACTATTGATAGCATGATAGTAGCAAAGAAGCTGAAGGAAAGAAAGATAATAATCCCAATAGTAAAACAACAATACTTGAAATTATTTTTATTAATAAATCAATTATGCAACATCAAAGATATGATTGCATTAAGACTTCATTATGAAAAGCATCTTATAATCTAATCTATATTGTTTATTTTGTAGCTCTTGTTAAGAAAAAAACATCATAATACTTACGTAAACCATCTAATATATGATTATTATCAACATAATAAGTTTTCTTTCTACTATTGAATTTTAAAATGAAATTATTGAGTGTATTAATTCATAATAATTAAATTGGCATTAAACAAGATTTATTTCTCATAGGGAATGATTACGATGCTTGTGAGAATGCCACTGCTCTACTCTCCCAACCAAATATCCCTGCAATTTTATAGATACTAAAAATATAAAATTGTCAATTATATTTTTGTTAATTAATGTAAATTAAAATTTAAGTGATCACTCAGAAATTCTGTTAAAGTTTGTTACGTAATGTTTAATAATTGTTATCGAATTGTGTCAGATAAGGAGTCTGACGGATTTTGAGTAACATTTTTTGATAAAAATACCTTACAGACAAAAGCCTATTTTCTGGGTAAATCAAGAGCGATTCTACTCAGAGCAACCTTTTCGTATCGACAATTATAAAAGGAGAGTCAAATTATATGTTCACCCAGGTTAAGTCCACCGTTCGTCACGTTAAGCCAAATGCCGTTAACGGACGTGATCTACTTAGGGTGGTCTATGTCGTGCTGGAGCCTCAGTATCAAAGCACTCTAACTGAGGCAGCTAGAGCGATTAATAGTAATAATCCACATTTAGCAATAGAATTAAGCGGTTATTTAATAGAAGAATTAAGAGACGAAGAAAATTATCATAATTTTAAAAATGATGTTGCTGCTGCCAATATATTTATTGCATCATTGATATTTGTCGAAGACTTGGCTCAGAAAGTAGTTGAAGCTGTACAACCCCATCGCGATAACTTAGATGCTGCAGTGGTATTTCCTTCTATGCCCGAAGTTATGCGTCTGAATAAGATGGGTAGCTTTTCGATGGCGCAGTTAGGACAGTCGAAAAGTGCGATCGCGCAATTTATGCGTAAGCGTAAAGAGAAGTCTGGCAGTTCTTTTCAAGATGCGATGCTCAAGCTGTTGCGGACTTTGCCTAAAGTATTGAAATACTTGCCTGTAGAGAAAGCACAGGACGCTCGTAACTTTATGCTGAGTTTTCAGTATTGGTTGGGTGGTAACTCCGATAATTTAGAGAACTTTTTATTAATGCTGTCGGATAAATATGTTTATCCTGGCAAACAAGATCAAGAATTTACCTATGAAGAACCTATTGTCTATCCTGACATGGGTATCTGGCATCCTCTGGCACCGAAAATGTTCGAGGATCTTGAAGGATATTTAGCCTGGTTCAACAGCCGTAGCGATATTAGCAGCGATCTTAAAGATCCATTAGCACCCTGCGTTGGTTTAGTGTTACAGCGTACACACTTAGTTACCCAAGACAACGCTCACTATGTGGCAATGGTGCAGGAACTTGAATGTATGGGGGCGCGAGTCATTCCTGTTTTTGCTGGTGGTTTAGACTTCTCCAAGCCAGTAGATGAATATTTTTGGAATGGTGATCGAAATCAAGCTATTGTCGATACTGTAGTTTCTTTAACAGGGTTTGCTTTAGTAGGAGGTCCCGCCAGACAAGACCATCCCAAGGCGATCGAATCTCTACAACGTCTCAACCGTCCCTACATGGTGGCGTTGCCGTTAGTATTCCAAACGACAGAAGAGTGGGAAGAAAGCGAGCTTGGTTTACATCCCGTACAGGTAGCATTACAGATTGCGATTCCTGAACTAGATGGTGCGATCGAACCTATTATTGCTTCTGGTAGAGATGGTGCAACTGGTAAATCTATTGCTCTCCAAGATCGGGTAGAAGCGATCGCTCGCCGAGCAATGAAGTGGGGTAGCCTACGGAAAAAACCAAAACTTCAGAAAAAAGTCGCAATTACCGTCTTTAGTTTCCCACCTGATAAAGGAAATGTGGGTACTGCCGCATACTTAAACGTATTCGGCTCAATTTATGAAGCCATGAAAGGCTTGCGAGATAATGGCTATGATATTCAAGACTTACCCGAATCGGCAGAAGACTTGATGCAGGCTGTAATTCACGATGCTCAAGCACAGTATGCTTCTCCTGAACTTAATATTGCTCATCGGATGTCGGTGGAACAGTATGAAAGACTGACTCCCTACTCGGTGAAGCTCGAAGAAAATTGGGGACCCCCTCCAGGACACCTCAATAGCGACGGTCAAAATCTCTTAATCTATGGTAAGGAATTTGGTAACGTCTTTATCGGCGTACAGCCTACTTTTGGTTATGAAGGCGACCCCATGCGCTTGTTGTTCTCCAGATCTGCTTCTCCCCACCACGGTTTTGCAGCTTACTATACTTACCTAGAGCATATCTGGAAAGCCGATGCAGTATTGCACTTCGGTACTCATGGTTCTTTGGAATTCATGCCAGGGAAGCAAATGGGTATGTCTGGGGACTGTTACCCCGATAGTTTGATTGGTTCTATTCCCAACATTTACTACTACGCAGCCAATAACCCTTCTGAAGCGACCATTGCCAAACGTCGTAGTTATGCAGCTACTATTTCTTACCTCACACCTCCCGCAGAAAATGCTGGACTGTACAAAGGTTTGAAGGAATTGGGAGAACTAATTGGTTCTTACCAAAGCTTGAAAGATGGCGGACGGGGTATTCAAATTGTCGATACGGTTATGGATCAGGCGCGGATTTGTAACCTGGATAAAGATATCCAATTTCCCGACTATTCCGCCAAAGACATGACTCAGGAAGAACGGGATACCATTATTGGGTTGGTTTACAAACAGCTAATGGAAATCGAATCTCGTCTATTACCCTGTGGTTTGCATATCATTGGTAAACCACCAACAGCCGAAGAAGCGATCGCAACTCTAGTAAATATCTCTAACCTTGACCGCGAGGAAGAAGGGATTATTTCCTTACCTCGCATCATTGCTAATAGCTTAGGCAGAGATATCGATGAAATCTACGCTAATAACGATCGCGGTGTCCTAGCAGACGTACAGCTATTCCAAGACATCACCCAAGCGACTCGCGCTGCGGTAGGTGCTTTAGTTCGGGCGCAAATCGATGCGGATGGTCGGGTTTCGATGGTTTCTAAACTCAACTTCTTTAATATTGGTAAAAAAGAACCTTGGGTCGAAGCCTTACACGAACATGGTTATAAAAACGTTGATCCAGATGCCCTTAAGCCTTTAATGGAGTATCTAGAATTCTGTTTGGAACAGGTCTGTGCCGACAACGAACAGGGCGGACTATTAAAAGCCTTAGAAGGTGAGTATGTAATGCCTGGTCCTGGTGGCGACCCCATCCGTAACCCCAACGTCTTACCTACTGGAAAGAACATCCACGCTTTAGATCCTCAATCTATTCCTACTTTGGCTGCGGTACAGTCAGCCAAAATCGTTGTAGATCGGTTAGTCGAGCGTCAAAGAGTTGATAACGGTGGCGAATACCCCGAAAGTATAGCTTGTGTACTTTGGGGAACAGACAACATCAAAACCTACGGCGAATCTCTAGCTCAAATCATGTGGATGGTTGGTGTACGTCCCGTCCCCGATGCGCTAGGTCGCGTTAACAAACTAGAGTTAATTTCCCTAGAAGAACTAGGTCGTCCTCGTATCGATGTAGTAGTTAACTGTTCTGGTGTCTTCCGCGACTTGTTCATCAACCAAATGAACCTGTTAGATCGCGGGGTGAAAATGGCAGCCGAAGCCGACGAACCAATAGCAATGAACTTCGTTCGCAAACACGCACTGGAACAAGCGGAAGAAATGGGTATCAACGTCCGCCAAGCAGCGACCCGCATCTTCTCTAACGCCTCTGGTTCTTACTCCTCCAACATTAACCTGGCAGTAGAAAACAGCAGTTGGGAAGAAGAAAAAGAATTACAGGATATGTACCTCAACCGTAAGTCTTTTGCCTTTAACTCCGACAACCCTGGTGTAATGGATGAAAGCCGAGGCTTGTTTGAGTCTTCTTTAAAGAAAGCAGATGTAACTTTCCAAAACCTAGACTCTTCCGAGATCTCCCTCACCGATGTATCTCACTACTTCGACTCCGATCCTACCAAGATCGTATCCAGCTTAAGAGATGACGGTAAAAAACCTACGGCATACATCGCCGACACAACCACCGCTAACGCTCAAGTCCGTACCCTTTCCGAAACAGTACGTTTAGACGCTCGTACTAAACTACTCAACCCCAAATGGTACGAAGGTATGTTAAGCAACGGTTACGAAGGTGTGCGGGAACTATCCAAGCGTTTGGTTAACACAATGGGTTGGTCTGCTACCGCCGATGCTGTAGATAACTGGGTCTATGAAGATGTCAACACTACCTTCATCGACGATCCTGAAATGTGCAAACGTCTCATGGATATGAACCCTAATTCCTTCCGTAAAATCGTCGGTACTCTACTCGAAGTCAACGGTCGTGGTTACTGGGAAACCAGTGAAGAAAACCTTGATCGCTTGCGTGAGTTGTATCAAGAAGTGGAAGACAAGATTGAAGGTATTGATTAGTATCTAATTCAATCTAGGCAATTTAATAACATAACCCGCAGGGACGTACTACGGTACGTCCCTATATTTTTTAATAGACAATACTGAAGCAGAAGTTACTTCTGTTAGTTATGAGGCAGGACATCATCGCATCAAAAAACGCAAATTTTGATCAGTTCTAGTTGAGCAAGTATTTTCGCCTCAAAAAATTAAGTAATGGGAAGGACTGAAAACTTTAGTGATTGAAAAAAGTAGCCATCTTCTTTGGAATAAAGAGACTTCGAGCGTAAGAATTCAGGTATCAAATTGAGGAATCAAAGAAGGGCAATCGATAAAACCAGCACTAGCCATCAAAGCTTGAGTAAAGAAATCCATTACTGAGCGATGTCGAAAACGGCAAGTTTGAATAACACTCAGCAAATTAGC
>JBCDEP010000271.1:0-3590 GCA_039179675.1 Cyanobacteria bacterium P01_G01_bin.67
AGATCGACCCCAAACAAGAGAGTATGTTTAACCGAACCCGTATCAAATTTACCCACCACGTTTGTTTGTAGTGTGTAGTTTTGAATATCTACGTCTTGTGTTGCAAAGAACTGCGGTCCAATACCAGTTACTTCATCAACTTCAGCTCCAAGTGTTCCATTAGTAAAATTATCTCGATCCGAAAAGCGAAAAGCATTGCGTAATTGCCAGTTGTCGCTAAAGCGATGCTCTAGGTCATAACCCACGTTAATTAATTCGCTCTCAACTACAGAGTCGTCTTGATTAATAATTCTGTCAAAAGAGACATCAAATATTCCGTCTCCCGATGCTGGAAGACTAGAATCAAAGGGAGATTCATCATCGGTATAGTCTAATTGAAACGTAATGTCAGTGCGATCGCCAATCTGCCAGCTAATTACAGGAGCGACAAAGAATCGTTCAAAATCTTGTTCAAAGTTACGAAAACTATTTTCATGTCGGTATAAGGCATTGAGTCGATAGCGCAAGCTGCCATCTGAAGTTAAAGCATCAGAAAAGTCAATCTGAGGACTCACCAAAGCATCATCTCCTAGCTGCAACGTTGCTTCGTAAAGAGAACCTTCTGATAAGGGCTTTTTCGTCACCAGGTTAATTATCCCCCCAGGCTCAATTTCGCCATACAAAATCGATGCAGGACCTTTGAGTACTTCGACTCGCTCCAGATTTGCCGTTTCGGCAAAATTCTGCCCTTGACTACCAAACTGCCTGAAACCATCTCGAAGCACCGAAGTGTCGCTAAATCCTCTGATATTGAACTCCTCTTCTGCATTACTAGATCTGCCACCATTTATTACCCCACTGACATTAGTCAGGACTTCATCAAGCCCAATCGCCTGCTGATCTTCAATTACTTGTTGGGGAATTACCTGAATCGACTGGGGAATATCACGAATAGGAGTATCAGTGCGAGTTGCTGTACTAGCATCGGGGACAAAATATTCATCTTCTGCTCCCTGTCCTGTAGCAATCACGTTAATTGAATCATCTGGCTCATCGGCGGCGGTGCTATCAGGAGTTACGCTTAATACTAAATCGTCTCTACCAGTTATTATCTCTGCGCTTGGTGCCCGATTTTCTCCCGTGATACTAACTCTAATACTATTTTCATCGCCTTGATTTACCGTAACTTGAGGAATTCCTGGTGCGGGATCGAGTTCTGTCACACCATTTCTAATTGAGAATGCCAAAGTTGCATCGAGAATGTCAATGACTAGATCGTTACCTTCAGGTTGGATCAACGGCACCAATCTTTCACTTCCTGCCACAGTTTTTAAAATTAACTCCAACCCTTCATCAGTCTGGATTACCTCTACTCCTGTAACTCTGGTAACTCCCTGAGCCAATAAGTCTGCCGCTGAATAACTGATGTTGTTTTGCTTTAAGTCGTCTAACTCCCGATCAGGGGATTTCTCTATTAGAGCCGTCTCTCTTGTCTCCCCTTCTCCCCGTCCCCGAGTCTTCGTGTCTAAAGAAGTCTCCGAAGCAACAGGACTGACTACAACTAAACCTAAAGCAACGGATAATAATACCGATAATAATTTCATTCAAACTCCTCAGATGCGGTAAATAACCGTCTTATTTAAAAATATTCTTAATAACTATGAGGAGTAGTCTAGAGAATTCAACAACTGCTTGTCTATCGCAAAAAAGAGATTTATAGTCACAAAACAGAGATATCGGTAAATTGGTTGATACAGAAGAACTATTCTCTAAAAACCTTCCCTGCCAAGCACTCACTAGGGGTAAGACCAAATCGACGTTTAAATACCTTTGCAAAATAACCTAGATGAGCATAACCGACAAGGTTCGCTACCTCCGCAACCGAATGCTTTTTCTCCCGTAATAATAGTTCGGCTTGTTCTAAACGTTTTTGGGTTAAATAGCCAATAACCGTCGTACCAAATATTTCCTGAAAGCCACGACGTAGGGTAAAATCAGAAACTCCTATTTGTCGAGATAATTCCGCGATTGATGGTGGATTCTCCAACTGATTCTCCAAAATATCTCTGGCTTGATAGATGCGCTCAATATTTTGAGATTTTAAGCTAGATATAACGGGAAGGCAGTTAAACTCTGTCATAATCTGGTCTAGCTGTATGGCTAGCAACTCCATTACCTTTGCCTGAAGGTAGAGCTTTCTAATTGCACCTTGGTAGGGTGTGTTAATAATTTGTCGCACTGTGGCATAGATTGAAGGCGTTACCTTAGGAAAGAACGATTCTGCCCAATCGTCTCCTTTAATTATCTGTTTGCCAAAAGCAGAATTTAGATCAAGATGGGGAAAGAAACCAGTAAACACCTCTGGTTTGAAGTTAACGATTGCACCCGTGAGATGTTGACCATTTGAAAACTGGAGAGGATTGGCGGGTATAGCTCCGCTTCCACCAATAAAAGACTGTTTTCCGCCAATAGTGGGATAAATGTCGTTATCAGGAAAACAACCCGAATTTAACATTATCATTTCAATACTCGTGCGATCTCCTCCTGAACATTTGAGAATCAAATCGCGATCGCATCTAAAGTTCCAAATTTCTAAATGTACCCCTGGCGATAATTCTAGGGAGCGCATATATCCATGCTGACCCAAACTTGCTACTTGTTCGATGAAGATTTCATCATCATCGAGAAGTAAATTATATTTTTGAGTTTGACAGTTTTTGTTCCCTAGAAGAAAGTATTCTGTCGCAGGTATAGAAAAAGTCATAGAAAAGTGAATATCGCGATAGCCAGCTTTATTGATAATCATTTTTAATAATTATACTTGCTTTAGCAAAGCCAAGGTGCAAAGAAGACTGACATCCAACTTCATTCAGGCGGTAATAATTGTTCTTTTAATTCTTCTAGATAAAGTTCAGTACCGATTGCACCAGGTAAACCCAAACATAGATAGGCAGGAATAAAATAAACTCGTCCTGCTTTACTAACGTCTAAAGATTGCGCGATCGCGTTTTCCGACCAAGCCTGTTTTATGTTTGATAGTTGATGTGACTCAAAGTTATCTAGTTCTTTTCGTTCGCTAAAATTGCTTCCCAACATTACAATTGAATCTGCTTCGTTAAATTGGGGCAGGGTTTCAATCGAGATTGGTACAATCGTATTTGGTTCGGCATTATTTAGTTCGGGAGACGATATCAGTTGAAATCCTAATTCTTCGATTAAGGAACTACAAGACCCATGATTGAAGTTCCCTAGATTAATCTCCTGCAACTGTGATGAACTGAGCAATAGCAGTTTAGGATTGCTAGCTACTAAGGGAGCAAAAGTTTACGGGCTGCTGTAATTCGTTGTTCGGTTTCGGTTAATAGTTGTTCTGCTTGCTCAGATCGATCTACAGCTTGGGCGACCACTTTTAAGTTAGTCTCTTATTCAGACTTATCTAAGCGATCTAATAGTATGGAGGGAGCAATTTGTGATAAGTTATCGTACTGCTTAGCATTTTCTTCAAGACCAATAATCAAATCGGGCTGAACTTTGACAATAGCTTCAATCGAAGGTTCGGAAGCTAAACCCACATTAGCTATAGGTTGAGTTATCATACTCCCTAGATAGGG
>JBCDEP010000246.1:0-5658 GCA_039179675.1 Cyanobacteria bacterium P01_G01_bin.67
AATTGCGACAAATCAACTGCGAGAATTTCTGCGTTCCCAGCTACCAGAATATATGCTGCCCAATATCTTTGTCACCCTAGACAATTTACCTTTGACACCTAATGGCAAAGTAGACCGCAAAGCATTGCCTGCACCAGAAAGTCGCCCAGAGTTGGAAGAAGCTTATGTAATGCCCAAAACTGAGGCAGAAAGAACTATTGCTACTGTTTGGCAAGATCTGCTTCAACTCGAGAAAGTGGGAATCAATGATAATTTCTTTAGCCTAGGTGGAAACTCTTTGCTTTTAGTTAGTATTCAGGCGAAGTTAAGTAGAATCTTTGGTATGAAATTATCAATAATCGAGCTTTTTAAATATCCAATTATCAAAGAATTAGCACAATACATAACTCATAAAACTGATGTGGAAGAAGCTGAAGAAAATTCTTCCATACGTATATATGACCGTGCCAGCAAACAAAAAAAATTCATAAAAAGACGCGAACAAATACTCAGACAACAAAGGAGAAAGGTAAATGGATAAGTGGGAAAAAGAAGATTCTTTGGAATCTATAGCCATAATTGGAATGGCAGGTCGTTTTCCAGGAGCAAAAAACATTGATGAATTTTGGCAAAACTTACATGATGGAGTAGAGTCTATTTCTTTCTTCACCGATGATGAGTTAATAAATATGGGCATAGATTCAGCTATGCTGAGTAACCCTAAATATGTCAAGGCAGGGGGGGTTTTGTCAGATGTTGAGCTGTTTGATGCCTCATTTTTTAATTTTGCACGACCTGAAGCAGAAGTTACTGACCCCCAGCATCGTCTTTTTCTAGAGTGTGCCTGGTCAGCTTTGGAAAATGCTGGTTATGATTCTGAAACATATACGGGTCGAATAGGTGTTTACGCTGGTGCTGGTATGAACAGCTACTTGTTAAATAATCTAAGCGTAAATCCAGAAGCCGCAGATTTAACAGATTTCTTTCAGCTATTTATTGGTAATGATAAGGACTTTGTAACTACGAAAGCGTCCTTTCATTTAAATCTAACTGGACCGAGTGTCAACGTTAACACTGCCTGCTCCACATCTTTGGTAGCTGTGCATTTGAGCTGTCAAAGCTTACTAAATTACCAATGTGATGTGGTTTTGGCAGGAGGAGTGTCAGTAAACGTACCGCAAAAGTCAGGATATTTATATCAGGATGGCATGATTATGTCTCCCGATGGACATTGTCGTGCCTTTGACGCTCAAGCCGAGGGAACGATTCTTGGGAGAGGGTTAGGTATTGTAGTGCTAAAAAGATTAGAAGATGCCCTAGCAGATGGTGACTACATTCATGCAGTGATAAAAGGTTCAGCTATCAATAACGATGGTTCTGTAAAAGCTGGTTACACAGCACCTAGTATAAATGGTCAAGCCGCAGTTATTTTAGAGGCACAGGCTCTAGCTGGAATAGATTCAGATACTATCACCTACATAGAAGCTCACGGTAGTGGTACTCCTTTGGGCGATCCTATAGAGATTGCAGCACTAACACAAGCTTTCTCTGCTAATACTAACAAAAAAGGCTTTTGTGCGGTCGGTTCAGTCAAGACGAATATTGGACATCTAGATTCAGCTGCTGGTATAGCAGGCTTAATCAAAACTGTTCTAGCTTTAAGAAACAAACAGATACCTCCCAGCTTGAACTTTAATGACCCTAATCCTAAGATAGATTTTGCTAACAGCCCATTTTACGTAAATAACAAGCTCACTCAATGGGAAGCAAACGACACTCCACGCCGAGCGGGAGTGAGTTCTTTTGGCATAGGAGGAACAAATGCTCATGTAGTTCTTGAAGAAGCTCCCCTCTTAATGAATTCTGTAGCTTCTCGTCCCTGGCAGTTACTGATATTATCTGCTAAAACTAGCTCGGCTTTGGAGAAGGCAACACTTAATTTGGCAAAACATTTAGAACAAAATCTGGAACTCAACTTAGCAGATGTTGCTTATACACTTCAGCTTGGTCGCCGTGAATTTGATTATCGAAGGGTAGTTGTCTGCCAAGATATTAAAAATGGAATAAGTGCACTGAGCGATCCTAAACGTGTTCTCACCAGTATCAAAGAGGTAAACGAACGTCCTATTGCCTTCATGTTTACTGGATTAGGAACTCATTACCTCAATATGGCGTTAGAGCTTTACCAACTCGAACCAGTATTTCGAGAACAGGTCGATCACTGTTGTGAGATGCTCAAACCTCTGCTTGAGCTAGATCTAAGAGATATAATTTATCCTAATAAAAGCCAAGTTTCAGAAAGTTCTCCCCCCACCAAATTAACAACAAATACATCTCAATTGAGTCAATCAAGTCTCGATTTGCGCAAGATGCTTGGTCGCGATCAAAAATCCACCGATGAGACTACTCAACAACTCAATCAAACCTATCTGACTCAGCCAGCAGTTTTCGTGATCGAATACGCTTTGGCTCAGTTGTTTATCTCCTGGGGTATTCGTCCTGTGGCGATGATTGGCTACAGCATTGGTGAATATGTGGCAGCAACTTTAGCTGGAGTGTTGTCCTTAGAAGATGCCCTGACTCTGGTTGCCAAAAGAGCGCAAATGATTCAGGATTTGCCAAGTGGATCTATGCTGGCTGTGCCCCTGTCAGAAGAAGAGGTGCGACCCCTCCTTGGCGATAAGCTTTCCTTGTCAGCAATTAACGGAGCAAAACTTTGTGTAATTGCTGGAGATACAGACGCTGTGGAGGAATTGGCTGACCAGTTGACCGAACAAGGATTGGCATGTCGGCATTTGCCAACTTCCCATGCCTTTCATTCCCAGATGATGGAACCAATTGCCTCTCCCTTCACCAAGTTGGTAAAAACCGTCAGCCTAAACCCACCGCAAATTCCCTATCTATCCAATGTTACAGGAACCTGGATTACTGAAGCCGAAGCTACAGATCCAAGCTATTGGATAAAGCATATGTGTCAAGCTGTGCGCTTTGCGGAAGGAGTAAATGAGCTGTGGAAACAACAGAAACCGATTTTGTTGGAAGTTGGACCAGGACAAACGTTAAGTAGCTTTGCACTACAGTGTTTGGAGAGTGAGGAGGTAGCAGATAAAGTGGTGTTGCCTTCCCTTCGTGATGCCTTTAATCAACAGCCAGATTTAGCTTTCTTGCTCAATACTTTGGGTCAGCTATGGCTCTCAGGAGTTGAGATAAATTGGTCGAAGTTATATACCGATGAACACCGCCATCGTATTCCCTTGCCGACTTATCCCTTTGAGCGGCAGCGTTACTGGATAGAGCCAAGAAAACCCATAGCTGGAGAGCAAGTTTCTTTGGCAAGAAAATCAGACCCCGCAGACTGGTTCTACATTCCTTCCTGGAAAAAATCAATGCCGCCTGTTTCATTTGAAGCGGGTAGCTTGGCAGAGCGGAAGTCCTGTTGGCTGGTATTTGTCGATGAATTGGGCATAGGGAACCAGATAATTCAACAACTAGAAAATGAGAACCAAGATGTCACTAGAATTAGCAAAGGAGAGCAATTTAACAAACTCAGCGAAAGAGAATACATTATTAATTATCGCTTGAAAAGTGACTATGATAATCTCCTCCAAGACCTCCATACTCAAGATAGGCTCCCCGACAACATAGTTCATTTGTGGAGCCTAAGATCTAATGAGCAAATCCAATCAAGCATTGAGTTCTTTCAAGATACCCAACACACAGGTTTCTACAGCCTCCTATTTTTAACTCAGGCTCTCAGCAAGCAGCTGATTGATGACCCAATTCAAATCTGGCTATTGTCTAACAATATGCACTCAGTGGAAAGTACAGATGTGTGTCATCCAGAAAAATCGACCTTATTGGGATTGGGCAAAGTTATTCCACAGGAGTACAGTAACATCACCTGCCAAAGCATTGATGTCGTACTACCCAAATCAGAGGGTTGCTCAGAGGAGACATTAATAGATCGGCTCATGTCCGA
Organism: Cyanobacteria bacterium P01_G01_bin.67; assembly: GCA_039179675.1. Taxonomy (GTDB): domain Bacteria; phylum Cyanobacteriota; class Cyanobacteriia; order Cyanobacteriales; family Xenococcaceae; genus Waterburya. The sequence goes on from JBCDEP010000246.1 coordinate 3,959, forward strand.
AATTACAGGAAAATCTTTTGATTTAGTAATTGCCTATCGTGGAAATCAGCGATGGGTGCAAGCTTTTGAAGCAGTAAGATTAGACAAGTTAGCTGAGCCTCCAAAAAGATTGCGTCGAAACGGAATATACCTCATAACAGGTGGATTGGGCGGAATCGGTTTAACCTTAGCAGAATACCTTGCCCAAACTGTCCAGGCAAAGTTAGTTTTGCTAGGACGTTCAGGATTACCTACCAAGCAGAAATGGGGGGAATGGCTATCGACTCACGATACTGACAATCCAACAAGCATCAGAATCAAGAAAGTGCAAAATCTAGAGAAGTTAGGTGCAGAGGTTCTAATCGTCAAAGCAGATGTGACAAATGAAATTCAAATGCAGAAAGCCTTGAGGCGAACAGAGGAGCGATTTGGTCAGATCAATGGCGTGATCCATGCTGCGGCTTCTCTTGGAGAAGAAATGCGCAAGACAATTCAGGAGGCAAAATATACAGAATGTGAGCAGCAGTTTCAACCTAAAGTTTATGGTCTCTACATATTAGAGAAAGTTTTACAAGAGAAAGAGCTTGATTATTGTATGTTAGTATCGTCAGTCGGAGCTGTTTTAGGAGGAGTTGCGGTCGCTGCCTATACTGCCGCCAATATTTTTGTGGATGGTTTTGCTCATAAGCAAAACCAGATCGGTAATGTTAATTGGTTCAGTGCCAACTGGTTTCATGCTGAAAATGCTGACTCTATTTATAAGTCACTCCTTAGCGTAGCTCAAGGATCTCAAGAACAAATTGAGATCCAAAAACAAATTGAAATAGAGACAAAAGGTTTTCAACGAGAAACTGTAGACGTTTTTCAGCGGATTTTGTCTAATCCTTTAGTTCCTCAAATAATTATCTGGCGTAATGATATAACAGCTGAAATCGATAAGTGGATTAAGCGTAAGCCTCAGCAAGATGCAGAACAGATAACAAGCCAAGATCAAACTTATTCAACCTACACACGCCCAAATCTACGTACTTCCTACGTTGCTCCTAGTAGTGAAACTGAGCAGAGAATTGCTAAACGCTACCAGAAGTTATTAGGAATCGAACAGGTGGGTATCCACGATAGCTTCTTTGATCTGGGCGGAAACTCTTTAATAGGAACTCAAATGATTTCGCAACTTCGTCAAGACTTCAATGTGGAAATACCTATAAGTATCTTATTCGAAGCACCTACTGTAGCTGAATTGGCTTTGACCTTGGAGAAAATTATTATCGAGAAACTAGAGTCGTTAACAGAAGAAGAAGCTGAGGAACTGGTATCAGATATTTCCAGCTAATAATAAATTCCCAAAAACCCGTATGAGGTAAATCCGAAAATGAACGTTAAAACAGTCGGTGTTGTTGGAGCTGGTGTGATGGGCATTGGAGTAGCTCAAAACCTTGCCCAAACTGGTCATCAAACCATTCTTGTGGATCTCTCAGAAGAGATTCTGGAGCATGCACAACAGGAAATCAGGAATAATATTCGTTTTCAAGGTTTTTTCAATAAAGGTGAAAAGGCTGATAGTCCTGATGATGTTCTACAGCGCATCAAATTTACGACCGATTATCAATTTCTTGATTCATCAGAATTTATCATTGAGAATACGACAGAGAAGTGGAATATTAAGCAAGAAGTTTACCAAAAAATAGATGAAATCTGCCCCAAAGATTCTATTTTTGCAG
>JBCDEP010000125.1:0-19092 GCA_039179675.1 Cyanobacteria bacterium P01_G01_bin.67
AAAATTAAAATATAATGTGACAAATATTGTTTCTTCTGGTAAGGCAGCAATTAAAAGCATCCAGAAACATCGTCCAGACTTAATTTTGATGGATATCGCGATTAAAGGCGAGATTGATGGTGTTGAAACAGCTAAAATAATCAGAGAAAGCCATAATTTAGCAATTATATTCCTTACAGCATATGCGGATGATAAAACTCTAGAAAGAGCTTGTTATATAGGATGCTATGGCTATATTCTCAAACCTTACAAAGATCGAGAATTGCACGCCACTATCAAAATGGCAATTCAGAAACATCAGGAACAAATAGCAATTCAAAAATCACTAACGGAGGTCAGCGAACTCTTAGGACAATATTCAGCAGAAAAAAGTCATATCTATGAAGATAGCCTAACTAAATTGCCCAACAAGCTAATGCTACAAGAGCTGTTTAATTATCTATTATTAGGAATAAAAAGCTCAAGCAAAAGCAAGGCTAATTCAGACAAATCAGAACTTAACAAAAAACTGATCTCGGTTATTTATATCAAATTAGATCGATTTGAACGTATCTTAGCCTCTCTGGGAGAAGAGAGAAGCGACTTATTAATTAAAGCATTATCGCAGAGACTAAAAGCCAACACTAATGATCAGATATATGAGTGTGTTCCTCTCAGATTAGACCATAGTGAATTTTGTATTCTGCAATCAGGATTGGAACATAGACAGACAGCATCAGATTACGCCCAGATAATCATTGAACAATTACGCTTACCTTTTACTATTGAAGCTAAAAATTACTTTTTAACAGCTAGCCTTGGTATTTCTTATTATCCATTTGATCATCAACAAATTGAGAGATTACTAGAGCAATCAAAACAAGCAATGGTATATGCTCAAGACCAAGGAGGAAATAGATTTAAGCTTTATACCTCTGCATTTAGAATTACTGCGTCCAATCATAATAATGATTTAGCTTTGGAAGGCGATCTGCACCAAGCTGTCGAGCAAAATCGATTAGAGCTTTACTATCAACCAAAAGTAAATTTAAGTACTGGCAAGATTGATAGTGCTGAGGCTTTAATTCGTTGGAATCATCCTCAGCTAGGTTTAATCTTACCTAATAAAATTATTCCCTTGGCGGAAGCCTGTGGGTTGATGGATCAAATTGGTGCTTGGATACTGGAACAAGCTTGTAAACAAACCAAAATCTGGCATCAGGTTGGATTCGATTTCCTCCGAATTGCGGTCAATTTATCTGGTTATCAATTTAAGCAATCTGATTTATTTCATAAGCTGACACAACTCTTCTTTGAATTAAACTTAGATGCTAAATATATTGAATTAGAGCTAACTGAACAGATTCTAATTGAAAATATTCAAGCTAATATTCAAAAGCTGAATTTAATTAAAAAACTAGGGATAAAAATTTCTCTTGATGATTTTGGTACAGGCTATTCTTCACTAGGTTACCTACATCAATTTCCCTTTGATGTCTTAAAAATTGACCGTTGTTTTATTACTAATATTGACCAAAACCAGAAAAATGCAGTCATTACTAAATCCGTGATTGAGATGGCACATCAACTAGGTTTAGTTGTGGTGGGAGAAGGGGTTGAAACCCAAGCAGAATTAGACTTTTTGGTAAAAAATAAATGCGATGAAGTTCAGGGTTATTTATTTGCCCGTCCGATGCCTATTCGTGATTTTGAAAAGCTGCTTATAAGCAATAAATACTATCTGACTGCAACAGCATAATTATCTGAAACCAAATAAATATTTCAAATACGTTCAGTAAAGCTAATTTCGTAAAATTCAGTGTCGATGAGGTCTAGATGGTTCAAGAAGGAATAAAAGATAGCTCATCAAAATTAGATATTCCAGATTTTTTATATCATGATCTATTCGACAAATCGCCAATACCACAGGCGGTCTGTAAGATGAATGGTACTATTGTTGAGCTTAATTTAGCTTATGCTCGTCTGCTGCATCAGACCGCAGAATCAGATTTTAATTTAAATCTCAGTAATTTTTTGACCGACAGTGATTGGCAGCGCGAACAGGCGATCTGGAATAGTCTCAATGCTCAAGATTTATTTGATTATCGCACCACATATCTGCTACCAAATAATCAAGTTAGCAAGATTAGTATTTCAGCAGTAGGGCTAGAAGTAACTAACGAGAAACTGATTTTCCTAACGGTAAATAGCAGCGAAGAACAAAAGATTACCAGCTCATTTAGCGATCGCTCTAATAACTCACAAGCTAATAATTGGGAGTTTAGTAGTTTGGCACAGGAGTCTCTCTCCACAATCATTTTATGTTTAGACGTAAATGGTCAAATAATATATGCTAATCAAGCAGCTTGTTCTAGATTAGGCTATAGCTTAGCTGAAATATATACTTTGTCAGTTTTTGATATTGATGCCACTTTTTCCCCGACCACTCAAATAGAAATTTGGTCACAGCACTGGCAAGATCTAAAACAGCGTCAAAGTGTCGTAATTGAATCTCGTCATTGTACGAAATCAGGAGCCATTTTTCCTGTAGAAGTGACGGCAAATTATGGGGAATTTGAACAGCAAGCCTATAATTTTGTCCAAGTTAAAGATATCAGCGATCGCATCGAAAATGAAAAAATTCTTCAAGGACAAATTGAGCGTGAACTATTACAAACTAGTGCCTTAAATCATAAAAATTACCGATTACAGCAGGAAATACATGAACGGCTCCAGATAGAAGAACAGCTGCGTCAGTCACAGAAATTACTACAAAAGCTCAATGAAGAATTAGAACAAAGGGTAACCGAAAGAACCTGCAAACTAATGGAGTCACAACAGCTATTGCAGCTAGTCATTGACACCGTCCCTCAATGTATCTTTTGGAAAGATCAAAACTTTGTTTATGCAGGCTGCAACCTAAAATTTGCTGAACTAGTTGGCTTTGAATGTCCTGAAGCGATTTATGGCAAAACTGACTTAGATCTTTTTTGGAGTGATCGTAATGCCTATTCACTCCTCAGAAGCGATCATATTGTGATGGATTTAGACTTTCCTGAGTTAATGGCTCTGGAACCTGAAACCTTAGCTTGCGGACGAGAAGTTTGGCTGGAATCTCATAAAGTTCCTCTCTATGATCTAGATGGTAATACAATTGGTCTACTTGGTACTTTTCAAGATATTACCAAGCACAAACAGGCAGAAGAATCCCTTAAAAAACTCAACTTAAAATTGCAGCAAGCAATTACCAAAGCCGATGCTGCGAATCAAGCCAAAAGTGATTTTCTCGCGAATATGAGTCATGAGCTGCGAACCCCTCTAAATGGCATTTTAGGCTATGCACAGGTTCTCCTGCAAAATTCTGAAGAACAAAGCAAAGAGTACCAGATTTTTCGGACAATTGAGCAATGTGGCTCACATCTTTTGATGTTAATTAACGATATTTTGGACTTATCCAAAATTGAAGCGGGAAAAATGGAGCTGCTGTGCAATGATTTTCATTTTGCCAACTTTCTCCACAATATTGGTGAAATGTGTCGTCTCAGTGCCGAAACAAAGCAGATCAACTTTGGCATTGATTTCCCTAAAACTATTCCTGAAATTGTTCGAGGAGATGAGAAGAGGTTACGTCAAGTTCTGATTAATTTGTTGGGAAATGCGATTAAGTTTACTGATCGCGGTGCAGTAAGTTTAAAAATAACCGAGATTGCCACAATGAATCCTAACAGTGAACCTAATTTAACCCAAGTTAAGCTTCGCTTTGAAGTAGTTGACACAGGAATTGGGATTGCTGAGCAACAGCTGCCAATTATCTTTCAGGCTTTTGAGCAAGTCGGCGAGCGTCATAATCAGGCGGAAGGGACAGGCTTAGGTTTGGCTATTAGCAGACAACTTTTAGGATTAATGAATAGTCAACTGCATGTATCGAGTGAGGTCAATCGAGGTTCAACTTTTTGGTTTGACCTATCGCTGTTGGTTATTTCCCCTAACAATGTTCAATCGGTTTGGGAAACTACAGTTAGAGTCGAGCCGCAAAATACCCCACCATCTAACCTCGCGGTGACAATGATTGCTCCGCCTCCAGAGGAAATCGAAGTCTTACATAAGCTAGCTATGTTAGGCAGCATGAAAAAAATTCGTCAAAGAGCGAAATACCTTAAGTCATTGGATCAAAAATACACCTTGTTAGCTGACAAACTTGAGCAATTAGCTCAAGGATTTCAAGAAAAGGCGATCGTCAATCTGATTGAACAATATCTTAAATAACTAAATTATTACTATGATTAACAATCCGATTATAAGTATTACTAGTCTGATGCTGATGCTACTGACAACAGTAGCCTGTAGTCCTAATAGCACGATCAATTCTGCTTCTTTAACTCAAATTCCTGAGCCTCAAGAAACGCCCAATCCCGAACAGACCATTGTGTTAGGAGATATCTCTGATAACCCCCGCAAGAAAATCCGCAAATTTCAACCCCTAGCCAATTATCTCAGTACTAATTTAAGTCAGTTTGATCGAGGTAAAGTCAAGGTAGCTCCCGATCTAGAAACTATGATTTCTTGGCTCAAGACAGGGGAAGTAGATATTTATATCGATAGTCCCTATCCTGCAATGATGGCAATTAGTCAGGCTAATGCTAAACCCATTCTGCGTCGGTGGAAAAAAGGGGATGCCGAATATCATGCTCTAATTTTTACCCTGAGCGATCGCAACATTAACTTCTTAGCAGATTTAACTGGAAAAACTGTGGCTTTCGATCACCCCGCGTCTACTACTGGCTTCATGCTGCCCTTGAGTAAGATTCTAGAATCTGGATTATCACCGCAGGAAGTAAAGTCGGCTAATAGTTCAGTTGCAGCAGATCAGGTGGGCTATGTTTTTAGCCATGAAGATAAAAATAGTATTGAATGGCTCTTAGGTGACAAGGTAGCAGCAGCAGCGATCGACAATCATACTTATGACAAAATACCAACAGCAATCAAAGAAAAGACCGTAATTTTGGCAGAAACAGAAACAATTGCCCGCAATGTAGTACTGGTTCAGCAAAATATGTCCCCAGATGTAATTGAAGATCTATCTGCAACATTACTGGCTATGGAGGAGACGGCATCTGGAAAAGCCGTGTTAGACCAATTTGGTCAGACAACCAGATTTGATAATTTTCCCGTTGAAGAGAACTTAGCCAGAATGCAAGAACTATATCAACAGGCTCAAAAATAATGAAGTTGAATCAGAAATTAAAATGGGAATTAAAAATATCTTTAGGAACCAAAGTCACCTTTGCCACAACTAGCTTGGTTTTATTCTCGATCATCATTGCAACCTCTGTTTCTCTCTATCGCAATCAAAAAATTTTCCATCGTAAATTAGAACAAGAAGCTCAAGTTCTGCTTACCACCCTTACCATCTCCACCGCAGATTCATTTTACTTTGGCAATGTGGAGTTGGTTCAAGACATTATTGAGGAATTAAGTATACAGCAAGCCATACTGAGCAGCCGCGCCTATCAACAAGAAGGTCGAATTATTGCTAATACTGAAAGTCAAGAGGAATATGAGTTGAGCTTTAATGCAGATCCTTGGGGACTTAAAGTTTTACAGAGTCAGAACACTATCTTTGATTGGCAAGCAGATCGCCTGGTGGCAGGAAAATCGGTAATGGTAGGGGATCAAGTCTTGGGTGCGATTGTCGTAGAGTTAGCCACGGCTCCTCTGGAAGAGAAACTGGCTACAGAAACCAATCAAAGTCTGCTGTTAGCGATGATAATTGCCCTGGTTACCAGCATCACTGCCTTTTATTGGAGTCGCTCTGTGACTGAGCCATTGAAACAAATGATTACCGCTACCCAATATCTGGCTTCTGGCGGTTTAGACCACGAAATTACGATTAATAGCAATGATGAACTAGCTGTATTAGCCAAGACGTTCAATTTTATGACTTCTGAGTTGAGTAAAACAGTCAAGGATCTCGAATTTCGTGCAGATGCGTTAAATCGTAGTGAGCTTAGAGCCTCCAATAAAGCTTTAGAGTTGAGCAAGACATTAGAGCAGCTCCAACAGACAAAAGCGATCGCCGAAAGAGCCAATCAAGCTAAAAGTGTCTTTCTCTCCAACATGAGTCATGAATTGCGTACCCCCTTAAACGGTATTTTAGGCTATGCCCAAATTCTCAAACGCGATCGTAATCTTACTAAGCAGCAACAAAACGGTCTCAAAATTATTTACGAAAGTGGTAATCATCTCTTAACTCTCATTAACGACATTTTGGATTTCTCTAAAATTGAAGCTCGGAAACTGGAACTCTATCCCACGACACTTCATTGTCAGAGTTTTTTTAACAGCATTAGTGATATTGTTTGTCTTCAGGCTTTGGAAAAAAATATTTTATTTGAATGTGTATTATCTCCCAACTTACCAAATGGGATCGAGGCTGATGAGAAAAGGTTGAGGCAAGTATTACTTAATCTTTTGAGCAATGGGATTAAGTTTACCGATCATGGCAGAGTCACTCTCAAAGTTAATCCCATTAAATCTCAAGCTAGCAAAAGTAGCTCGGAGCAAACTTTAAGGTTTGAGGTGGTTGATACAGGAGTTGGTATTAGTCCCCAGCAACTAAAACAAATTTTCCAACCTTTTGAACAAGTAGGGAATATTAAACGAAAAGAAGCTGGTAGTGGTCTGGGTTTAGCTATCAGCATGAAATTAGTCACTCTGATGGGTGGTCAGATTGGCGTTACCAGTAAGCTAGATCGGGGTTCTAACTTTTGGTTTGATGTCACTTTTCCTGTAGTCGAAATCGTTAACACTACACAGCAAATAGAACTCCAAAGACAGATCGTTGGTTATCAGGGACAAAGACGCAAAATTCTCGTAGTGGATGATAAACACGAAAATCGTTCTGTCATTCTCAATATGCTTCAGCCGTTGGGATTTGAGATTGCCTTAGCTGAAGATGGTCAGCAGGAAATAGATTTAGCTCAGAAAATTAAACCAGATTGTATTTTGACCGATTTGGTAATGCCAGTTAAGAGCGGATTTGAGGCAGTCAAAGAAATTAGACAAATTCCAATAATTCAAGATGTCACGATCATTGCGATTTCTGCTAGCGTTTTAGAGTCAGATCGATATCATAGTCTGGTGGTGGGTTGTGAGGCTTTTTTACCTAAGCCTGTTCAAGAGCAGCAATTGCTCAATCTATTACAAGAAAATCTTAATTTAGAGTGGATTTATAAAGAAATTGCCGCTGCAACTGATGTTCAATTATCGGGTGCGGGAAATATTGCTCCCGAGGATTTGATTGCACCGCCCACCGCTGAAGTAGAAATTCTCTATGAATTAGCGATGCTGGGTAGCATGAAAAAAATTCGCGAACAAGCTGATTATTTAGCAGAATTAGACCCATCCTATGTTCCCCTCGCTAATAAATTGAGATATTTAGCTCAAGGTTTTAAAGAAAAAGAAATTGTCAATTTAATTGAAGGATTCTTAACGGTTTAAAAATTCAGTTTGCTCCCAAAATATCAATATTTTTATTATTTTTAATCTTATGAAGACAATCTTAAGTACTACTGGATTTAATTTTAAATTCGATATCAAAAATCATAATATTTTAATTGTTGATGATAACCCGACCAATTTATCTGTTATTGTTGATTATCTCGAAGGATCGGGATTGAATGTATTAGTTTCACAGGATGGAAAAAGTAGCTTAAAGCGAGCCAAATATGCCAAACCAGGCATTATCTTACTAGATGTCTTGATGCCAGGAATTGATGGTTATGAAACCTGTCGTCGCCTTAAAAGCGAACCAGAAACTCAAAACATTCCCATAATTTTTATGACTGCTTTATCTAGCACTGAAGATAAAGTTAAAGGATTTGAAGCAGGAGCAGTGGACTATGTAACCAAGCCAATTCAGCCAGCAGAAGTCTTAGCTAGAATCAAGCTTCATTTGCAACTACGTTTTATGACCCAGACTCTAACTAGGCAAAATGAAGTGCTGAAGGTAGAAGTAGAACAGCGTAAAGCCGTTCAATCTAGATTGCGGACGATTAATGCCAAATTAGAACAAGAAGCCCAAGAAAGAGTCGCCGCGCAAAAAGCCTTAAAACAGCTCAATCTTGAATTAGAAGTCAGAGTCGCTAAACGCACAAAACTTCTAGCACAGAGCAATCAGCAATTACAACAAGAAATAGCCGATCGCAAACAGGCAGAAGCTAAGCTAAAAAAATCCCTCGCAGAAAAAGAAGTATTACTCAAAGAAATCTATCATCGAGTTAAAAATAACTTATTAGTAGTTTCCAGTCTATTAGAGATTCAGTGTAGTTCAATCAAAGACCCTGAGCTAATTAAAATCCTCAAAAATAGCCAAGAGCGGATTCATTCGATGGCGCTGGTACATGAACAACTATACCGTTCTGATAATCTCCAAGAAATCGATATTAGTTTATATATTAAAGCTCTCTTAGACAATATATCTGCTTCGCATTTCAACTCAGAATCAGACATTAATTTGATAGTTAATGTGGCACAACTTCAGCTGAATATTGAGACTGTTAATTCTTGTGGCTTGATTATTAATGAGCTGATCACAAATGCTTTGGAACATGCTTTTACTGAGCAACAACAAGGCAATATCTGGTTAGACTTAGAACATAATGCCAATTGTGAAATCGTGCTGAAGGTTAGAGATGATGGCAAGGGAATACCTCCAGAATTTGATTTTGAGCTAGCCGATTCTTTAGGGTTAAGACTGGTGCGTATTTTGACTAGACAACTAGAAGGTGAATTAGAGCTTAATCTCGATCAGGGTAGCTGCTTTACCATTACCTTTGCTGAACTAGATTACTGCGATCGCCTGGAGCCATCTTAAACCCTAGGGTTTACTTGGTGAGCGGTTCAGCGCCGAGATCAGTGCTTGTTGTCCTGTAGTTTGGTAGATCTGGTTTAAGTAATGGCTTACTGCTTCCGCATCAGCAGAGGATAATGGAATCTCGCCTAAAATATCCAAAACTGTTTTTTGCTCCAGCGGCGGCACGATCGCTACCAGGCTAGACTCTAGTGGTTCACCATATTGCCAGAAGCCTTTGGTTTCAGAGGCAGGATCGTTGGTGGTAGCAGTAACAACAGGGGAAACTGTAGCTGGTTGAATCGTGATGGGGGTAGCTTTGGCTTTTTGGCTACGAATTTGCCGTAGACGTTCAATAATTTGATTTTTCGTGCGTCCTCTTAATTGGAAAATAATGAAGGGATCTTCGCTAAAGCGATCAGCTAACTGATAGTATACGGCAGCGATGTGTTTACAAGGATTAGCTTTGTCGGGACAGCTACAGCGGGATCTCACTTCATTAAGAGTAAAGGGAAACAAACTTAAGCCACTGGCGGTAAATACTGCCTCAATTGTTTCTGGCATTTCTCCTGCCAAGAGCTGCGCGGAAAAAACTGCCTGTTCTGACATTTTGTTAATCACAAAATTCCAGTCTTCGTTGCTAAAGGAATCTAGAGATAAAGATACTCGGTAGGGCTGGTTATCACTTCCTTGAACTTCTGCTTTGGCTCTAGAATTAGCAAACTCCATGCTTAGAACATTTCCCTCTCGGGCATAGCTGCGCCCTCGTTCTAAGCGTTTTTTAAATCGATAGGAGTCTAGGAGATCTAACCACCGCTCAACCCACCATTCTCTTTTTTCTACTTCAAAGTTGGTCATTTTAGTTAACTATAAGCTGTCAGCCATAAGCTCGATCTATTATTTAGTATCTTAGTATTTTATGCTGCTTCTGATTGTGATACTTATAAGTTCTAATCAACCATTACAGATATACAGGTAAATTTTATTACATGCTATTGCCAGCAATTGAGCTTAATTTCTCACCTTATAAAAAGTTTCTAAGCTATCGCGATCGCCGACAAATCGCCAGTGCCAGGGTTCGTAACTAACTCCCTGTTTATTATCAGGGGGAAAAGATAGTTCAAAACTATATTTTAGAGCATTTTGTTCAAGCCAGCGGAAGGTGGCAGTATTAGCAAAATTAGTTTCTAAATGAGTTGCAGGAGCATTACCATCTCCAATATCAACTGCATAACCTGTGTGGTGTTCGCTATAGCCAGGAGGAGCGCTAACTTCAGCTCTCTTGGCAGCATCTTGTCCTCGCTGTTCTTTAATGCCAAAAAATAGCTGTTCCTGGGTATCAGCATCGCGGAAAGCCGAAATCGCCACTAGGTTGATCCCTTCTGCTTTAGCAGCAGCCTGCATCTGCTTAAATTTAATCGCAGCGGGCGATCGCAATTTTAAGTTACCCGCAATTGGGCTTAATTCTGATGCTGGGGCTTCACTATAGGGTAAATGACCCAGTAGATCGATCTTTCTCTCTGAGGTTGTTTTCTTTTCTATAGCTGACTCGGGAGGGATACTCTGCGTTGGCTGTGGTTTTGACTGCGGTTTGGTAGCAGCTGATTTAGATGCAGGTGTGGAAACTGTATTCAGGATAGGCTGCTTTTTCGCTGAAAATAGCCAGAATGATAACAACCCCATAGCACTCAAGCAGATCATGATACCCAATGCTAAGGGCAGAGTCGAGGCTAATCGGGATTCTTTAGGTAATTCTACACTTTCTCTAATTGCCTCTGGAATTTCAATTTCTTCCATAATAAATAGTTAGTCAACAACTACGATTTTTTCTGCCCGATTCTGCCTGTAAGCTGAAAATTATCAGATATTTAGATGATTAATCTTATTAGCTATTAGTCTTTTGAGCAACCTGATCTCGTTCTGCCGCCAAACATACAGCCTGGGCTACAGCACTGGCTACCCTGGGATCAAACACCGAAGGAATAATATGCTCTCGATCCAAATTGGCATCATCAACCAAATTGGCGATCGCTTTAGCTGCTTCGAGATACATGTTAGTCGTAATTGCCGCTGCGCGACAATCTAATGCCCCACGGAAAACTCCTGGAAAGGCTAACACATTATTGATCTGATTAGGATAATCGCTGCGCCCTGTTGCCATTACAGCTACGTCATCATAGATTAGTTCGGGTTGAATTTCGGGAATGGGATTTGCCATCGCAAAGACGATCGCTTGTCCTGCCATACTATGCACCATTTCTGGGGTGACAACCCCTGGGGCGCTTACTCCCAAAAAGATATCAGCATTTTTCATGGCATCCGCCAGACTACCACTCTGAGCTACGGCAAATTCTTGTTTTTGCTGGTTGAGATTGTCCCGTTGGCGAGAGATAATTCCTTGGGAGTCGCAAAGCAGAATGTTACTTGCCCCTGCTTGACGCAATAAGAGGGCGATCGCAATTCCTGCTGCCCCCGCACCATTGATCACAATTTTGATCTCAGTCAAGTCTTTACCTACTAATTTAAGCGCATTATATAAGGCAGCTAAAACCACAATGGCTGTACCATGCTGATCGTCATGAAATACAGGAATATCAAGCTGTTCTCTCAATCTTTGCTCAATTTCAAAACAACGGGGTGCCGCAATATCTTCTAAATTCACCCCCCCAAACACAGGGGCAAATTCGGTAACCGCTTTAATAATTTCTTCCGTATCCTGAGTATTAAGAGCGATGGGAAAAGCATCAATGCCAGCAAATTCTTTAAATAACAAAGCCTTACCTTCCATTACTGGTAAGGAAGCTGCTGCTCCCAAATTACCTAAACCTAAAACTGCACTGCCGTCCGTAACCACTGCTACTGTATTACTTTTAATGGTTAAATCGTAAACTCGTTCGGGCTTTTCTGCGATCGCCCGGCAAATCCTGCCTACTCCAGGGGTATATGCCATTGCCAAATCTGATTGAGAATGCAGCGGCAGTTTACTTTCAACGCTGATCTTACCACCTTGATGAATGGCAAAAGTGCGATCGCAGTAGCTGATTACCTTGACCCGAGGTAAGCTTTTGAGCGCTTCAATAATTTGATCGCCCTGTTCAGTACTCGAAGCATCAATCATCAATTCTCGATGAGTATATTTAAGATTGCGCTGCAACAGAACAATATCCCCCAAACTGCCACCGTAAGTAGCAATGGTACTCATAATTGAAGCTAATGCCCCAGGACGATTGGGAATTTCTAATTCGATCTTTAAACTAAAGCTAGCACTAGGATTTAAATCTACCATTATCTGCCTATTGATTACGGAACTGACTATTGTAAGACGTTTATGGTATTTAGAACCGTTATCTATTGATTAGTGATTACTGATTAGTGATTACTGATTAGTGATTACTGATTACTGATTACTGTTTTCTGAAACAATACTCGATATACTGGCAATTCCTGTGTTAGTACATATAATTCTCTTTCTGTAGCTACGGGTAACGGATTAGGTTCTAGCCAAGTTGTTTGGTGCTGTTGTTTTAGCTGTAAATTAGCGGCAAAGCGATCCCGCATTTCCACTCCCACTTCCTTGATGTCTGACTGTAAAAATACTTTGCCTCCAGGGACAAGATAATCTACCAAGATCGTCACTAAGTCTGGTTGCACGACCCGACGCTTGTTATGTTTTTTTTTAAACCAGGGATCGGGAAATTGTACTGAGATAGTCTGCAAACTATTTGGGGGTAACGACTCTAAAATTGCGGCTGCTGAACTATTCATATTGCCAAATAAATAGTGCAGGTTAGTTAAATGCTGCCGATCTCGTTCTTGGTTTGCTAGTTCGACTAACTGTTGGCGAATTTCAATCCCCAGAAAATTTACTTCTGGATTTAACTGTGCCATGTCCAATAAAAATTTCCCCCTAGCACAGCCAATATCAAGATGCCAAGGGCGAGCTGCTTGAGCATAAATTTCTTGCCAATTGGGCACCTCTATCGGCTGCTGGAATTTACGTGCGAGGGGATTAACGTGCTGTCGAATACGGATAGGCATCTTAGAAACAGAAAGCGATCGCGTTAGGTGAATCAAACCAACTTAATATACATCAACTAGGTGTCTTGAGGTTCGATGGAGACAATCGTACCGTTGAAGTCATAGACGTCGCCCTGTAGCTGGATTGATGATCCTATTTTAATCTTCTTACTCCCACCCAATACGATGCCATTATTGGTAACTTCTGCTTTTCCTGCCAAAGTTAGCAGCATATCTCTAATCATGGTAATTTCGGGACGTGGATCGGGCAAAGCTTTAACAGTTCCATCTGGCTGAGGCACAGGAGTAGTTCTCGGCAATAGTTTACTGGCAACTATATTTACCCTCCCCGCAGGTTGATTGCGGATCACAATATCAGCCTGTTTTTCTCGCTGAAATTCTTCCATTAAACTATCTAAATTAGTTACTCCCAAACCTCGAACTAATATTTGTACTTCAACTGGCTTTAGTTTGGTTTGAGCAACAATACTTTTGGTGATGGGTGTACCAGGAAAAAAGAAAACACCGATAACAACTAACAAAATTACGCAGGCGGCGGCAAGATCGAGAATACTCAATTTGCCAAATAGTCTTCCTTTAGAATCAATAATCTTCATAATTAGCTGTCGGAAATTTCGATGTGAGCAGTAATTTCGTTTATATTATGTCACTAGGATCGGAGGCTGGGAATTAGTGGGAGGGGAGTAGACTCCAAGTACGCAATCTAGCAATCTCAGTTGCAAATGAGTACCGCCAGCTTATAAACATCAAAAGTAGCATACGGACATAACAATACCAGGAACAATGTCTGTATACAGGCAATAAAGGTTCCAAAATTTTCGCTGTAGTTTAATCTTGATCCTCGATAAAGCAAGCTGAAGTTCACTATACAAAGAAACTAATATTTTCTTAAAATTGTTTTGACTTTGGCAAAGAAACTAATATCAATTGGCATTAAAGATTGCTTTCTTTTTTAAGATCCTAGAAAGAATTGAGGTTATGCGCCAGGTAATATGCCCGAAATCTCATTCAAAGTTAAAAAAAACAGAAAATAATCTATTATGCCTCAGTTAACCAAAAATAATCAGGACTTACTAGAAATATTGATTGCGGTTGCCTGGATTGATGGCGAAATTCAGCCTGAAGAAAGAAAGTTTATCGAAAAAATAGCTACTGAACAAAATATCAGTTCGGCAACGGAACTTCAAACTTTATTGATTAACTATCAAGGTTCATCTGTGGAGCAATGTTATCAGTTATTAGCTAATTATTTGGGAGCTAATCCTAATCCTGAAGACTATGAAAATTTGCTCACCGCAGTCAGTAAGTTGATTTATAGTGATAATGATATCGCTACCGCAGAGGCTTCTGTCTTAACTCAACTCCAAAATCTCGATCCACGTAATCTCAAGAGTAATTCTGCTTTTGATCAAGTAATTAGTAAAATTCAAGAATTATACCATGCAGGATTAGGAGGTAATAAGTAATACCTAGCGGGAATTAGCTTCGCTGAAAAGTTATTATTAGTTCGTCCTAAAGGATTACTAAAGGATGCACCTTCAGATATTACACATCTTTACTATAGAGACTTGTGCCGTATTATAGGAATACATGCGGGCATAGCCCTTTGTTTAGGGCATATAGCTTTAATCCACACCAGACGTAAGTAATAAGTAATAAATTAGGCTGAATTTTCATTCCAAAACCGTAGGTAAAAATAAACTAAGATTGAAGCGATCGCCAGTAACACAGTAGCCGCAGCAGCGGCGTAACCAAATTCAAAGCGAGAAAAAGCCTGTTCATAAATGTAATAAACCAGCACATTAGTAGAGTTTAATGGTCCCCCGCTAGTAATTACATATACCTGTTCAAAACTTTTGAGGGTAAAAATGGCAGTGGTGAGGATCGCAAAAATTAGTGTTGGTTTTAATCCAGGAATGGTGATGTACCAGAATTTTGCCCAGTCGTTTGCTCCATCTAATTCTGCGGCTTCGTAACGAGATTGAGGAATAGTCTGCAAGCCTGCTAGAAAAACTACCAAGTTAAAACCTAGCTGTTTCCAGCTACTCAGTAAAATCAGTACTGGCATTGCCCAGACTGTACTGCTTAACCAGGATATTGGCTCTAAATTGCAGGAAATTAGGAAGTTATTAATTAAACCATCAGTCTGAAATAACCAACGAAAAGCTAATCCTACCGCCACCAAAGATGTAATCGAAGGAATAAAATATGCGGTGCGTAAAGCTCCGCGTAAAATTAGCGCTCGATTAAGCATCACAGCTAGTCCCAGGGGGATGATAATAGTCGGAATTAGAGTAGCAATTGTAAAATAAGCTGTATTGCCTACTACCTGCCAGAAATCAGCATCTCCAAAAAGCCTTAGATAGTTGCGATCGCCCACCCATTGAATTCCTGAAACTGTAAAGCTGCCACTAGTGAAGCTCAGATACAGCAGATAAAGAATCGGATAAAACAGAAAAACTCCCAAGATACACAAGGCTGGTGCTAGAAATATGCCTGCGGCAATGGAATCGCGGTCAAGCCAAGTAGAGATGGGATTGCTATTAGTCATTGCTGATTTACGGCAAGTTAAGATTTATAGACTGGTTGTCAAACAGCTGTTGATTTCTCAGATATTTTAGCCACTGCACCATCCGACATGAAAATATCTTGACAATCAATTTTAATTATGGTTATTGTTATAGTAATAAATACCAATATTAGTATAGATACCCATTATGAAAAAAATTATAGCAAATAGAGAGCTAAATATAAACTCTCAGGACTATTGTTTATTAACCGATTTATATCAATTGACAATGGCTGCTTGTTATGCGGGAGAGGAGATTGCGAACAAGAGAGCCAGTTTTGAGCTGTTTACCAGACAGTTGCCAGAGGACTTTGGCTATTTAATTGCTATGGGGTTGGCTCAAGCCTTGTCATATCTAGAACAACTGCGCTTTAGTGCGGCACAAATTCAAGCATTGCAGGATACAGGAATCTTTGACCATGCCCCTGAAAGATTTTGGCAGTTATTGGAATCAGGTGGCTTTACAGGAGATGTCTGGGCTGTCCCAGAAGGAACGGCAGTATTCGCTAACGAGCCTCTGCTGAGAATTGAAGCTCCCCTCTGGCAGGCACAACTAGTGGAAACTTATCTGCTCAATACAATTAACTATCAAACGCTAATTGCGACAAAAGCGGCAAGAATCAGAGATGTAGCGGGAACAGAAGCCAATCTCCTGGAATTCGGGACGAGAAGAGCCTTTAGTCCCCAAGGAGCAGTTTGGGCAGCGAGAGCAGCTTTAGCGGCAGGGTTCGATGGGACATCAAATGTGCTGGCGGCACTAAAGTTGGGGGAACAACCTCGGGGTACTATGGCTCATGCGTTGGTGATGGCGATTAATGCCGTTGCTGGTAGTGAAGATAAAGCCTTAAAGGCTTTTCAGCATTATTTTCCCCAGGCTCCATTATTAATTGATACTTATGACACCGTAGCAGCAGCGAAGCGGTTGCAACAGCAAACAGCAGTGGGAATGAAAGTAACAGGAGTCAGAATCGACTCAGGAGATTTAGTAGAATTATCTCAACAAGTGCGTTGTTATCTACCAGAAGTCAAGATCTTTGCCAGTGGAGACTTAGATGAATGGGAAATAAGCAGGCTCAGAAGGCAGGGTGCTACCTTGAATGGTTATGGTATTGGCACTAAGTTAGTCACTGGTGTACCTGTAAACGGGGTATATAAATTAGTCGAGATCGATAACATTCCCACGATGAAAGAATCAAGCAACAAATTATCTTATCCTGGTTGCAAACAGATTTTTCGTACTGTAGTTGACGGACAGGTACAGTCAGATCGCTTGGGACTAAAAAATGAGGAGGCTCAAGATCATGAGCAAGAGTTATTACAGCTGGTTATGCAGGGAGGAAAAAGACAACAACCTGTCTCATCTTTAGACCAGATTCGCCAACGCACCGCTATTTCGGTAGCCAGTCTGCCTATCCATATTCGTCGGATCAATAACCCCACTTCCTTTCCTGTCAAAATTTCGCCAGCTTTAGCAGCTTTACGACAATCGATCGCTAAACTAAAACCAGTAATTAGCAGCTAATTAATGAAAAAAATCGCCCTGTTTGGTACTAGTGCCGATCCGCCAACCGTTGGACATCAAACTATTTTATGCTGGCTCTCACAGCATTATGATCGCGTGGTGGTTTGGGCATCAGATAACCCGTTTAAGCAACATCAAACTCCTCTAGAATATCGCAGCACCATGTTGCACCTCGCAATTACTGATTTAGATCTCTCTCGTCACAATATCAGCCTCCATCCCGAATTGAGCGATCGCTATACCTTAATTACCGTCAACAAAGCCCGAGCTAAATGGGGACAAGAAGTGGAGTTTAGCTTAGTTATTGGCTCAGATATCTTGCCTCAGATTACTAGCTGGTATCGAATTGCTGAACTATTAGCAGAGGTAAGAGTTTTGATTGTCCCCCGCTTAGGATATAGCATTCAACCAACAGATTTAGCTTCATTAGCAGAGATTGGCGGACAATTTGCGATCGCCACTTTAAATGCGCCTAAAGTATCTTCCAGTAACTATCGTTTGCAGCAAGACCAAAGTTTTGTGACTCCTGCCGTCAGAGATTATATTTATCAGAACAATCTTTATAACGTAGATACAGAAATAACCAGCAACAATTATTAATTAAAAATATTAATTAGAAAAGCGGATGAAAACCAATTCCAAAGTTAAGTCCCCAAGAAATAATCCAGGAGAAAGTCTCGCTGACTTCAAAGTCGGTGTCGATAATGTTATTTTTTCGGTAGATACTGTTTACAATCGAGTCCTGGTTTTATTAAGAAAGAGAGATGAGCCGCCGTTTAAAAATTACTGGAGTTTGCCTGGGACATTAGTAAGACAGGGAGAATCTTTAACCGATGCTGCATATCGTACCTTAGCCGAAAAAATCCAGGTAGATAATTTATATTTAGAGCAGCTTTATTCCTTTGGCGATCCTGGTCGAGATCCACGAGAAAATCCTAATAGCTTTGGAGTGAGATATTTATCTGTTAGCTATTTTGCTTTAGTTAGATATGAAGATGCCAAAATCATTAACCAAGCAAATTATGGCGTCTCTTGGTATAAGGTCAACGAGATTCCTAATCTAGCTTTCGATCACGATAATATTCTAAAGTATGGCTGGAATCGGCTCAAAAATAAATTACAGTATAGTCCTATTGCTTTTGATGTCTTACCTCCAGAATTTACTTTAAATGAAGTTTATCAGCTTTACTGCACAATTTTAGGAGAAAATTTCTCAGACTATTCTAACTTTAGATCTCGCTTATTAAAACTAGGTTTTTTATCAGATACAGGAGTAAAAGTATCCCGTGGTGCTGGTCGTCCTGCCAGTTTATACAAGTTCGATTCTGAGGCTTTTGTTCCGCTAAAAGATAAGCCTTTATTGTTTATTTAGTTCAGAGTAAATCAGCAATGATAGATTTAAAGCTTAATATATTTTCTTGATATTTAATTGAGAGGAAACATACTATTTACAAATTAAATTTATTTTTATTTGCGTTGCTTGATTAAACATATTATGCATAAGTTAACCAATAGAAAATGTCCAACAAGCGAGAAATACAATACCAAAATATAAAATACGAAATAGCAAGATTAGATCGGCAAATAATTGTCAATCTTGCTCAAAGATGTCGATATATGCAATTAGAAAAGTCAACCCCCTATGAAAAAAATAAAAGTGTTGCTATTAATAATTTCAAATTGATGCTAGATCAAAGGAAATCCTGGGCTATTAAAGCTGGATTAAGCCCTGATTTAATTTATAAGTTAACTCAATATTTGATTGATTACTATCTCACGGAAGAAGAATATATCCACAAGCAATCATTTGGCAATGATTAAAATCAGAGAAAATAATCAAGATAAGTTTGTAATTAGACAATATCCTGTCAAATACTGGTTGGCTTTTTCTTTCTTGTTTATCTTGTTTCTTTTTTTTAATTGTCATATTGTTTTTCAGGCTCCTATATCTTCATCTCTTACATGTACTAAAGGCTTGTTCAACACTAATCATTGCGAACTAATTGAATCTGCTTTATTAAATAAAAATCTTACTCATAAATTAATTAAAAATATACATCATCCTCAAAAGACTTTTGGCAGGAGAAATAATCCCATATATCTTAAAACAGACTATAGATATCTAAAAAAAAT
>JBCDEP010000119.1:0-20706 GCA_039179675.1 Cyanobacteria bacterium P01_G01_bin.67
AAATTTTTAGCTTTCTATATATCAACTATTATATTAGTAATTGAATTTTATTAAGATAAACCAAATATATTTAAAATTTTAATAATTTCAGCAGTACCAAGTTTTACCAAAAAATCATTAATCAGAAGTTTTCTGTAATACTTCAAACACCGTATTTATTACATAATCCTAGCGTAATAATGTGCAAGGTTGGCATCAGTAGTACTATGGCAGTTGATGTAGATTATTAATCTAGATTTTTGCGCTCAAATTACTCGACGAAACTTACCATGCCTTTTAAAGTTGTGTTATTGGTAATATCTGAGAATGATAGTAATCATGATACCAGCTAAAATTTAGGTCGTGAAACCTAGATTAACCTGTAAAAATATTGTTATAAGATTAGAATCTACCTCATGGTCTGTGGCTCAACTTAGATTGCTGACTGGCTGTTATCCTTTTGACATTTGTCAGATTTGTAATGTCTCTAATTCAAAGCAATCAAATAATGGGTTAAATTTTAGTGTGAAAGAAAAGTATTACGATTGATTTACGTACATCTATATGTATTATTACTAAAAAAATATATTCTTTGTTGTCTAATCAAATTATTATGTTGTTCGATCTAAGGAGATGTTTGTGATTAAGATACTAATAGTAGACGACCAAAACTTCACTAGACAGGCTTTGCAGGCAATTTTAGAAACAGAATCCGATTTTGAAGTAGTAGGTAAAGCTACCAGTGGTTCAGAAGCTATTGAATATCTTGAACAAGCCACAGTTGACATCACCATAGTTGACTTAGAAATGCCAGAGATGAATGGTTTAACTTTGACTAAAATACTTGGACAGCGGTTTTCAGAAACCAGAGTAATTATCCTTAGTAGTCATGATGATGAGAACAATATCTACTCTGCGTTGGAATCTGGGGCGAGAGGTTATTTGCTCAAAAATACTTCTGCACAAGAAATTGTAGATACAATTCGGACTGTCCAGAGAGGATACTTTCAACTAGGACCCGGACTATCAGAAAAGTTGTTTTCTCATCTGATTCAAGAAAAAAAACAAACTGCGGCAAATCTAAGCCAACTCAAGCACAATTATGCTCAATCGATGATGGAATTAGAGCAAAAAATAATTGCCCAGAATGATGCGGAAAGACAAGAAATGTATCAAGAATTGGAGCTTCAGATACTTAACCTCAAGCAGGACTTTCGTCAGGGACTAGAAAATTTCCAATATCAAGTCAGTCAACAGTTACAAAATGGCATTGATGCCGCAAACGCTCAAGTTAATAGCTCGATTCCAGATCTAAAAAACATAGAGATGCAAATCGACAATCGTAACCTTGAACAGCAGAGATACATTAACACTTTATTCGCAGGCAATAAGCAAGCAATTAAGAAAATTGAAAATCAGATTAATTCGATACGTTACTTTGTAATTTTTCTCAGTGTAATTTTCTTCATCGTGGGTACGGGAATGTTAGTCCTTAACTAAGAAAGCTTCGGCTAGACCACAAACCAAAATAGATATTTAATTAGGTAAATTAGACAATCAAGACCTCAATTTCCCCTGGCTTTGCCCCATAGCATAGCTTATGGCGCAGCTAATGTTAAAAAAATGACTGAAAACCCTCGCTACAGGATTCTCTTTAAAGCTGTATTTCGGTAATCCCTACAAGACTAACCGCTCTAAAAGTTTAGATAATGTTAGCTAGCACTCGCCACCTAAGAGTGCTAAATTTGCAAATGGAATAAGTAGCGAAACCGAAAAAAAATCCTATGGCGAAGATTGTTTCGTTTAATGAAGAGTCAAGACGAGCATTAGAAAAAGGAGTAAATGCTCTGGCTGATGCTGTCAAGATTACCCTCGGACCGAAAGGTCGCAATGTCTTATTGGAAAAGCAGTTTGGCGCGCCGCAAATTGTTAACGATGGAATTACCGTTGCCAAAGAAATTGAATTAGAAGACCCCTTAGAGAATACTGGTGCTAGATTAATCCAAGAGGTAGCATCCAAAACCAAGGATAATGCTGGTGATGGAACTACTACTGCAACCGTTATTGCTCAAGCACTAATCAAAGAAGGTTTGAAAAACGTTGCCGCGGGAGCTAATCCTGTGGCATTAAAGAAAGGCTTAGATAAAGCTACTGCCTTTTTAGTTCAAGAAATAGTATCAGTGGCAAAACCTGTTGCGGGAGATGCGATCGCTCAGGTTGCAACTGTATCTTCGGGTAACGACGAAGAAGTCGGGAGCATGATTGCTCAGGCGATGGACAAGGTTACCAAGGATGGTGTAATTACCGTTGAAGAATCTAAATCTTTAGCTACTGAACTAGATGTAGTTGAAGGAATGCAGATTGATCGCGGCTATATTTCTCCTTACTTTGTAACCGACCAAGAACGACAAATTGTCGAATTTGATGGTGCATTGATTTTAATTACGGATAAAAAAATTAGTGCGATCGCTGATTTAGTACCAGTACTAGAAAAAGTGGCTCGTGATGGTAAACCTTTATTAATTATTGCCGAAGATTTAGAAGGGGAAGCTCTTGCTACTTTGGTAGTTAACAAAGCCAGAGGTGTACTTAATGTTGCTGCGATCAAGGCTCCTGGTTTCGGCGATCGTCGCAAGCAAATGTTGCAAGATATTGCCGTTTTAACAGGTGGACAGGTAATTTCTGAAGAAGTGGGCTTAAGCCTCGACAGCGTAGATACAGATATGCTGGGAACTGCGGATAAAATTACGATTGACAAAGAAAATACCACCATTGTTTCTGGTTCTGGCAACAGTGCGGATATTGGCAAAAGAGTTGAACAGCTCCGCAAACAGCTAGCGGAAACTGACTCTGATTATGATAAAGAAAAGTTACAGGAACGGATCGCTAAATTAGCTGGCGGTGTTGCCGTAATTAAAGTCGGGGCAGCTACCGAAACTGAACTGAAAGATCGTAAACTTCGCATTGAAGACGCTCTCAATGCCACTAAGGCAGCTGTGGACGAAGGCATTGTCCCTGGTGGCGGTACAACTTTGATTCACTTGGCTAAAAACTTAGCTGAATTTAGAAATCAACTAGAAGATGCTGAAGAACAGGTTGCTGCTGATATCTTTGCTAAAGCTCTGGAAGCTCCTTTATGTCAATTAGCTTACAATGCTGGAGTTGAAGGCTCGGTAGTGGTTGATAAAGTTAGAGATACTGAGTTTAACGTTGGCTATAATGCCTTGACTGGTGAGTTTGGCGATATGATTGCAGCGGGAATTATCGATCCTGCCAAAGTGGTCCGTTCTGCGGTACAAAATGCTTCCTCCATTGCGGGGATGGTTTTGACAACTGAAGCTCTAGTCGTCGAAAAACCTGAACCCGAACCTGCTGCTCCTGCTGGTGGCATGCCTGGTGGTATGGGAGGCATGGGTGGTATGGGAGGCATGGGCGGTATGCCTGGAATGGGTATGATGTAATATCTGATTTTCCGCCTAAATGATAGTTAACCAATTAATATAAATAATTTGAGGTATATCTTTGAATAAGATTGCCTCTTTTTTTGTAAACTGGTTATTTTTTGAGATATTTAGGTGTATTTTTGTGCGTATCAAATATAGCATTATCCATATACGTTAGGACATTATATAAAATCACTCCTACTTCCAACTTCCAAGCTAACCTGAACTTGTCTTAATTTAACTTGTTACGGCTACAGATGACTAATTCAGCTCAGCGATTAATTGGATTAACGGGTGGCATTGCCACAGGAAAAACTACTGTCTCTAATTATCTTGCCGCACGATATGCTCTTCCTGTATTAGATGCAGATGTCTATGCTAAAGAATCTGTGGCGAAGGGTTCCCCGATTTTGCAACGTATTTTTGAACGCTACGGTAATAAGGTTCAATTATCTGATGCCAGTCTTGATCGCGCTGCTTTGGGCAGAATTATCTTCAATAATTTATCAGAAAAAGAATGGTTAGAGGGGCAAATTCATCCCGTTGTCCGCGATCGCTTTAACCAAGAAATACTGCAAATTCAAAGTACGACGGTGGTCTTAGCGATTCCGCTACTGTTTGAGGCCCAATTAACTGACATGGTTACTGAAATCTGGGTTGTCAGTTGCGATCGCTCGTTGCAGACAACTCGATTACAGCAGCGTAATGGTTTAACGACTCAAGAGGCTAAAACCAGAATTGATAATCAGCTTCCACTGTCGGAAAAAGTCGCTCTGGCAGATGTTATTTTAGAGAATAACGCCGACCTTAAATATCTATACAGCCAAGTAGATCTGGCAATATCAGCTGACTAATCATCAACTTTGCCAAATTATTACTTCAACAGGTCAATAATTTTCATCTTCTTGAATAGTTGCAATGATGTAAAGTTAAGTTTAAAATGCTTTCTTTTTGCAAAAATGTAACAATAGCTACAGAATTTTGAGTTATGATTTTATGATAGATGGTGGATTTGTGTGATGAACATGTTTACTCATCATCGACGCTCAATATTAGCAGGATTAGCAGCATAGCTTTGACTGCTTAACCATATTTAAGAACATAGTATCTTCTTAGCTCAGAGGTTCAACAATGAAACTACAATTTAGAGGTAATTTTTATGAAACACCTCAGACAAAATGGAATGTAACAGAGGGTGATGTCGGTGGAATGTATCGTGGGAAGCCGTGGAAAGTTCATTATCTTCAGGAGCAACATCGCCATAACCATACCCAATCAGAATTAACATACCGTGGAATCCACTATACAAAAAAATAACTAAGTGAATTAAGTTGAGCGGAGGCATTTAACTAACAATGCCTCTAATATTATTAGCTTGATCAGGTATGAATCGGATTATGTTCAAGCTGCATTTTGAGTATGTTGACTATTATTATCTATTGTCTATATTTACAACCAAAATTTTTTCTAATGTTAAATTTATCTAGCGCTAATAATCGTAAAATCAAGCATCTATATGTAGAAAAAATAGATTTAGAAATTCATAATCAAGAGCAGAAACCAAAGTTACCTCGTCATATATCTAGCTTAGAAAACAAAAGTTACTATCAGTCAGCTCACTGTTTACAAGCTTCACAGATACCAAACAAATGTTCGCTAAATCCTGATTCTAGTGGAGCAGATAGAATTAATCTGGCTGTAGATATTCTCAAATATCAGCTAAAAGATCGCGCTTCCCAACAAAAACATTTGAAAAACTTACGTGACAATATCAGGCATCGCTTAAAAGTTGCTAATGCTAAGGGAAATAGAGAGCTTGCTGATGTTTTGCAAAAAGAATTTAAGGAATTAGCCATTAATAGTTGAGCCCTAGACTCAAATCAAAAGCTCGTATTGATTACTATGATCCACAACAATAATTTTATAAAGTCATAAATCATTTAATAGAATTGAGATATTGACGTAATCTAAATAAGCTCAGAGTTTGACCAAAATTGAGCGGTAAGAGGGAAATTCCTTCCAGGCGAGATTGTAACCATCCATCACCCCAATGCCATTCATGAAAACCATCTATACCCTTACTCAGCAACAGGCGCAAACTGCGATCATTAACTGATTCTACCCGATGATCAATTTCCACTAATCCCAGATGACTAATAAAATTATCCCCTGATCTCAATTTACCCGACAAAGAAGTGAAATTTTGCGGCCACATCCATTGTTTAAGACGATCGCTTTCCAATAAACTACTTCTAATTATTTGCTCCGAGGCATTTACTTCGATTCGCAAATTGCTTTGCTGAAAACTTCCCAACATATCTAAATTAAAATTATTTTGGGTATCTGATTTGAAATTAGTCTAGTTCAATTTTACTAAGAGTTTCAAGGTGGATAATCATCAATACTGCTTAATTGTCAATAATAAACGTTACACTGATGGCAGTTGAACCCGAAGTAATGACTACTTCATTTGAAACAACTATGGATAACAATGCAACTAGCAAGCTCTGTTTACCGTCAGTACTTGTAGTAAGCAACAGTAAGACAATGCTGATTTCTAATTCTTCGGTAATCGCTTCCTTAGATCAAGTCTGTATTTCAATTCTAGAAGCCACGAAAATTCTTCCTTGGGTACAGCAACATCAACCCGATTTAATTATTCTTGATATCAGCTGGTCACAAATAATCAAGCTTCAACTAATTGCTGCTTTGAGAGTGGATTGGTTAACTCGTAACATTCCGATTTTGGTAATCACTAGTTCGAGGTCTCAACAACTTCAGTCTTGGGAAACATTAGACTACGATGCCTGCTTGTTTAAGCCCTATGCTATGAAAGAGTTGGAACAAACAATCTGTTCTTTAGTCTCAACTCCCGCTTGTGAAACCTATAGCAATGCCGTTTAACTTGAATGCAAAATAATAAATTGCTTGATAAATCTTGCGCTTTATCAGAAATAAATTTTATTGAGTAATCATCAAATGTAAAAGTTGTAGAGTCTGTTTCCAACTATGTAAAAGACCATCAAGGTTAAAAATTACTCGAATAAAGATATCAGACTAAAACTCTAATTGTTTAGCTATCTACTATTCATAAAAATTAGTCGAATTTGTTAGTTAACTTCACATAATTAAACAATCAATCAGGACAATCAAACCCTTACACAATGGTAAGCTAACAGTTGCACTAAAAAAAATATTAAAAAGGAATTAATAAGATGAGTGAAGCGAAAGAAACACCATTACTGTTGAGAGCAGCCCGTGGTGAAATACTTGAACGTCCCCCTGTATGGATGATGCGTCAGGCAGGAAGATATATGAAGGCATATCGAGACATTAGAGAAAAGTATCCCAGCTTTCGCGAGCGTTCTGAGATTCCTGAAGTAGCAATTGAAATTTCTTTACAGCCTTGGAAAGCCTTTCGACCTGATGGCGTAATTATGTTCTCCGACATTGTTACTCCCTTGCCTGGTCTAGGTATTGAAATGGATATCGCTGAAGGTAAAGGTCCGATTATTAATTCTCCGATTCGCACTCAGCAGCAAGTAGATGCGCTACATGCTCTAGAGCCAGAAGAGTCTTTGCCTTTTATCAAAACTATTTTACAAAGCTTGCGTGCTGAAGTTAATAACCAATCGACTGTCTTAGGTTTTGTTGGTGCACCTTGGACTTTAGCTGCTTATGCGGTGGAAGGAAAAGGCTCAAAAACCTACTCTAATATTAAAGGAATGGCGTTCTCCGACCCCACAATCTTACATCAGCTACTTAGTAAATTAGCAGATGCGATCGCAACTTATGTCTGCTATCAAATTGATTGTGGGGCGCAGGCAGTACAAATGTTTGATTCATGGGCAGGGCAACTATGTCCTCAAGATTATGAAACTTTTGCTTTGCCCTATCAACAACAGGTCTTTCGCAAAGTAAAAGAAACTCATCCTGATACCCCTTTAATTTTGCTAGTCAGCGGCAGCGCAGGCTTATTGGAACGCATGACCCCTTCTGGTGCAGACATCGTTAACGTTGACTGGACGGTGGACATGGCAGAGGCTAGACAAAGATTAGGCAAAGAAATGAAGGTGCAGGGTAATATTGATCCAGGTATCTTGTTTGGTTCTCATGAAGTAATTCGCGATCGCATTTTGGACACGATTCGCAAGGCAGGAAATCAAGGGCATATTCTTAATCTGGGACATGGGGTACTAGTTGGTACTCCTGAAGATAATGTTCGCTATTTCTTTGAAACTGCTAAGCAAGCAGACCAACTTCTAGCACACGCCTAGAGTCAGTTAACAGTCAGCAGATTATATTTGGCTGCTATGTAATAAGTTAAAACTGGCAAGCATGGAATAAATTTTAGTTGGCAAAAAAAAAGCAAGAGATGATCGGTTAATTGACATCTCTTGCTTTTTTTGATGTTTAATTATCTGCAACTGATTACTGAAACAAAGCTGGCTTACGCTCAGAATTACGTGGTTGAGGCGCAGCAGAAGTGCTTTTTAATTGTTGTCCTGTACCACCATCAGAAGGGTCGAGAAAAGGTCGCAGATCGATCTTGTCTGGAGATTTACGAGATCCATTACCTTTTTTGCTGCCACCATTGATAACATTGCCGATTTCACCTAAGATATCCTGTCCTGATTGACTGTCACCAAACGTATATACGCCTTGGGTGGAGCCACCATCATCTGCCACCAATAAATTATCAAAAATCAAGTCACGGGTTAGTTGGGGATCTTGCCCTGGAGGAACAGTTAAAACTATACGGCAGTCTGTAGGGTCGAGCTGAGTAGTAACGCAGATGGTATCGTAGCCATTCTCAACTCCAGTGGTTAATTCTAATAATCCATCTTGACGATAGGATTCAAATCTGGCGGTAATGGCATTGCAACGTTTCTGGGGAGTCCAGCCACCACCTAGCTCACTAGGAATTGCCCAAGGGTAGCTCTCGTCGGGTTGACTTTCTGGATAGTACATAACGGTGTACTCACCATTTACTAGTTCACAACTAAATCTAGTATCTGCATTTTGGCTCACGGTCGAAGGGGTTGGTGGAACAGAGCCAGAACTATTTGGGGCGTCGATGATCACCTCTGGTGGTTCGCTATTTTGACTAAGTATTTGTTGCAACTGCTGGATACTATTAAGATTTAAATCATCAACTCCTAGTGCATTGACGCTAGTCGCGTTAGTCATAACGGCGATCGCTCCCGGAAGAGTAACCAGAGAAACTAGGATTTGTAAATGGTTGGCTATATTCATAAATTGTGGTGATACTTGTGGTAAATTCCTGAAATATTGCAAGATTAAGGATTTTAAATACTATGAAGGCATTAACTTTTTGATCTGTTCTAGATTCACTTCACGCTTCATTAGTTTTGACGATAGTGCTGCGTAAATGTTTCTGATTAACCCGATAAATAGGTGATAATAGCAGATAAATATAGAGAATCATCGTGTCTTACTCATCATTAAGCTAGCTAAAAACCAGCAGATTATCAAAAAATAGGGGTTTGATACAATTGAGTGCCAAACAAAGTTCTATTGTTGCTGCCGAAGCATGGCAATCCCCAGCATCATCTATTATCGAGGACAACCGCTCGGCACTTGGGCTGTTTGTGACTATAGTTCACCATCACTAAATTACGCTGGCAAAAATGATCTTTAGTAATGGGAAAAGAAGCTAGAAAATATCAAAATTGGACAATATTTAGCTTTCTACTAGCTCAAAACCTATTGATGCCCCCGCTGTTTAGATTGGATTTACTACGATTAGACATTGGAGTTCATGATGACCATGATTGTTGATTTTCACTGCGGGGGAGAATTTTAAGTAGGTAAAGTGATCGCTATTTTGTCACCTCAAGCTATCTCAACTACTTTGCTCTAAAAATAGCTTTCTTTCTGCCTGTCGTCTTCTAGCTAAACCAGGCATTTGTACCAATCTGCCACGTAAATTGGCTTTATCCCAGCGTAAAAATTCATTGGCAGCACCTGCATAATCTTCGGCATTGATTTTGCGTAATAAGGTACTGTTTTTGATGGAATTAACGCCCACGTTAAAGGAAATTGAGGCTAAGGCACTTAATTGCTGCTCGTTCAAATTTACTTTTAGCACTGGATCTAATTCTCGATGAATTTCTTCTAGATGTTCCATTAGGGCAGCATGAGCCTGAGTCTGGTCAATGCGATCGCCAATGCTAACGGGTTTTCCAGCAATTCTTGATAAGCCATAACCAATTACAGGGGTGCCATCTGTATCGATATAAGCGTAGTCTTTAAAGCCCTCAAATTCTTTGATCAAGTTGACTGCAATCTCAGAAACTGGTTGTTGCTGTGGCTCAATCTCTTCTGGAGGAATTATGGTTTCTGCATTTCTCAAATTGATTGCCAGAGAATCATCTAACCTCTGTAACTGTAGATCTTTGACAATGTCATTTGAAGGTTCACTAATTTTACTTTCGGCAATAGAGATAGTTGTTAAACCAAGAGAGCAGACGCTAATCAAGACGATTGTGCCATCAATATATTTATTCAAAGCTTAGTTCTTAAAATTATTTTCAACAGACAGTTTTAGCTGATTGTCAAGACAGTAGCGACTAAATTAAGCTGTTTGTTAACAAAAGTTAATGTATTTTAAGAAGACTCTGGTGGTGTATTACCTAAGAAATTTTTGCTTGGCGCCTGAAATTTCTAGATTGATTTACTCAGTATCTCAATTTGAGTATTAACCTGATGTTTGGTAAATCATAGTTATTTCCCAAATAAAAATTATATTATCTAAATAGATACCATTCCCTATTCCCTATTCCCTAAAAAAGATCGCTTATGGGATACGGAAATTAATTAGAACGACTATGGATTATGTTTTACTGACAACAGCTTTAGTTAAGCTTTAGCTTCTTTTAAGATTTGCCTTGAAACTCATCTGAAGAAAATTGCTGTAATCAACGTTATTTGACCGTAAATTGCCCCTCATACTGGCTTTTTGACATAAATTTTGACATCAACTTTAAGATATTGCTTAAGCTCAAATAATTAATGAACTGATTTTTATCATCCAGAACCAAGATAAAAATCTATGGTAACGTGATTAAAGTAAAGATAAGTAACGAAAACTAAGAAACTAGTCCACCCCAATTAATTTCATATTCATTTAACCTAGTGACAACTTCTTCAAGTTCCAACTGCCAGTCAGCGACAACCACAACCATCCTCGATCTGCCTCTTCAACAAAGTCGCAAGTCTTGGTCAGTATTTTTTACAGCTTCTTTTCTCGTATCAGTTCCCGTATTTTTCCAGGCTCCCATCGTCAGATTGTTCCCTGAAGTTAGCTTGGTACTGACTATCTTTTGGGTAACATTGGGATGGTTTCTCTGGCAACGTCCTCAAAGTCGTTGGTGGGGCGATATTATCCTCGGCTTTAGTTGGAGCTGGCTTGCTGGCTCAATTTATTGGGGTTGGTTAAGGTCTGAGCCATTGATCCATATTCCCATTGAGTCTATTGGATTACCCTTTGCACTGTGGTGCATCTGGCGAGGGTGGGGCAAAATAGGTAACTTTTTTTATTTGGGTTCCTTGCTGGGGACAGCGATTACCGATCTTTATTTCTATATCGTTGATGTTATTCCCTCCTGGCGTAAGCTGATGACGGTAGATTTAGATCCTGCTTTAGCTTCTCCGATCCTGAAAGTAGCGTTAAACCAGGTGCAAACTCCCTGGGGTATTAGTTGGGCTATAGTGTTAGTTAACATTTTATTGGCAGTTAGCTGGTGGTCTTTGAAAAAAACCGAGCTACACTGGTGGGCGTTTGCGGGAGCAGTGTTAAGTACAATTTTAGTAGATAGCCTATTTTGGATTGCTGCCTACTTTGCTTAATTGTTGACCGTAGGACACACAACTCCGCGACATCTGAGGGCAAGATTTACTTAAATGCTGGTGACGTAAGCGTTATCTCATAGAGCAAGTGCAAGTAATCGCGGTGTTGACCAACTATTATATTATTGGCAGGTAAGCTTAATATACCTATGGTGCAAAATAGTAATGTAGTAGAGAAATCTTTTCTACATCGGTTGCAAAATTTAAGTAATAGTGAAACTACTCTTTACATTTTAAAGAGACTCTTGCAGGCTGCACTAACATTACTTTTAGCCTCGGCTCTTTGTTTTGCCATCGTCGAGATCGCGCCAGGAGATTATCTCGATACTCTCAAAGAAAATCCTCAGATAACTCCTGAGCGGATTGCGGAACTGACAGCACAATTTGGGTTAGACAAACCAGCAATAGTGCAATATTTTCGCTGGCTATGGCGAGTAATTAGTCGGTTTGATTTTGGGACTAGCTTTGTCTATTTTCGTTCTGTTTCTTCTCTGCTAGCAGAACGTATTCCCGCAACTTTACTATTAGCCATATCCTCGATTGTTGTCACTTGGGCGATCGCAATTCCTTTGGGCATTCTCGGTGCTGTTAAGCAAAATAGTCGGATCGATCAAGTGTTGCGAGTACTCAGTTATTTTGGGCAAGGTTTTCCTAGTTTTATTACTGCTCTAATCTTCTTAATAATTGCTCAGTTTTTATCCCCTCTGTTTCCTGTCGGTGGTATGACTAGTATCAATCACGAGCAACTGTCCCTCGCGGGAAAAATAGTAGACATTGTTTGGCACATGATTTTGCCAACTATTGCCCTGAGTATAACTAGTTTTGCAGGTTTGCAGCGTTTGACGAGAGGACAACTACTAGATGTATTACGTCAAGACTATATTCAGACGGCACGAGCTAAGGGTTTGCCCGAAAACAAAGTTATCTATGTCCACGCTCTGCGTAATGCGATTAACCCCTTGATTACCCTGCTGGGATTTGAATTTGCGAGTTTGCTCGGGGGTTCATTTATTGCCGAGTTTTTCTTTAACTGGCCAGGTTTAGGTCGTCTAACTCTTCAAGCAGTTCAAGCACAAGATAAGTACTTAGTTATGGCAAGTCTGATGATGGGTGCAACAATGTTAATTATCGGCAATCTGTTGGCGGATCTGTTGCTCAAAGCGGTCGATCCTAAGATTAAATTAGCGGATCTTAAATAGAGATCATTTCGATAAGCTAAAAACAGTTTGCAGCTATGTGCATCAGTAACGAGAAAGAATCAAGCCATGAGACTGGGTTCTATTCAGTCACACAAATGACGGTGTAAGAGTCAGAATGTTATTACAAATTAATTATCTCATTAGATCTAAGCAAGATGGTAAATATTTAGTCGCCAGAATGCCAGCACAAAGTGGCATTGAAGCAAGTTATCTCTTGGTATTTCAGCAAGATTATGATGCCTTAAGCTACATCAATGCTCATGGTCAAGAATTCCGCGATCGCCTGACGGTAGAAACAGCCTCTCCGAGACAACTCAAAGAGTTAAGAGAGCGTTGGAACTACTCGGGTTTTGGTATTGTAAAAGATCCTTTACTACCCGAAATACAATTTGTCTCTTAACAGGTAACGGGTCATCGTCAAGGGATTTCGCTGACTAAATCAGTAAACTAATAAATGAGTCATTAGGAGTTTCAATACAGCTGGCAGAAAAGAGCAATTTGACTTTGGTTTTCTGGTTCCTCTGGTCTCAGAGTGATAAGTGGTTAAGACCAGTGACTAAATTAAATATAGTGACAGTTTTAGTTTGCAAGGACGCAATTCACGGTAGATTGTAAGCGGTAGCAAACTATACGATTAAGAGCTGAAATGAGCAAAACTGTCTCTGAAATTATGACTTCAGACCCCATTACCGTCTCTCCCGAAACATCCCTAGAGGATGCCATCAAAATCTTAGCAGATAAAAAGATTAGCGGTTTACCAGTGGTTGATGCTCAAGGAAATTTAATCGGCGTAATTTCAGAAACCGACCTGACCTGGCAGGCTACAGGAGTAGATACTCCTCCCTATATTATGTTCCTCGATAGCGTCATTTACCTGCAAAACCCAGCTAAACACAATCAAGAAGTACATAAAGCTTTGGGACAGACTGTGGGAGAAGCAATGAGCGATCGCCCGACCACCGTTAATGAGAATCAACTAGTGAGAGAAGCAGCGCGAATTATGCACGAGAAAAAAGTGCGTCGTCTTCCTGTGGTTAATGATCAGTCCAAGCTTGTCGGTATGATTACTCAAGGCGATGTAATCCGCATGATGGCAGCAGAATAAAAAACCTCAGCAGAATCTGCTTGGTTCAAGGTCAGGAAAGTAACTTTATTTACTCTCAAATCAACCTACAAAAAATTACTTTGATATTTCTAGTTAACAAGTAAAAATTAAAAATTTTAGTCATGAGTATTACACCAGAATCAGTTGAAAAGTTGCTCAATTCCGAAGACTTTGGCGAACGCATTCGTGGTTTGAATCAGCTACGCCAAATTGAACCACAAACCGCTTTTAGCATGGTGCAACCTCTAATTACGGACAAAAATACTCGGGTGCGTTATGCCGCTGTCAGTCAATTAGATACTTTGGGAACAGTAGATCGAGAAAACTCCTTAGAGATTTTGCGTGATCGTCTATTTAACGATCCAGAGCCTGATGTTCAAGCGGCAGCAGCAGATGCGATCGGCGGTTTGAAATTAGTAGAGGCATTTGGAGACTTAGCTAATGTTTATCACAATAGCTCTGAATGGCTCGTTCAGTTTAGTATTATTGCGGCATTGGGTGAACTGGGGGAACCTGAAGGATTTACTCTCTTAGAAGAAGCCTTGCAATCTAATAATAATCTGTTGCAAACAGCAGCAATTGGCTCAATGGGAGAACTGGGAGATAATCGGGCAATTTCGCTATTAACTACATTCGCCGATCATGAAGACTGGCAAATACGTTATCGTTTGGTTCAAGCTCTGGGTAGATTAGGGGGAGATGAGGCTAAAGCAATTATTACTAAACTGGTGGATGATGAATCAGAGCAGGTAGCTCAAGAAGCGAAGAATAATCTCTGATTGAGTGCGGATTTTTCTTACCCTTGTGATTCTGTGAGAATAGAATGAATTTCGGCGAAACTATAGCAAAGATAGGGAAATTAAAATGATTCTCATTGAGAGCGATCGTCTTAAAATCATTGGTGACAGAAAATATGATGTTGACTGGGGAGTATTCATTGAGCTATAACGCCTAAGTAGCTATTGATGGCAAAATTTATGTTGTTGAAACTTTTAAGCAGCACCTCATTATCCCTGTTCACTTTAGTTACATTTTCCGTTCAGGCTTCATCTCAAACTAACTCAGTTATCTTTCTGGCGCAGGACAATAAACTCGAACTCAACAATCTACTCTTGGTAGGTAAGCAATACGTCGCAGCACAGAATTATGATAAAGCATTAGCAAGCTATCAAAAAGCTGCCACTTTGGATCAAAATAATCCTCAAATTTTTTCGGGTATTGGCTATGTGCAGACTTTGAGACAAGATTATGCTGGCGCAACAGAAGCTTATCAACAGGCAATTGATTTATCTCCAAACAACCCTAAATTTCACTACGCCCTAGGTTTTGCTCTAGGTAGTGCGGGAGATAACCTGGCAGCTGCCGCTGCATACGAGAGAGCAATTGAGCTGGAACCAGATAACACGCAAAATCACTTTGGTTTAGCAGTAGTGCTAACTAGGGCTCAAAAATATGAGCAAGCGATCGCAGTTTATCAAAACATTTTAACCCTAGCTCCAGATAATGAGGAAGCCGTCACAACTATTTCCCGTCTTTTGATTAAGCAACAAAGGTATCCTGAAGCCATCACTATTTTAGAACCAGCAATTAGATTACAGCCATCTTCATCTGATCTACGGTTAAATTTAGCGATCGCTTTACTCAATCAAGGAGAGCTAGAAGGAGGTCTGAAAGCGCTGAAGCTGGCAAAAAAAACTGCTCCTCAAAATCATCTGATCTATCTTCAAACTGGTAACATTTTGTATCAACAGGGGGAGTACGAGGAGGCTTTGGCAGAATATCAATGGGCAGCAAGACTCAAGCTAGATTCTTTAGCCGCTATTGAAGGCTTAGGCAAAGTTTATCTAGCCCAAAAAAATTACCCTAGAGCCATTGTCGAATTTCGTCGGGTAACGGAAATTTCTCCTGAAAACCCTGTGGGCTATCACAATCTAGGGATTGCTCTCAAGTCAAGAAACAGAAATGAAGAAGCGATCTCTGCTTTAGATCAGGCATTAAAACTGTATCAAAATAATGGCAAACAAGAAGAAACTCAGCAAGTTAGTCAATTGATTCAAGAGATTAATAACTCTACTAGCACTGTATCCAATTAGCATTAAATGAGTATCACGGCTTAATTAAAAATAAAGAATTATTTAGAGAACGAATTACTAGCGATCGCACTTCATCGATTTAGATTAACCTCAACTAAAATATTGATCGTTTGCAACCCCCAAGTACATGAATTTCATCACTCAGGGGTTAGGATTATTGGTACGATTATTTGCACAAGACTAACAGCTTCTAATTAAAAACTAATAACTAAAACTAGTAAATTAGAACTAAATCGATTCAGCTGCTATCCTCTACATCAAACCAAACTGTTTGAGTACACCATGCCCAGTGTTTAATTCCAAGAAAATTGCCGCAATAAAGCCAATCATTGCTAGGCGACCATTCCAAATTTCTGCGTAGTTAGTAAAGCCAAACTTGCCTTCTTTCTTTTCCATAATTACGGTTATCTCCTTATTGCGGGGTTTATTGGTGTCAAGTATTCTTAATATAGCGTAACTTACTTACGTATTTGGTATTAATCTGACAATAATATAAGTACGGACATCATCAACTGCCTGTGATTACTACTGAAACTTTAGACTTATTGGAATGGCAACGTTTGTGCCAGAACTTATCCACCTTCGCCGCAACTAAGTTAGGTGTAGCAGCAGCGCGTCAGTTAAGATTGCCGACTACCCAGGCAGAGAGTGAGTATCTACTAGCTCAGACAAAGGAAATCTACAGCCTTGAACAACAATTGGATTCGGGTTGGACTTTTAAAGGGATTAAAGATGTCAGTACCTCTCTAGAAAGAGCAGAAATGGGGGGGATTTTGGCTGCTAAAGAATTATTAGATCTGGCAACTACCTTAGCAGGAGTCCGATATTTACGCCGTTTGATTGATGGTAAGAGCGAAGAGTTGGTAACATTGACGCAATTAGTTGCAGATGTGCGTACCTATCCTGAAATCGAGAAAGAGATTCATCATTGCATTGACGATCGCGGGGAGATCACAGATCGCGCTAATCCTAAACTAGCAGGTATTCGTAGTGAGATTAAAAATCTGCGAAGCCGTATTTATAAAGTGCTGCAAAGCATTATGCAGCGTAACTCAACAGCAATTCAGGAGGCTGTTATCACTCAGAGGAGCGATCGCTTTGTACTGCCTGTTAAACCTGCCAGCAAAGAAACAATTAAAGGAATAGTTCATGATGTTTCTAGTACAGGTTCGACTTATTATATTGAACCGAATGCAGTAATACAGCTTGGTAATCAGCTACGGCAGAAGGAGCGTCAGGAAAAACGAGAAGAAGAAATAATTCTCAAAGCGTTATCGTCAAAGGTGGCAGCGGTACAGTCAGATTTAGAGAAAGTTCTAATTGCTGCCACAGTGTTGGATTTAGCTACGGCTAGAGCGCGATATGGCTTATGGTTGGAAGCAAATCCCCCTCGTTTTATTGATACGGCGCGAGAGGAAACTACTACTCTGCGGCGTCTGCGTCATCCTCTCTTGGTATGGCAACAGCGTCACGAAGAGGGCATGGAAGTAGTGCCGATTGACGTGATAGTAAAGCCTGAAACTAAGGTAGTAGCGATCACGGGACCTAATACGGGAGGTAAAACCGTTACCCTGAAGACGATGGGATTAGCGGCACTGATGGCAAAAGCAGGGATGTTTGTTCCTGCTAAAGAGCCTGTAGAATTACCTTGGTTTGAGGTGGTTTTAGCCGACATTGGTGACGAGCAGTCTTTACAGCAGAGTTTATCGACTTTTTCGGGGCATATTCGCCGTATTAGTCGAATCATGACAGCTTTACAGCAGCATAATGGTAATTCTTTGATCTTGCTAGATGAAGTTGGCGCAGGAACCGATCCTGCGGAAGGGAGTGCTTTGGCGATCGCCCTTTTAAAATACCTAGCAGAACATGGTTTGCTGACTATTGCCACTACCCACTACGGAGAATTGAAAGCCCTCAAGTATCAGGATGTTAGGTTTGAAAATGCTTCGGTGGAATTTGATGACAGTACTCTTCAGCCTACCTATCGCTTACTATGGGGAATTCCAGGGCGTTCTAACGCCTTGACGATTGCGCAACGCTTGGGCTTAGATGCCAATATTATCGAAGAAGCCCAATCTTTAGTCGGGGCAAGTGCTACGGAAGATGTTAACGAAGTTATTGCTGCTTTGGAAAGACAGCGCAAGGAACAGGAAGCAAAAGCTCAGGAAGCAGGACAGCTATTGGAACAAACCGAGCGTTTTTACTCCGAAGTATCAGCCAAAGCATCTTTATTACAAGAGCGAGAACAGTCACTAAAAGCTTATCAAGAGCAAGCTGTACAGGATGCGATCGCTCAAGCGAAAAGAGAAGTGGCAGCGGTAATTCGTCGCTTACAGCAGGGTGATCAAACCATGCAGAAAACTCAAGAGGCGACAGCAGCCTTGGATAGTATTACTGCCAAGGAATTAGCCAAGACTCAAACACCCAAACCAGCCAAACCCAGTTATAAACCAAAAGTAGGTGAAAAAGTTCGGATTCCTCGTCTTCATCAGACAGCAGAAGTGTTGGGCATCGATGAGGAGACAGAACAATTAACTGTTCGTTTTGGCATCATGAAAATGAATGTCGGCTTACTAGAAATTGAATCACTCAGCGGGCAAAAAGCCGAAACAAAACCTAAAGCAACCAAGAAAAAGCCTTTAGCCCAAACTCAGAATAAAGCCAAGGTGCTGGTACGAACTTCTAGAAACACTTTAGACATACGTGGTCAACGGGTTGATAATGCGGAAATTGAAGTTGATAATGCGATCTCCAAAGCTATAGAATCTGGAGTTTTATGGATTATCCACGGTAAGGGTACAGGCAGATTACGCCAGGGTGTTCATGAATATCTCAAGCGTCATTCCCAGGTAGATAAGTTTGAACTCGCTTCCCAAAAAGAAGGTGGGACAGGAGTGACTTTGGTACATCTAAAATAAAACTCAGGAAAATTTGACAACCGCCTAAATTGACTTTGACTTTTTAATCAAGTTGATTTTATAATCATCTTGCGTCAAGTCAGAAGTTAGGTAGTCGTTATGAAAGAGTTGCTCAAAGCCATGTCCAGTATTAGTTTGGCAGAAAAGGTATCGCTATTACCTCAAGCTTTAGAACATGGAGAGTTAGGCATTGATTTCTTAATTGATTGTCTAGAAGATCCTGAACTGGAAATTAGAGCTACAGCCTATCAGCTCTTGCAAGATATTAAATCACAAAAGGTACAACAAGCGATCACACCAGGAATCTTATTTAATCCAGGAGATAAAATTTATCATGTTGTTCAAAGCAGCATGTGGTTTAATGACAGCTTTTATTCGCTTTATCCATCAAAAACTGATAGCAGAGAAATTAATTTGTGTACCCAGGATGACTATCGGTATCAGGGTTATAAAATTGTTAGTTTTGAAGAGACAGCTTATATCATTGGATATGCTCCTTATTATCTGAATTATGATCGAGCAAAATCGAAAGCAGAGTCCTTACATCGCAAAGAAATACTAAAAATAAGTATTGGTGAATTTGATTTATTTAATCAAAAAGACCAACAAAAAGTAATTAACCAGTGGTGTCAGCGTTATCAAATATTAGAAGAAGTTAAAACTCTACAAATAGAAAGAGATAAACAGACAGATACAGTGCAATTTTATCAAAGCCAAAATGATGATGATGATTTAACCGAACCAGAATATATTTTCTGGTTTACTGTAGAAGAATATTTAAAATCAAGTCAAAAGATAGATTTACTCGATCAGCTTTGGCAAGATTTAATTGGAAAACTTGCTGATGTTTATGAAACATGCTTTCAAAAAAAGACTTATTTAACTATCGATCAATATTATTCGCAGATATTAAGTAAGCCTGAAGGTATCTCTAGATATTTATTTGGTGTAGATGAAGAAGAACTATCATCATCCTCAGAAGAAGAAATCAATTTATTATTAACTGCTTTAAATAATTCCAAGTTGGAAACTAGAAGTCTCGCTTATCAATTGTTGCAGGGAATTGACTCTGAAAAAGCACAACAGGCTATTTATCAAGGAGTCAAGCTCAAGCCAGGAGATATAATTTACAGCGTTTATCAATCTGGAATAGGTTATACAGATGAAATCTATTATTATTTAAGGGATGATATTGATTATTTGTCTAGACTTCTCAATCAAATAGAAAATGACTGTGAATACAATTATAGAGAATATTCTCAACGTATATATTGTTATACAGATAAGCAAAAAGCAGAAGAAGTAGCAGAAGCTTTACATCGTAAGTTAGTTCAATCAATAAAAGTTCCTTTAGAATGGCGCAAAGAAAATTTAGAATTTGATGCTAAACAATGGTGTCTTGAGCATAAAATTCCTTATAACAATGAGTGGGGTAAACATAAACATAATTGGGAGAAAAATACTTTTACTGCAATTCTGGAAATAAAATATCTCATCAGAGATGATGAAAAATTAACGGATAACTTTAGAAGAAGTAGATACATATATCACCCTAAACATATTGATACTTGGTGTAAAGATAACCATATTTGTTATGAGCAAATTTGTGATGAGAATAATACGGACTATTGGCATAATTACAGAAAGGTTTTAGATTATATAAATCTACCAGAAAACATTGAATTGCTCAGCAAGTTTTGGAAGGATGGTGCAGGACAATTTGCTTTTGTCAAAGAAGAAATTGTGCAGCAGACAGTATATGTAAAAGTTGGTCATCAGCTAGATTGTAAATCTGAAGAAGATAAACTATTTGCCGTATCAAAGGAATATGAAGCACAAGCTGGTAAGTTACTGGTAAAAATCTTAGAAGATAGAAAAAGTGAACAAGCATCAAGATTAAAAGCTAGAAAGATATTGCAAGAATTTGATTGGGAAGAGATTCCTTTTTAAATAATTATTAGTTAGAGCTTGTCAACAGATTGCAATTTTGGAGTTTTGGAATTGATGATGAAAAAGTTTCTCGATCTTATAGCAAATACTAGTACCAGCAAAAAGCTGTCGTTATTGCCTCAAGCTTTAGAGTATGGAGAGTCAGGC
>JBCDEP010000072.1:0-28952 GCA_039179675.1 Cyanobacteria bacterium P01_G01_bin.67
ATTGAGCAACCCACTCTTTTACGTTCGGGTAGTCGTAATTTTAATCCTATCCATTTCCTTGCACGAACTGGGGCATGGACTAGCAGCTTTATCCCAAGGGGATGATACTCCTAGAAAAGAGGGTCACATGACTCTAGACCCAGTAGTTCATATGGGTGCTCATTCCCTATTTTTTCTAGCTTTTGCTGGAATTGCCTGGGGGCAAATGCCTGTTAATCCTCGTCAATTTCGTAATCCTAAATGGGGGAGTATTTTGGTGGCGGCTGCGGGTCCTTTGACCAACGTTCTTTTAGGGATGTTGGGGATGCTAATTATTAATATTACCCGATACTTTTATTGGAATAGAGTGATCAGTTTAGAGTTTTTTTACTTAGTTGCCAAATTTAACTTTGCCTTGTGTTTGTTTAATTTAATTCCCATTCCTCCATTAGATGGCTTTAGGATTGCTAGTGAGCTTTTTCCTAGCATTAAGCAACTTGGTCGCTCACAAATGGGTTTGGCTTTGTTTATGATTCTGTTTATCAGTGGTGCTGGCAGACAGCTTTTTATACTGGCTGACCTTATTGTTAAAGCCTTAATTTTTTGAGTCAATCTACCATTTAAAGTGGCTTGCTCCTGGCACATAAAATCTGATTGTGAACTATTAATGTTAAGCCCTGTGGCAAAAACTTAAATATCAATCAGAAGAAATTAGAATTGTAAGTAACAATGTAATGTGTCCTCTGGAGAATTAATAACATGGTGGTTATGATCGCAGATGAACAAATACTACCTGCTCAACAAGTTTGCCAAAATTGCTTGATGTCAGATCATCATGGCTTACCGCGATGGTATGGTAGTAAGCTGGGATGCGGTAAGATTATTCCCCAAGCCGCTTCTAGGCAAGCCAAAATTTATCAGTGTCAGATGGGTTTTAATATTACCCAGGTCAATTAAACGACTATTCCTAGTCAGCTAGCTACAGATCATAAATAACTACGCTATCCTGAAATTTATAGTTAACAGCATAGTTAACAAAATTTGATTATTACTGTTTTGCAGATACTTAAACTTTTAAGAGCAGGAGATCGATCAAGATGGCGAGATTTGGTGCAACTGATGTTAAAGATCGTATTTGGGGCGCAGCTGTATATCTGTTCGCAATTCACGACGCGATGAGCTTGGGGGGAGGATTATTAGTCCAGTTTCCTGCTTTGATGCCATTATTTACGTTGTTGGATACGCTGACAACACCGATCAAACTAATTTACGGTATTTTCAATACTGCTGTTCCCGTGTTTGGTGGTTTGATCGTGTTTTTCATCTTATTTCTAGCAGTAGTCAGGAACGATAGAATTCCTTACTTTATTCGTTTCAACACTTTGCAATCGATTCTATTTGGCATTGCAATCTCTTTAATTTCAATTGTTTTTAATACTTTTGGGGCATTAGGTCTGATCGGTAGCTTAGTATTTGTGCTTGCTACAGGTGCTAGTCTTTTCTGTATAGTTCAGTGTGCTTTAGGGCGTTATCCTGAAATTCCCTCAATCTCGGCTGCCGTATACAGTCAGTTACCTCGATAGATAATTCTAATGAGTTCAACTCTCGTTTTGAGAAATTATATTTGCATATTTGAGACAATTATTTAGATTATTAGAGGCGATCGCTTGCTTCCGCAACAGGATCGCCCCAGATAGGGCAACTAACTTCAATTTAGATTAGGGAACTTGCAGTCGAATAAACTTGTCTTCAGGGATAAAACTACGAAATTCGCCGTGATCGGCAAAGATAGCTAATATTTCTAGATTATAGTCAGGCTCGATCTGTAAATCTGCCCAGGGAACTGCAACTTCTAAACACTGATCAAAGACAGCTTCAGCACGACAGGCGCGGATATGCCATTGACCATAATGATGTGCTTCTTGTAACCAAACAGAATCGGTAATCAGATTGATTCCTAAATGATGATGGAAATAATAATTTAAAGGAACCTCATCAGGTAAATGGGCAATTGGCGCGGGACTATTGTGGTTTGGAACATTGGGGTAATACCACAGTAAATGCAGCTCCCCTGGAATGTCTTTCCCTGGCTGCACACCTGACTTAAAATCCAGACGGAGGTAAAAATTGCGGTGGTCTAAACCATAATATAACCGTTGTACGATACTGCTGCGATGCATGGTGCCTCTTGCGCCACCGACTTCAATTCTGCCAGCGTGATCCCAGTCTTGCTCATCACCAATACCATTGACAATGGGGTGGATAAAACTTTGAGGCGGGCGATCGCCTTTCACTTCATGCTTGTCAACAGGAAGATAGACATTTTTTGGCACAGGTTCATTTAAGGCATGATAAATTGCCGCTACATGCTCGCGGAATAGCTGGTCGAACATCTCATCCTGATTAGAAGAGTGTCCTTCCCCAAACCACCAAAACCAGTCTGACCCCTCAGCTGCATACAAAGCCTCCCAAACTTCTGGATTAGTTTCTTCTGTTGCTTCTGGATGTCTAGCTAAAGTCTCTCTGGCGGCAGTTAAGAGATCCCAAGCGCGATTTTTGACAGGATCGCCAATCCAAGTCGTAAAGCTGCCATCTACCCAAGAGCCACTGTGGAGTTGCTGAGAAGGAATTGTTTCTTTGGGGGGAAATTGTTGAATAAACTCCTTGACCGTTACTAATTTAATATCCTCGTCTCGACTTAGTCTTTCATATAAAGCTTCTAAAAAAGGAATACCATCACGGGGGTAATATTCCCAACAGTTTTCGCCATCGAGGGCAATGGTAACTAACCACGGTTTTTCCAAAGCAGTATCGGGATTCTCCTGATGAGCTTTGAGCGATCGCGCGATCGCTTCTAAATGTCCAATTAGATCTGCCGCTGCGTTACGGGGACTCATTCCACTATAGGTAAAGCCAATCAAGTCTGACAGCCGATGATCGCGGAAGACAATCCCTAAGTCTCCGTGTTCCGTTTCCAGACGATAGGGACGATAGAGTAATTCAGGTTCAGAAACATTTCCCGCCTCATCACGATGGAAAAAGTGCTTGATACTCCAGCCCAAAACCGCTTCATCGGAACAGATCCATTTAAAGCCCTGGTTAGCAATATAAGGCAAAATTGTAGGGCTAACAGACTGTTCAGAAGGCCATAGTCCATAAGGCTCCTGCTCAAAGCGATCTAGATACATTTCCCAAGCAATACTAAGATGGCGAGGAATATCTTCAGACCACTGAAAACGATTATGGGGCAAGCTCATATTCGGGACTGCCACTTGCCCTGCATCCGTATCCGCCAGTAGAGGCAAAATAGGATGAGTATAGGGGGTAGTCATAATCTCTAACTGCCCCCGATCCTGCATTAGCTTATGCTGGGGAATAATCCGCTTAATAATCTCGCGTTGCTTAGAATAAATTCGTTGGCGATCGCTTAAGG
Source organism: Cyanobacteria bacterium P01_G01_bin.67 (assembly GCA_039179675.1). Taxonomy (GTDB): domain Bacteria; phylum Cyanobacteriota; class Cyanobacteriia; order Cyanobacteriales; family Xenococcaceae; genus Waterburya. The sequence goes on from JBCDEP010000072.1 coordinate 3,413, forward strand.
TAAAGTTCTTACCCTGTTTGAGCCAGGCAGCAATTTCTGCATCATCCCAAAACAAAGGATCGATCCAGGCTAAATTATGCCAGGCTAATAAATCGCTATAGTCTTGATGCGTCCAATTTTGCAAACACCAGGCAGAACCTTGCTCCTGACGTTGGTGATACAGTTGAGCATAGCGAGGATGGGGTTCAACTAAAGTATGAAAATAACCATCAAAAAAATGCTTGATAATGTACTGCTTATCTTGAGGCTTAAGCTGAGCCTCTGGAGTTAAAGCCAAAGCCAAATAAGGATCAATTGCCTCCCCCTCGGCGTAATCTTCTAGCTGTAACATCAATGATGGTACTAAATTTACCGTCTGATGGAGTTTGGGATACTTTTCCAGCATCAAAACCAAATCTAGGTAATCTTTGGTGCCATGCAGTCTGACCCAAGGTAGACGATACTGTCCCCAAGCATCTGTGTCTGCTTCTCTGGACTTGTAGAGGGGTTGATGTTGATGCCAGACAAAAGCTACGTAGAGAGGATGAGACATAGATTAACCAGTAACTAGCATAATAGAAAAATAAAATTGGGTGCAGCACTATTATTTGGTGATAAATAACATTGCTCAAAATATTGTGTCGGTATCAAGAACTTAACGCCGTGAGCGACACTCCCTTGAACCGAAAAAAACAGTTCCCGATATGTGCACACCCAAAATCAATATAGAACTTTATTCCTCGCTGTGATTCTTAAGACAAAAGAAAACTAAGTAAAGGTGAGTTCAATGAGTACAAAATCAAATAGTTTTGAGCGTGGGCTACGGTTAGTCAAACCGACCTTATAGAACCACGCTGTTAGCGAGTGAAAAAGACAAAGGCACTGAATCCTAAAGGATTCCTAAAGCATATGCCCTAAAGGATTCCCTTCAGTCTCGGAGCGGTATCCTTTGGAACTCGCTCCAAATATTCGCTGCATGTAAGGGAAAAGGGAAACAGCCCGAAAGGATTCTCTCTGAGGTGATTAAGAAGAATCACAACCTGATATTTTTTCCCTGGCAAATAAACTTTAAGATCTGCCTGGTGTTAGATGATGTTTAATAAGAAAATGCTGTTCATCAGTCAGGGAATAATAGTTTCAGTTTCATGCAATTAATCACAGGCAAAACCAAACTGTTGGGTATCATTGGCGATCCCGTGGAGCATTCTTTGTCTCCAGTAATGCACAATGCAGCGATCGCCAGTTTGGGACTAGACTATATTTACGTACCTTTTCCAGTTAAGCAGGGAGACTTATCGCGGGCACTGGCAGGCTTTGAAGCAGTGGGATTAGCTGGTTTCAGTATTACCATTCCCCATAAGCAAGAAATTATTCCTTTACTGTCGGAGATCTCCCAGGATGCCAAGAATATTGGGGCGGTAAATACAGTATGGCGTACGGCTAATGGTTGGAAAGGCACCAATACTGATGGTATGGGTTTTGTTGCTCCCCTAAAAACTATGTCCCGTAACTGGACACAAGTAGTACCTGTAGTCTTAGGTAACGGTGGCGCAGCTAGAGCAGTTATTGCGGGTTTAACTAACTTGGGTTGCTCAGAAATTCATGTTGTCGGGCGTAATCCCGATAAATTAGCCAGATTCTATCAAAGTTGGTCACATACATCTAAGATTACTTCCCTACTCAAAATACATAACTGGGATAATCTAAGTAGTCTCATTCCTGCTGCTGACCTATTGGTTAATACAACCCCTGTCGGTATGTCACCTCAGGTAGATGCTTCCCCTGTAGAAGAGAATTTAATGCAGGGACTAAAATCAGAGGCGATCGCCTATGATTTAATCTATACTCCTAATCCTACTCAGTTTCTTAAGTTTGCCCAAGCACAAGGTGCTACCGTAATTGATGGGTTAGAAATGCTAGTGCAACAGGGTGTAGCTGCTCTCGAAATCTGGCTGCAACAACAAGTCCCTGTCGATGTCATGGGTGACTCTCTGAAGGAATATCTAGGACTTTAAAATAAAGCTAGTCGTTGTCAAATTATGAATTGATCAGGGAATTAGGCATCAAAAAGTATTTTTTCAAATCTTTCTATCCTTCACTCCCTATAGATTCTTCTTTTGAATTATCCAATTCCAGGGATAAACTTCAATTTCTGAGTGGCTTTTTCTGCAACTTGAGAATAGCTTAATTCACCACAGAGAATTTTACCCATTAGTTGACCAGCAGCAGGGCGTTTTACTCCAACTTTATAGGCGATTTTAGGCGCTTTATAGAATAATCCAGCTAGGAAATCTGCTTTGGCCAAATTTGCTCCCCATTCTTGATTTACTGACTCTGTATAGCCAGCCAAAGCGTTAGTTTCTCCTTTAAGGGCGGCTGAGATAGCACCCGCAGCTTTAACTCCCGTATACATAGCGGGACGAATTCCTTCCCCAATCAAGGGATCGACAATTCCTGCGGCTTCCCCTACTAGTAAAGCGCGATCGCCGTGCAAAGGACGATTTGATTGCCAGAGATTGAGGGGATGTTCTCGATATTCTCCCTGACTAGCATCGAGATCGAATAAACCTGCATACTTAGTGAGCTGTTTTTTTAGCTCATCGGGTTTACCTTTGGGGTTTCTTACATATGCTGCACTAAATGAGTAGCCGTCTGCTTTAGGGAAACACCACATAAAGCCATTTTTTAAAGAACCAAAGTCAAAAAATGCTGTTTTCTGACGACGATCGCTTAATTCTCCAGGTATGTGCAAACTGGCGGCGGCAATTGAGGAAGTTTCAGCCATTCCCAGCAGCTGGGCAAGATCGCTCTTGGCACCATCAGCGGCAATTAAGTATTTTCCTATAAATGTTTCTGCACTGGTGTTGACTTCCCAGGTATCACCCTTGAGACTTGCTGCGGTAACTTCTTCCCCACTTTTAAACTCGGCTCCCTTTGCTATAGCTTGTTCCATCAAGAAGTTGTCGAACTGCGAGCGCTCTACCATCCACATGGGAGTCACATCCTGTAACTCAACTTCAGCGGGATCGCCCATTTTGAAGGTGTATTTTACTTGGTCAACATGATTCTGCACTACAGGCTCAAAATCAAAATCAAACCACTTGGCGATCGCGGGAGAGACTCCGCCACCACAAGACTTAGTACGGGGAAAATCTGCTTTATCTAATACCAAAACTGAATATCCCTGGCTGGCTAAATGATAAGCCGCACTTCCTCCAGCAGGACCAGCACCCACAACAATACAGTCAAACATACGGTAATACCTATTTTTCAAAGATTATTAATAAACCTTTAACAGATTAAATGAAGCTGAGCAAATTGGTCAATAAAGTATTGCTAGTTAAACGATGATTATTGAGTCTAAATGATCTTGTTCGCAGGTTTTTAGAAACTAATTTTCAAATTATTAATCGATCTAAAATTATTTCTCAGAAAATATCTAGCTGAGATCGCTTTGATAGACAGTTTACGAGGGAATTATCGACAGTATCTTAAGTTTTTAGGGGTAAAGCAGAGAAAGCAATTTCTTCAGACTGCGAGTATTGAATTGATCATAGGTTTTGATCCAGTTTCTTAGTAAGCCTTGGTGAGTTGGCTTGCTTATAATAGCTACAGTGATCGCTTAAACTTGATTGTGTAAGATGAAGCTGTCTTGCAGCAAGATTCCATCCCACCGTAGAGATCGCTTTAGTCGTCAAATTTTATCCTAAAGCTAGCTCTTGAGCGCAGCATATGAGCAACCCAAAAGAGTTTAAGCTGGGATTTATGAATTATTTATGCTAAGTACCCATCAATCATCTGGCTCGATTCCCGAGCCTACAGGAGCAATGGAGTTGAGCTTCAGCTCAGGCTGATCTTGTTCGATTTGGCGGAGATTCCATTCATTTTTAAATAGCAGTACTGGTCGACCCCAATTATCTTTAACGGCGATCGCATTAAAAATTCTTCCTGCATTCTCTAGAGCTGACCAGCCACCATGTACCCAACGTGCCACGCTGTAGGGCAAGGGTTCGATCCTGGTTTCGACGTTATATTCATTTTGCATCCGAAATTGAACCACTTCGATTTGCAACTGTCCTACCGCAGCCAGAATGGGGTCTCGTTTAAATTCATCAGTAGAATACATTACCTGTACCGCACCTTCTTCCTGTAGTTCAGTGATGCCCTTTTGAAATTGCTTAAATTTGGAGGGATTGGGATTTTTGAGATAGGCAAAAATTTCGGGAGAAAAACAGGGAATACCCTCGTATTCGATTTTCTTACCGTTATAGATTGTATCGCCGATCGCAAATACTCCTGGATTATTCAAGCCAATAATATCTCCTGGAAAAGCCTCATCTAAAGATTCTCGACCTTGAGCAAATAGCTTTTGGGGACGAGAAAGACGAACTGTTTTACCTGTGCGAGCATGCTGCACCGTCATATCTTTTTCAAACTTCCCCGTACAGACTCGGATAAATGCTACGCGATCGCGATGTTTCGGGTCCATGTTTGCCTGAAGCTTAAACACAAACCCTGTAAATTCTTCATAGGTAGGTTCAATTACACCAATCGAAGATTTATGGGATTCAGGCTGTTGGGCATACTCTAAGAAAGCTTTCAGAAATAGCTCTACTCCAAAATTGGTCATGGCACTACCAAAGAAAATTGGAGTCATTTTTCCTGCATGAACCTGATCTAAGTCAAATTCTGCCCCAATCTCATCCAGGATTTCTAACTCTTCTTTTAGTTGGTAATAAAGCTCTTGTTCTAATAGCTCCTCAATACGGGGATCGCCCAACTCAATTACCGTATCTTGAGCCGCTTTGCTACCATGAGAACGACGTTCAAATAGGTGGATTTTTCGTTCTCGACGGTCAAATACTCCCTTAAAGCGATCGCCCATACCGATGGGCCAATTGACGGCATAAGTTTGTAAGCCTAATTCTTGTTCAATCTCATCTATGAGTTCAAAGGCTTCTCGCCCAGGTCGATCAAGTTTGTTGACAAAGGTAAAGATAGGCAGTGAGCGTAACTGACAAACTTCAAATAGCTTACGAGTTTGTGGCTCTAAACCTTTTGCCGCGTCGATCAGCATCACGGAATTATCTGCTGCGGCTAAGGTGCGGTAAGTATCTTCACTAAAATCTTGGTGTCCAGGAGTATCTAATAAATTAATTTGGAAATTGTCGTAGATAAACTGCAAAACGGTAGAGGTAATGGAAATCCCCCGTTGCTGTTCCATTTCCATCCAGTCAGAGGTAGCCTTGCGCTGTGCCCTTCGAGCTTTGACCGCGCCTGCTTCGTGAATTGCGCCTCCGTAGAGTAGCAGCTTTTCGGTTAAGGTTGTTTTTCCCGCGTCAGGGTGGGAAATTATCGCAAAATTACGACGACTGGATACAGCCTGTTCAATTTCAATCTGAAGTTCTGCGGGCATGAAATACTTTTAGGGCAACAATTGTTAAGGATATTATATCCTTTGTCCAGGATCGCTAGCTCAATTCCGCTCCTGATTGCATCAAAAATTAGTGATTAGAGCATTACTAACGATTGACAATGGGGTTTATGATCGTAGCTCAGCCAGAAAATCATAAGAACAGCAGTGCGTTCAGTGTAACAAGCTATAACAATTTTGATTTGTTATAAAAGAGAAAATTGCAGAATAAACATACCTAACAAAATGAAATATAAAAGATGTAGACCCGAAAAGCGAATTTATCGCAATCTAGCTTTAGGCATACTGAGCTTGATTATTTGCGCTACTGTTTTACCTGTAATGGCTACACCAGGAATTTCGTAATGAGATTGCCCAACAGATAAACTATCAATATTTAAGCTGCGAACAAAGGTAGTAACAAAGTAAAGAAGTAATATACTAAAGGGGCTGTAAAAACATAGCTATCTGTTCTATCTAAAATTCCCCCATGTCCAGGAATTAATTGCCCCGAATCTTTAACTCCAGCATCCCGTTTCATCATTGATTCAGTCAGATCTCCTAACAGACTGGTAATACCAATTAATGTTCCCAACATAATGCCACTGATTTGCCAGGCAGGAAAATTAAAATACCAGGCTCCTAATTCAGCCACAATCAAGCTGCCGATGACCCCAAATACAGCCCCTTCAACGGTTTTTTTAGGGCTAATATCCGATAGTCTAGTACGACCAAAGTTTTTACCCATAGTATATGCCCCGATATCTGCTGCCCAAATACATGACATTACAAGGAAGGTTAGGGTCAATGCCGTTGGAAACTGACTAGGATTAAGCCACGAATCAGGCCAGTAACCATCAAACGGTAAATTACTACCATTACTGCTGTTTGGGAGACTTACTCGGAGACGAACCCAAAAAGTGGGCAAATAGCCTGTATAAAATAAGCCTAAAATAGAGCTAGATATATCGGCGATAGTTGCTATTTTAGGCTGAAATAACAGATAGAAGCAGATAATTGTGCCTCCAAGACAAAACATCGCATCAGTTACGTTGGGAGCAACAGTGGCACTAAGTAACAGAAGCAAAGACACCACTAAAGTAGTTTTGCCAGCGGGTTCAACTCCTTTGGCACGGACTAGACGAAAATATTCTCGTTGCGCCAAGACAATTAAAATACCAATACCGAGTGTGAAATACCATCCTCCGAGAACAATCATGACCAAAGCAAGGGCGATCGCAACTACTGAGCTAACTATACGAGACAAGGGCATAATGCGTTGCTGCTACAAACGCGAAATTAAGGTGAAAATTTAAGTTTAAGATAACCTTATGAAAGGTTAACAAATTACTGGATTAAGTCCTAGCACTTCTCAGCTAGTTCTGATGCCTGATTGTAGTCTATAACTTTTCCCCACTGAGAATAAACATCGGATTGACTGCGGCAAAAGTTTGATGGATGCCCCTAGTTTCTAAACGATTAACTGCTGATTGTACTACTTCTATATTGCGAGCATGAAGTTCAGATAAGCCTTCGGAAATAATATACAAATTTTCGAGATTATTAACCGTGGCAACAATTCGTCCTTCTGGCTGTAAATATTTCCAGGTTTGCTTGAGAATATCCTTGATCGGCTTGCCTCCCTCGATACAAACCAAGTTGGGTCGAGGCTGGATCTGCTGGAGACATTCTGGTGCGCTGCCTTGAATAACATTGACATTATTCACGCCAAAGCGATCGCAGTTGCGTTTGATTAATTTTGCTACTTCATCATCTCGTTCAATGGCAATGATTTTTCCTTGAGGGCAAAGCAACCCCAATTCAACAGGAATTGTACCTGTTCCTGCTCCAATATCCCATAAGACTGAATCTGGCTTCATCCGTAAGGAGGAAATAATTAAAATTCGAACCTCCCGTTTACTTAAAGGAATCCCAGGTAAACGTTCAAACAGTTTGTCAGGAATTCCAGGAGTTTTATAGGGCCAGAGCATAATTAATTATTACTGATTATTGGTCATCGATCTACCGAGCTGTCTAATCTACATATAAAGTACTAATGATCTTGATAGATAGATTGTCAATCAGCCAGTAACTATCTAACCTAATGACTACGAACTAATATTACTCTCTATTTTGGGTCTTGAACTAACATGGTCTGACCCTGTTAAGTTTATTCTTCTAATTTCAGTATTTGTATAGTTTGCAGAGTGGGATCGTTACACCCCGTAATAGTTCCGCCTGCTGCCAAAACTTGCTGAAGATAATTCACTGCCTCAACGGTAATTGCTTCTCCAGGCATCAAGAGGGGAATTCCTGGGGGATAGGGACAAATTAGCTCTCCACAAATTAACTCTCCACAATGCTGATCGCTAGCTTGACTCAGGGTAATGGTTTCCTTGGTTGCAAAATAAGCCGATCTCGGAGAAACTTTTGTCGGATGGGGGGGCAAAGATAAAAGTTGTGTCACAGCGGAGTTAGATTTGATAGTTTTTACCGTATTTTTCTGAGAAAGAGCAAGGCAAGCTTGAATAAGTTGTTGAATATCTTTAGCAGTATTACCCAGAGAAATAATAAAGGTAAGATGCTGTAGCAAGGGAAGTTCGCAGGTAACGCCTAATTGCTCGTGCAATATTTCGTCAGCTTCAAAGCCAGTTATCCCTAATTGCGAGATATCTATCGTCAGTCTGGTGGGGTCGAGATATTTTATACCAGGCTGTGTTGGTGATAAGAAAACCGACAAATGAGGAATTTCCGCTATTTTTTGATGAGCTTCGATAGCAAAAGAGATTGTTTGCTGCATTAATTCGGTACCTACCGTTGCCATCTGTTGTCTAGCAGCATCTAAAGAGGCAAGTAGAAGATAATTAGGGCTGGTTGATTGAACCAGTTGCAAAGCTCGACTAATTCTTTGACTACAGACTAAATCTCCTTGAGTGTGCAGCATAGACGCTTGGGTCATCGCACTCAACGTTTTATGAGTAGACTGTACCGTCAGATCTGCTCCTAGGCTCATTGCCGAGGGCGGTAAATCATCATGAAAAGCAAAGTGTGCGCCATGAGCTTCATCTACCAGCAGGGGAATTTGATATTGATGAGTCATATCGGCGATCGCTTTTAAATCACTACATACTCCCTGATAAGTTGGATGTAGCATCATTACCGCTTTGGTATTGGGATGGGCGATTAAAGCTTGCTTTACCTTAGCTGGAGTTACATTATAGGCTAGCCCTGATTTAGAGTCATATTCAGGATTAATAAAAACGGGGATTGCTCCCGAGTGAATCAAGCCTGCGATCGCCGATTGATGAATGTTACGGGGCAAAATAATTTTATCTCCCACGCCACAGGTAGCTAAGATTGCCGCTATGATGCCACAGGTTGAACCATTAACCAGAAACCAAGTTTTTTCGGCACCAAAGACTTGAGCTGCTAACTGTTGTGCTTCCTCAATAATGCCTACAGGAGCAAACAGGTTGTCTAATTCGGGTAATTCGGGCAAATCCGCTGCCAAAGCTGTCTTACCCAGTAAATCCTGAATGAGCTGACTAGCGCCTTGCCCACGCTTATGTCCAGGGGCGTAAAAAGCGGCATGAGGTCTCTGAATAGCTCTAACTAACCCGTCCACTAATGGTGTTGTTTTCAAATCATTCCTCATTGCACAATTGAAGATGGAGAATTGTTTGGTCTATATCCTTAGCCATGAAACAGTTATTTGAGATTCTTAGTTAAGCGATCGCTTAATTATTAAAGATTGATGCTAGGAAGATCAACTCTTTTAACACCATGATTAATGGCGGTTCATTTCACAATCTTGCGTAAACATTAGCTACTTGATAATGTTCTTTTTTCCTTTCCTCAAAGAAGGACGAGTGCATAACAGCAGTAATTGTGAGCCATTCTGGACTATTTTGGCTAGCGTTAATCCTCTCAAATAGCTTTAGAAACACTTCTGATTGTCAGAAACTATTAAGGGTTGCAGGATAAAATTCAGTATTTTCTGCATTCAAAGTAGATACAGTTTAATGTCAACTTTATATTGACTATTTTTTGTATAAAGATTAAGTAAAAACAAATGTGGTTGATTACTAGCTACGTAATTATTCTGATATTGTTTTAGAGTCATAAATAAATTACATCAAAGGTAATTAAAGTGTATTTATTAAATAATTGTTATAGTACTGTGCAAAATAATAAAAAAAAAATTCTAATTGTTGATGATGACGTTACCTTGCAAAACTTGATTGATAGGTTTCTGTCATATAATGATTATCACACTGAAATAGCTGGTGATTGTACATCTGCTCGGCAAAAATTCAAGATTTTTCAACCAGAACTAGTACTCTTAGATGTTAATTTACCTGATGATACAGGATTTAATCTCTGTGAAGAAATCCGTCAAACTAACGTGATGATCGTCATGTTGAGTTCGATGAAAGATAATAGTTATGTGTTGGAAGCATTCGCTAGAGGTGCAGATGATTATATTACTAAGCCTTTTGATCTGCAAATTCTTAAAGCAAGAGTTGATGCTTTATTTAGAAGAGGTAATAAGCTCAACTCATTTTCTTCAACTCAAAAATCTATTATTTTAGATAACTTAGAAATTGATTTTTATCGTCGTGAAGTTATTTTAAATAATAGTATTATTCCGCTAACTGCATTAGAGTTTGATTTATTATATTTTCTGGCGAATAATCCTAATCGAGTTTGGAATCGCGCCAAATTAATTGAAGCAATTTGGCATAACGAAGATTATTCAGGAGACGATCGCAAGGTAGACATTCATATTGGGCGGATTCGCAAAAAAATTGGCGACGAGCATGGCGAATTCATCAAAACCGTTTGGGGTCGGGGTTATATGTTTGAGTTATCTAGTTGCAATGCAGTAAAATTGGCAGACTGAACCTAGAAGTCAATATAAGTCGTCATGTTAAGAGCAGGAATCGTCGGACTACCAAACGTCGGTAAATCTACTATGTTTAACGCCTTAGTTGCCAATGCTAAGGCTGATGCCGCTAATTTTCCATTTTGCACTATTGAACCTAACGTTGGTGTAGTATCTGTGCCAGATGACCGACTAGAAGTTTTGTCTAAACTTTCTAGTTCACAAAAGCTAGTGCCCACGAGAATTGAATTTGTTGATATTGCAGGGCTAGTTGAGGGTGCCAGCAAAGGGGAAGGTTTAGGTAATCAATTCTTAGCTAATATTCGCGAAGTTGATGCCATTGTGCAGATGGTACGTTGCTTTGATAATGATGACATTATTCATGTTGCTGGGTCAGTAGATCCAGTACGCGATATTGAAATAATTAATCTGGAGCTAGTATTAGCTGATTTGGCTCAGGTGGAAAGGCGAATTACCAAACAGCGTAAAGGAGCTAAAAACGACAAAAATGTTCAAGCTGAAGTTGAACTATTAACGCGGATTTCTGAAGTACTGAATGATGGTAAATCTGTCCGTACGCTGGAATTGTCCGAGGATGAATTGCAGGTAATTAAGCCCTTGGGTTTATTGAGCAACAAGCCAATTATTTATGCCACTAATGTTTCTGAAGACGACTTAGCTACTGGTAATGAGTGGGTGGAATCAGTTCGCCAGTTTGTAAGTGATGAAGATGCCAAGGTAGTAATTGTATCTGCTCAGGTTGAGTCGGAGTTAATTGAGCTTTCTGAGGAGGAAACTAAAGACTTTCTCGAAGCTTTGGGAGTCGTAGAAGGGGGTTTAAAATCTCTGATTCGCGCTACTTACGATTTGTTGGGCTTACGTACTTATCTGACCACGGGAGAACAGGAAACTCGCGCTTGGACAATTACCTCTGGAATGAAAGCTCCCCAAGCAGCAGCGGTAATTCATACTGATTTTGAAAAGAAATTTATTAAGGCGGAAACTATTAGCTATGAAGCTTTAATCGAATCTGGCTCAAAAACAGCAGCTAGAGAAAAAGGTTTATTGCGTTTAGAGGGCAAAGATTATATTGTCCAAGAAGGGGATGTGATTGAGTTTAGAATCGGTGGCTAGCAGTAAATTTTAGATATTTCTATAGATCGCGTAAAGGTATATAAAGATACAGAAATTAATCTAAAAATAAAATTTGTCTTGCAAAAAGAGTGAAATCAGTTTTTTCGCTTTATTCTACAGAGAATTCAAATTATAGGATTCTCTTTTATGAATATTGTTGCTATACTCGTTTCTCTAGTTGTAACTACCATTAGTTTGCTCATTATTTCCAAACTACCGATTGGCATCGAAATTGATAGTGTTCAAAAAGGTTTTATTGCCGCGATTGTGTTTGGAATTCTCAATGCGGTGTTACATCCAGTGTTGTCTTTGTTTGGGTTACTAAATTTTGTGACTTTTGGTTTAGCTTCTCTGGTAATTAATGTAATTATTTTTGGGCTTGCCGCTCTCTTGGTTCAGGGGTTTCGACTACGCTCCAAAATATGGTCACCAATTATTGGTGCGTTTGCTTTGAGCGTGATTAATTCAATTATTTACAAAATTCTTCCTTCGGGAATAACTGGCTAATTTTAAAGATTAGTAGTTGATTTTAAATAATTTCAAAAAACTATATTACCTGAATTTTAGGCGATCGCCTTAAGGCGATCGCTTTTTGCTGGAGCTACTCAATCGAGATCTCAAACTCTGAGATTTCATAGGTTGATCGGGACAGGAGAAAATAGAAGTACAATTGCATTAACTAGCTATTACTCTTCATTAGTTAGTAATTGCCAACTATTGTCATATAAATTAACTTTTAACCCCTTTCTTCTGGAAAAAATTAGGTTAAATTTGGAGTTGTCTTTTTAGGGATCGCTCTGTGAATTCAAAACCATCTACGCGCAACCAAAATTCAATCAAAACTCAAGCATCTAACATGATATTTTTTGACCCTACTTTAATTAAGGCAGCAAGAAATATTTATCGTAACTACTGTCATCTCAATGTTATAGGTAATCAGCCGATGGGAGTAGTCATTAATCGAGATAGTCACCGAGGACAATTAGCATTTAATCCCAAGCCAATACTATTACCAAGAGAGTGTTTTATTCCGCTAAAACAAATAGAGGCGGAAGCTTATTAAAGTTTATATTGCTGAAACATATCCCTTATTTTCCGATATTTCTAATTATTTCTAATTACTTATTTAAACTGCAAATTAAATTATGGATACCCTAGTCATGGCGATGGGGTTTGCTACCGCCTTCATTTTTGGTGCCTGTATTGGTAGTTTCCTGAACGTGGTCATATATCGTATTCCTGCGGGGATATCTTTGGTTTATCCCCCTTCAAGATGTCCTCACTGTCTGCATAGATTGGGTGTTACCGAAAACGTTCCGATATTTGGTTGGCTGTGGCTAAGAGGTTGTTGTCGCTGGTGTAAAGCCAAAATTTCGAGTCGCTATCCGATTATTGAAGCAAGTACAGGATTATTATTTATGCTGGTATTTTGGCGTTTTGGCTATAGCTTGGAAACTGTTGGTTATTGCGCCCTATTGTCCTGGCTATTATCTTTATCATTAATTGATTTGGATACCATGACATTGCCGTCTTCCTTAACTAAGTCGGGATTAATTTTAGGATTGGTATTCCAGAGTATTATTGGCTGGCGATTGTCTCAAGGAGCAGGGGTAGCTAATCAGCTCATGTTTGGCATCAGTGGGGCTGTTGTCGGCATCTGGTTATTAGAAATCATTGCTGTTGTTGGTTTAATGATGCTAGGGCAGCAAGCAATGGGAGATGCCGATGGGAAGCTAATGGCAACTATTGGAGCCTGGATTGGTTGGAAAAATGTTCTGGTATCAGGCTTTATCGCCTGTGGAATTGGCTCAATTATTGGCGGTGGCGCGATCGCTCTAGGCATTATGAGTAAGAAGCAACCGATGCCTTTTGGTCCTTTTTTGGCTTTGGGTGGTGTCTTGAGCCTGTTTTGGGGGGATGCCTTAATTGATTTTTACCTAAATACCTTTGTGAATTTTTGATCTTGGTTCAAACCATGATTGAGCTAGGCTAATAGCTACAGCCAGCATCATTCTACTTTCACGTTGTGCCTTAGATATTTAATCAGCAAGGATTAGCTCTACAGCTGCTAAACTTCACGGTCAAAACCAAACTGCTCCCTGATATGAGAATTAAAATACTGCCCGACGGAACTAGTTTCCTTTAACTCTTGATAGATAGTTTGAGGGACATCCGAATACTTGTAAACACTGCCGTTACCAAAGACTACCCGCAGAATTTGCCCTGCTGGATCATAATCAAAAGATTTGATTGCCGTACTTTGATTTTTCAGCAGTGGAAAAGCAATTACATCGCGAATGCTGGGAGAATCGGTTAACAACATCACCAGGCGATCAATCCCAATTCCTAAACCTCCCGTTGGCGGCATGCCATATTCCAATGCCGCTAAAAAATCTTCATCAATATCATTGGCTTCCAAATCTCCTGCTGCCTTTTTCGCAGCTTGCGCTTCCAATCGCGATCGCTGATCCAATGGATCGGTTAATTCCGAGAAACTATTTGCGGTTTCTCGACCCACCATGAATAATTCAAATCTTTCCACCAATCCAGGTTTTGCTCGATGAGGTTTGGCTAAGGGAGATATTTCTAAAGGATAGTCCATCACAAAAGTGGGCTGCATCAAAGTTGTTTCCACTTTCTGTTCAAAAGCTTCGTTAAGTAGCTTACCAATGGTCTGGCAGTCAGCGGGGACTTCAATTCCCGCGTCTTTAGCTGCGGTTTTCGCTGTCTCAAAATTATCATACTGCGCAAAATCTACCCCTGTAGCATCCTGCACAATCTCGTGCATCGTCACTCGTCGCCAGGGAGGAGTTAAATCTATTTCAGTGTTCTGATAGGTCACTTTCGTGGTTCCCAAAACTGATTGTGCCACGTCGCTAATCAGGTTTTCCGTCAGTGCCATCATGTCGTGATAGTCAGCATAGGCTTGGTAGACTTCAATCGAGGTAAACTCAGGATTATGGCGAGTGGATACCCCTTCATTGCGGAAGATGCGACCCAATTCAAATACCCGCTCAAAGCCACCCACAATTAGTCTCTTGAGATGCAATTCCGTAGCAATACGGAGATATAAATCCATCTCCAAAGTATTGTGATAGGTAATAAAGGGACGGGCTTCGGCACCACCCGCTTCCCCCTGCAATACGGGAGTTTCAATTTCTAAAAAATCTCTGGTTTCTAGATAACGGCGAATAGCGGCGGTAATTTTAGCCCGCAACCGAAAGGTTTGTCGGACTTGAGGATTAACAATCAGGTCAACATAACGCTGACGATAGCGCTTCTCGGTGTCGGTTAAACCATGCCATTTATCAGGCAGGGGTAACAAGGATTTAGTCAGAATTTGAAACTCGCTCACGTAAACCGAAAGCTCACCTTTTTCTGTACGTTTGATGGTACCTTTGACCCCCAAAATATCTCCTGTATCAGATAGCTTTTTGAGGTGATTAAATGCACCCACCAAGTCATCGGACATGGTCTGATTAATGCGTTTCTTTTCGAGGTAAAGCTGAATCTTGCCTGTTTCGTCCTGTAGTTCAAAAAATGCCAGTTTGCCAAAGACGCGGCGTGCCACGATTCTTCCCGCGATCGCCACCTGATCCTGCACTTCCTCTCCCGCAGCTAAATCAAGATATTTTTCCTGTAGCTCAGCGGCATGATGGCTTGATTCCCATTTATAAGCATAGGGATTTAAGCCCAAATCCTTAATTTGTGAGATCTTTTCGATTCTAGTGGCGCGAATTTCTTCAAGATTAGAACCAGACTGGGGCTTGTTGGGGGAATTATCTGCTGCCATTACTACTTACGATGGGGATTAATCAGGATATAAGACTTAGATTCAGTGATATTCAGCGCCAGAATCTCTCTTGAATTTTCTGGCAATATCGAATGGGCGCTGGATACTGTCTTTAAGCAAACAGTATTGAATTATAACGTATCGAGACGCGAGAACTGACCAAATTTTTTAAGTTATCATTACCTAGATCTAGCTTCTCTTATTTAACCTTTCCACCTTGAAATCAAAAAAATCAGCCTGATGTTAATTAAACCGTTGACCTTATGTTATGCACTCATCGATTTGTGGGACAGGGTCACAGAGAAATCGCTCTTTTCTTCAGCTGGATTGAAACTGCTAATAATTTAATTAATTGATTACTTTGCACAACTTCTGCTGTTTAATTTAAAGTTCAGTAGTTTGAACTTTTTGCTTTAAGATACTGATTTGTCTAGCTTCAGATTTTCTTCAAACTTAAATATATGAATCTACCTCTCAATTTAATCTTACTTGGTTCCATTGTTGGCGCGGTTATTTTGACTTATGCACCTTTTTTGGTAGTGGGTTGGGGACGATTACAGGCTGGTTACGATCAATCAGCACCTCGCGCTATATTTGACAAACTTCCTGCATATGCTAAACGAGCTACCTGGGCGCACCAAAATAGTTTTGAAGCTTTAACTATCTATGGACTAGCAGCTTTGATGGCTTACGTGACGGGAGTCGAATCAGATTGGGCAAAAATTGCTCCGATCTCCTTTTTGATAGCTCGCCTATTCTATTCGATATTTTATATTTTCAATATTCCCTTGGGGCGATCGCTTATGTTTGCGATTGGCTCTCTGGCAGGCTGGACTCTATTTACCTTGAGTATTTTGCAGGTAATTAATTGAAATAGCGGGGCATTGCTCGCTAATGCCCCACAGGATTTAGTTAAAATTCTCCGCTAAAACTCAAAGAGCGTTCTGATTGTCCCCACATAGACCGTATCATTATCGTCATTATTTTCTGGATTGAGAATAGCGATCAGTCCTGGGTTAACAGAGATATTTTTGTTGAGTCGATATCGATACTGAGCTTGGAGGTGCCAGTTAGCATCATCTTCTTCCGCGCCAGTATCACTATCAATTACTCGTGGCTGTTGTCCAACAGTAATACCCGCCACGTTTCCGCCTCCTCCTAAGTCAGGAAAAGCCAAAGTTACTGCCCAGTTCAAAATTTCAGAATCGTCATTAGCTTCAACACCAAGACCATCGTTTCTCGCTGTCGCGATCGTATATCCTGCCCAACCAGAGATAATAATCGGTTCAAAATCTAAACTGGTTTGAACGCCAAAATGATCGGCACTAGTATCAATGCTGCCAAAAGGAGCATTAGCCAGCGCACTACCTGTTCCCCCTGTGACGAATGCCTTCCCTGCGGGATAATAAGCCCGAACGTAGGTTAAGCCAAACTTAAGAGCTTCTATAGGAGCAATATCTAACTGTGCCAAAGCAGCAAAAGAACCATCAAATAAACCGTTTTCCTCGGTGGGATTATCGGCATTTCTCGCTAGATATCCTGCATTAAAAGCGATCGCATCATTTAGTTGATAGACAGCAGTGACCCCTGTCCCGCCAACTCCCTGAATATAGATGGGATTAAAACGCCCAAAATTTGACACAGATCCTTTAAAGGGACTAGCAAAGAGACGATTGAAGTTATCGGAAACATTGGCATTATAACGTCCCCTAGTGGCGTCAATGACAAACCTTAGCTTTTCTGTGGCTCGAAAGCGATAAAACAATTTACCGATCCGAAAATCACTTTTTAGAGGTCGATCAAATGCCAAGCGAGTCATATTTGTCCCTGTAACGCCAGCGCCAAATCGCTCCACGTTGAGGGCATCTAACCGTACTTTTAGTAAATCCTTTCCTGTAAAACTGGAGTCGAAGTTAAGTCTAACCCGATTGTCGAATACTGGCTCATCATCAACTTCTCCTGCTGAACCTGCTGTCACACCAAAGGGCACGGCTTTATCATCGCCAAAAGCACTAGTTAGGCTAAAAATCACCTGTCCTCTCAGTTTCGTAGTCGTAGAAAACTGATTATCCTCTAGGGATGCGGCTCTCGTTTCAAGACTATCAACTCTTTCTCTAATCGTAGCTAATTCAGCTGCAAATTCCTCGTTCAACCGCTTGAGAGTATTTAAGTCTGAATCTTCTACTTCCTGATTAGCAATCAGACGTTCGATTTGATTAAGGCAAGAATTTAATCCCGCAGCAAATTCATAACGGCTTAGAGGTTGATTGCCCCGATAAGTCTGGTTGGGAAAACCTGAAATGCATCCATAACGATCTACCAAGGAACGTAGGGCGTCATAAGCCCAATCTGTAGGAGAAATATCTCGCAGTTGATTGACATTTGTTATTTGCTTCAAACTACTCGTAAATGGTTGCTCGTCGATCTCCCTCTGGTCGATGACTACTTGAGCTGCAACATTAGAACCTTGAGCAAGTATTCCTGATAATAATACTGAGCTCAAACTCCAATTTAACCATAATTTTTGCTTCATCAAACTCACACCTTTTTAGAAAAATAAACTAATAGTTATAACCTCTAAAAAGGATAAGTAGCTAATATAAAATTCAGAGAAAACACTGATATTTTGACAATAAATGATAAATCATAGCTTTCTATTACAAAAATTGATTTAATAATATAATTTCTAAGTCTTTCAAATCTGGGATCAGCTTAAAATATTTTCACCCCAGCAAGCAAATGTTATTAAAAGTATCTTAATTTTGCTTAAGCTAATTCCAAATACTTACGTTCAATCCTAAATATGACTTGATAGCAAAAAATGAATCAAAATTGGTTAGAGTAATGCTCTTAAATAGCTTCTGTGCTGCCAAAGCTAATGTTATCCTCTTCATATTCTGGAGGTTCAACATGAATCAAGACCCGAACTGTCCCAAAATGCTGTTCCAAACTGGCTTCAATTTGTTCTGTAATTTGATGTGCTATTACCAAATCATCAGTATCAACAATGAGATGCATTTCAATAAAGACCTGTCTCCCGAGTATTCCCCTCGAGGCAATATCATGGCAATTAACTACCCCTGGAACCTGAGTCACAACATCATAAATAGCTTCTGGAGCGATCGCCATTTCATCCACTAGCCAGGGTAAATTATCATTTATTACTTCCCAGCCACTGTAAAACACCAACAATGCGACAGGAAAAGCCAGAATTACATCTAACCACAGTAGCTGAGGAAGATTGAGGGCATCGGCTTGCCAAACGCCGATTAGACCAGCAATGACAATGATCGTTACCCAAATATCACTCATAGTATGTTTAGCATCAGCAATTAAGATCGGACTACCAACTTTTTTGCCCACGTGGCGTTCGTAAACAGCGACAAAGATATTAATGCCTAACACCAACAACAAAAGCCATAATTCAGCTGAAGATATTACAATCTCAGTGTTTCCTGAGTCCAGAAAAATTTTTTTGACCGCACCTTGCAAAATTTCAAAGCAGGCAATCCCCAAAAATGCCGCAATTCCCAAGGCTCCTACTGCTTCAAACTTTTGGTGTCCATAAGGATGTTCTCGATCTGGTTTGGGAGACGAAAAACGATTAGTGACTAAGCCTAAAATGTTATTAACACTATCAGTAACGCTATGAAGGGCGTCTGCTTGGAGGCTGAGAGAACCAGTAGCCATGCCTAAAGTAAATTTGAGTGCCATGACAAAGAGGTTTAACAATAAAGT
Source organism: Cyanobacteria bacterium P01_G01_bin.67 (assembly GCA_039179675.1). Taxonomy (GTDB): domain Bacteria; phylum Cyanobacteriota; class Cyanobacteriia; order Cyanobacteriales; family Xenococcaceae; genus Waterburya. The sequence goes on from JBCDEP010000072.1 coordinate 22,355, forward strand.
TAACCAAAGAACACGACGAACCTGTGATCGATTATCCTGCACCATCCAAGAACTGAAACTTCTCCACTTGCCCCATCATCATAGTCTGAAATACAGTCCCAGTCTCTAGCCGTCAGTGCTTATAGCTATGTTGAGTTATAAAAAAAAAGGTAACTTATTGAGATAAATTCTGACAAATAAATTACTGAATCTCTTCTGTCTGATAAATTTAAAATTAGGATTTATCAATAGATATTTGCATTAAATTTTGGTTATTAAATTAAATTAATTTTCTACTATGGCTCAGTTAACTCTCAATTTAATTCAAGGGGCGGTTAGTTTTAACTTTTCGGCTGATGCCGCACAACAGCTCAAGGCGGAAATATCCACGTTAATGCAGAGCCTCAAAGCTGTTGCAAGTGCTACTCCTGGCGGCAGAAATCGTCCAGTTAAGCAGGAGTCAATGGAATATCGTCATACAGGAGATGTCTTCCTGGAAATCTTTTGTAATCCTAATATTTATCCGAGTCCTTTTGCCGCCAAAATTTTGATCACGCTGCGGGATGAGAGAATACGCTTAACCAGCGAGGCTGAATTAACTCAGTTGGTTGAAGATCTCAATACATTTTTAGCCAGCTAAGTTAATATACATACCTTATATAAAAAGTGAAACTCGCATTAGCTAGAACTAGATTGTCTAAGAGTGAGAGTTTGAAGCTTATTTACTCCCTAAAGTAGCTAAAAAGTTTGACTGAGAAGTAATCCAGATTATGACTGCTAAGTAGTTTTACTTTATTAAACACAAAATAGATAATGTTCTTCATGTTGGCTTTTGCCAATACTCTAAAGGGATTTAATAATCTTTTAGAATTAACCACAAATCTTATTCTATTTAGGCGAAGCTACTCAGCAGTTTCATGAGTATTTATACTGAGTAAGTCTTTGCTGCTCCAGAAAATTCAATTGCTGATAAAGCATCGTCATATAAGGCGTTGTGACATTGACTTCCTGAGCTGCCCGTACCGAATTCCCCAAAATTGCTTCAATCTCCAATGGTCGCCCTTGATCATAGTCGATTTTCATGCTGGTGCGATAGGGCTTAATCTGCTCCGTAACTTCTATCATCTGCTCAATGAAAACTGCTGGGATGCCTCTACCTTGACCTAAAGATAGCTTGTCACCCCAAGCATTGGCTGTAACGGCGACCTCTTTCATCAAGGTTTTAACTAATGCTCGTGTTGCTTTATTCTGTAAGAGCTTGTCGGTAGCGGTATCGAGGACAACGGACAAGCCATTAAACGGAACGTTCCACACCAACTTACGCCAGCGAGCCATATACAAATCATCCGTTAACTGAACAGGAATTTTTGACTGCGCAAAATCTTGAGCAAGAGCTTGCATGATTTTGGTGATGCCCCGTGGCTGTTTGTCTGCTCCATAAGCACCCAAGGTAATTTGACCGTAATCTAGATGACGAATGTGACCTGCCCCATCTTTGTTAGAGCAGATGAAGCAAAGCCCACCGATGATTTGCGCTGGATTAATAAAGGGGGGAATCGAATGTTCAACCTCAAGACCGTTTTGCAGGGTTAAGACAACGGTGTTGTCTTTGATCAAAGTCGGCAAAAGCTCGTCAAGAAGGTGATTTTGAGTGGTTTTTAGAGCAATGATAACCACGTATGCGGCTGGCATTTGCCTAGGATCATGATAGGCATTGATTTTAGGTAGAGCCAAATCACCTTTGATTGATTCGACTAGTAAACCATGTTGTCGAAGGTGTTCGTAGTCGCTGTGGAGGAGAAAATGAACTGAGTGCCCTGATTCTTGCAAGCGCGCACCGTAGTAACCGCCGATAGCTCCAGTGCCTATAATGGCATAGTTTTTGAAGGATTGGGTCTGAGGTATATTCATGGAATTCGGATTTTGCTGGGCATTGCTGCTCCAAAGACTGCTTGACAATTATGGATGCCACCCGACGGCTAAATATTTGACAGTTAATGCCGCCCAAGAAAAACCAGCAGCACTACTGGCTAAAACCACAATATCATTGTCATTGATTTGCTCATTTTCTAATGTTTTAGCTAAACCAAATAAAGTATCTACAGCTCCTAAAAGACCGTATTCGGGCAATGAACTATAAGTTTGTTCTTCTTTTAGTTCAAAAGCCTGTAGAATTTTATGAGACAAGCTTTTTTTTACTTGATTAGTAAACAGAAAATTAAGATCTTGTAAGCAAAAATTACTTTTGGCTAAAGTTTTTCTGATGACTTTTTTATAATTCTCTAAATAAAGCTCGGATAAAATTGTATCCAATTGTTTCGGATGACTAACCTGTAAATAATTTAAGTCAGACTCAATACCAGAAGAATTGAGAGAAAATTGAGTTCCACCAAATAGCTAAGGGTAGTTCTCAGATGTCAAGAGTACAAAGTAAAAATTACAGAGATTAACCTAGTTAAAAATTATTTAATTTCTATTGTCTATTGTTTATTACCCAAGTTGATTAAGGCTTACCTTGATAACGCGAAAAGTGCTTGATCAAAATTACTCATTCATATTCTTATAGGTTGCTACAGAAGAAGGAGAAATTCGATTTAAATAGCGGAAAATCCAATACTTTAAGACTGTATCCAAAATTACAGGAAAGGTAGCAATAAATAAGAAATTAAAGTCACGATTTTCAGGTAATCCTAAATGACGGGCAATGCCTTCTAAAATAATTTCCCAACCATGAGGAGAGTGATAACCAACAAACATATCTGTGAGGAGAATAATCAAAAAAGCTTTAGCACTATCACTCAAGCCATAAGCAATTTCATCTAAGAATGATTTGATAATTTGAATCTCCCGTTTGCAAAAGAAAATAATGCCACCAAAGGCAATTAAGGAGCAGAAATCAGCAAAAACATTACCTATCGCATTGATACCACGCCCGCGAAACTCTTCAGATAATTCTTCTGCTTTTAATTTTAACGCCGCTTCTTCTTCTTCTGGGGAAAGGCGATCAATTAAACCAATCATGCTTTTAAAGTGGAGGTTTTCTTCATGACGGCGCAATTCTCTAAAAGCCTCTTCTTCTAAATCTTGGTTGATAAATAATACCTTTTGAGGATGTTGCTCAAAATACCTTTGGACTAAGGGAGTAATGATTATGCTTTTAGTTACCTGATGCGTCAATAGGGGAATGATAATCAAAATTAGTAAAAATCGAATCGAAATAGCAGTTTTATTACGACTTTTACGAAATTTCTTGACTACTTCTTCTTCGGTATCTTCAGATTGAGGATCAATTTCTTGCTTGATACGACTGAGAGTTCGCATAAAGGAACGAGGTAAAACGCTAGTCTTGTCGGTAATGGTTTCCGTACTAGGTTCCTTAGCATTTTTTTCCTGAATTGATTGGTTTAAAGACAGAGAACGATTATTTTTATTAATAATTAAGCGATTATTTTTTTGCTCTTTCTCTAAACGGCGAGTAGGAATAATTTCAATATCTTGCTGGGTCTGATTTTTATATTTATCAGTAACAGCATCAATGAAGGCTAATTTTTCCACCACCGTTAATTCACGATTGCCATCAAAACCATTGGGATAAATTACTAGACTTTGACTGGAATCATTAGGCTGTGGATTGGAAAAAATTAATAACCCCCGACTAATCTTAAATTCTGCTAACCTGGCATCGATACTTTTAAGATAATTATTGACATCACTCCGAAATACCTTAATTACACTTGCAGAATATTCTACTGAGCTGGCAGAGACAATGTTGCCTTCAAAATGATCGTCTTCGATCGCCTTAATTCTAATTGCTGCGCGGTATGCCGCATCGAGGGCTCTTTCGGGAGTTGCAGCTAACCAACGTCTACCCGCATTAAAAATATCTTGAAGTTTCATTTCTGTTAAACCGCGCCACTAATAATCAGATTAAGAGCCTTGCTAGAGATTGGAAGCATAAATTATATTCTCTTCATGATACTGAAGTATCAGACTCATCTTGAAAAATTAGTCCAACATCTAGATTATGCTTGTTTTATTCTGGTTTTTTGATAGTTAATAGTTTGTGATTGCTGATATGAATAATTTTTCCCACTCACTCATTCATACTTCACTGTGGATTACTGGAACCTCGCGCACGGGTAAAACAACGCGTTTGGTCACCGAATTTTGTAATTGGGTGCGTCAGCAACACGAGCGTCCTCATCTTGAATCTAGTCCCCAAAATTTAACTTCAGCGATCTTAGTTTTTGCGGCAAATAATCAGAATCGTCGCCAGTTAAGCGATCGCTTAGTATTAGCCGTAGAGGGTACTTATCCTGTGGTGTGTAAAACTCCTGTGGGTTTTATCACAGATGAGGTGATGTTGTTTTTTCCCTTGATTTTTGAGGAATTGAATCTTAAGGCGCAATTTCCCCTCAGATTACGCCCCGAAACCGAACAAGAGTTAGCGACTCAGCTCTGGCGTCAGGAATCAGATTGGCAGGACTTGTGTGATTTAGAGCCTGAATATCGTTTGGTGCGTCAAACCCTAGACTTAATGCAGCTCGCAGGTTCGAGTGGCGTACCAACAGAAGATATATCTGTAATTCTCCAGCAGGGTTTAGCAAGCTCGGATAGTAACCCAGAAAATCATCGTCACCTTTGGCAGCGTATGGGAGAATTGCTAGTCTTGTGGCGAAGCTGGTGTTTAGAGCGGGGTTTATTAACCTATGGCTTGATCTATGAGCTTTACTGGCGTTTCTTGTTACCCAATCCCCAATATCAGCGCCACCTGCAAAACCGTTATCAGGCAATTTTTGCCGATGATGTTGATGACTATCCTGCGATCGCTCGCGATCTGTTGGAGATGATGTTAGATCGGGTTGCGGTGGCAGTATTTACCTTTAATCCTGATGGTAAGATTAGGCTGGGTTTAAATGCCGATCCTGATTATCTCCAGGGATTAGCTACCCGTTGCCAACTCGAACAGTTAACTCCAGTTACCACCAGTCTCGCCCTCAAATTTGCCGACACGGCGGTAGATCTGGTCAATGAATCAGCTTACTTAGTTGACGCACCAGATGCAATTCAATCTCTGCAAACGATTTCTCGTGCGGAATTACTGCGACAGAGCGCCGAAATCATTATTCAAGCTGTAGAAGAACAGGGGATCGGACCTGGTGAAATTGCGATTATTGCCCCTGGTTTAGATGAAATTGCTCGCTATAGCCTGATGGAAATTCTCTCGGCGAAGGGAATTCCAGTTACCCCCTTAAACGAACAGCGTCCCCTAATTAGCTCACCTCTGATCAGAAGTCTCTTGACCCTACTCGGCTTAGTCTACAGTGATTTAGGTCGGTTAGTAGATCGTGAAGCGATCGCCGAAATGCTAACGGTATTTAGTTACACCTCCAACTCAAAATCACCATCAACTGCTCACATTGATCCCGTTAGAGCAGGACTAATTGCTGACTATTGCTATTGCATTACTGCTGAATCTCCCTATTTGGCGCATGTAGAGACTTTTCCCCGTTGGGATCGTCTGGGGCATCAAGCAACTGAAGCTTATCAAAAAATTGTTAATTGGATTGAAGCTAGTAAAGTTAAACAGCAACAGCAAAGTTTCCTGACACCAACCATTCTGTTGTCTGAAGCCATTGAACATTTTTTCAATCAGGGTTCGTTTTTGAGTAGCGATAAATTAGCCCTCCTCAGAGAGTTAATGGAAACAGCCCAACATTTCTGGGAAGTAGATCGTCGACTGCGGCAATATGAACCAATTTTTCAAACCCAATCTCAGACTGTGGCTCAGTTTATTCAGCTACTACGACGAGGTACCATTACGGCTAATCCTCGACCTCTAAGACAGTTCACGCCTCAGACAGGAGCCGTTACCCTCTCAACCATCTTTCAATATCGCTCTTTACGTTCGTCCCATCCCTGGCAATTTTGGCTTGACGCAAGTTCTCCCCTCTGGTCGCAGGGAGGTTCAGCTACCTTATTTGCAGCACCTCTATTTCTCAAGCAGTGGACAGGAAAGACTTGGATGCCTGAACAGGAATTGGCAATGGACAAAGAACGTTTGGCAAGAATTTTACGAGATGTGTTAGCCAGAGCAACGGCTCAAATTTTTCTCTGTCATAGTGACTTGGGAGTTAATGGTACCGAACAAGCAGGGGCGTTATTACCTTTGGTACATGCCGCTCGGCAGTACGAAGCACCAGATATGGCGGTAGTAACAGCTATCTCTCCTTGATAATGCGATCGCTCCTCGGGAAATAACTTTTAACTGATGTTACGCATTAATCAATTTGGGAATAGGGAATAGGGAACAGGATTAACTTATCTGTTGGTATTGTTCATCGTAATTAACGTGAGTTCGGGATAAGAAAAGGGACAGGTAGTAAGCTGAAAATAACGACAAATTCAGAAAACCTGCCCTATGTTTAGTTTAGAAGAATTGTTTTGTTCTATTGATGATTTTTGCGCTCGATTTGAGCCTGGTTGGAAACAACAATTGGTAGCACAGGGAAAATGTCGCTGTCGTAGTCGTCGATTAAGCTTGAGTGAGATTATGACGATAGAAATAGCATTTCACTTGTCAGGATACAAAAATTTCAAGACTTTCTATTCCGAACTG
>JBCDEP010000130.1:0-18632 GCA_039179675.1 Cyanobacteria bacterium P01_G01_bin.67
CAAATGTTGGGAGGTATTTAATTATCTCAATTCAATGGAGCTACTTTCGTTAGAAGAGCCGAGATATTTGACCAGAGTATTCTTCCAAAAACCTTTGTCTTGTCTGGGCTTAGCAAAATATCTACCCTTAAACGTCGGCGATATTGCCCGTAAGTATATCAAAGATCCCAAGCTGCTTCAGTTTATTGATATGGAATGTTATCTCTGGTCAGTTGTACCCGCTGATAAAACACCAATGATTAATGCGGGGATGGTCTTTAGCGATCGCCATTATGGCGGCATTAATTACCCTAAAGGTGGAGTGGGCAAAATTGCAGAAAAGCTGGCAGAGGGTTTAGTTAAAGCAGGGGGAGAAATTAGATATAAAGCCAGAGTTACCAAGATTATAATCGAGAATGATAAAGCAGTTGGGGTTAAACTCGCAGATAATACCGAATATCGGGCAAAAAGAATCGTCTCCAACGCTACTCGCTGGGATACTTTCAGTAAGCTACTTCCTCCAGAACAAACACCTAAGAAAGAACAAAAATGGCAGCAAAGATATCAAAAATCCCCTAGTTTCCTTAGTCTGCATTTAGGTGTTGATGCCAAAGTCTTACCTGAAGGAACTGACTGTCATCATATCCTGCTAGAAAGCTGGGACAAAATGGAAGACAGCGAAGGTACCATTTTTGTTTCCATCCCCACTCTGCTAGATTCCAGCTTGGCACCTCCAGGACACCATATTATTCATACCTTTACCCCGAGTTGGATCGATGACTGGCAGGGATTGTCCCCTCAAGAATATCAAGAAAAAAAAGAAGCTGCTGCTGCCAAATTAATCAATCGCTTGGAAGCAATTTTTCCTGGACTATCCTCTGGTTTAGACTATCAAGAAGTAGGCACCCCTCGTACCCATCGACGTTTTTTGGGTAGAGAAGATGGTACCTATGGACCTATTCCCAGTCGTAAATTAGCAGGATTACTCGGTATGCCTTTTAATCGTACTAGTATCCCAGGGTTGTATTGTGTTGGCGACAGCACATTTCCTGGTCAAGGTTTAAACGCTGTGGCATTCTCAGGGATGAGCTGTGGGCATCGGGTTGCTGTGGATTTAGGCTTATAAAACAATGAATCAACTACTTTAATCCAACAGATAGCATGATTCCTACTACTAGATTTTAATTCTTGATCGACATCGATAGTAGTGCTATGGGCATGGTTAGTAGCTTCATAGACTACCAAGGTGCAGATGAGTCAAACTATTTCATCTTCAACTAAAAAAATTCATATTAGCGATCTTTTGCTATCTGTTTGGTCACAAAAAAGCCATATTCGTCACCGCTCACATAATTGTTCTTTATTTAAGATGGGTCATAGAGTCCTTTCATAAAGATACTACGTTTTAGCTATAGCTATAATTAGATTTTAAATATCGATACAAAACATGAGGTTGATTAGCTCTTACAATATTACTTTCAAAGCAAAAGCCTATTTTTTCCATTACTCTTTGAGATTGTTTATTGTTAGTAAGTGTAAAGCAAACTACACTAAGATATTGGAATTGATCAAAAGCAATAGACAAGGCTTTTTTTCCAATCTCCACTGCTAAACCATGTCCCCAATACTCTGGCATTAAGGCATAGCCTAATTCAACTTCCAATTTCTCATTGACAATTACTTTTCTAATACCTCCACGTCCGACAAATTTTTTGGTAGCTTTATCAAAAAATGTCCATTGACCATGTCCATATTGTGACCAATGCTGGAAATTAGACTGCATCTTCTGAAGAGTTTTTTTCTGTGTCCAAATACCACCCATAGTCGCCATGACTTGAGGATCAGAACCCATAATTTTCCATAGTGGTAAATGAGATTCTTTTACTCTTTCCCCTATTAATCTCAAAGTTTCAATGTAATCTATTTGTATCATCTCGTTTTAGTTGCACTATATGACTTTGCACAGTTCTCTAACTAGTTTTACAGCAAAAAGATAGTTAATAAATATAGAGAACCGAAGTTTTCCTTTATTAACTATCTTTAATTTTAAGTATTTCTCAAATTGATTCTATTGCTTGAGAAAGAAAAGGCTTAAGTCGCTGAACTTTCCCTTACACAATAAATTTGTTATGTTCTCCTTTACCTAAGCAAAGTCAGTATAGCTATATGCATGATCGCTATTGCCAAAATAGAATGCTTCAACATTTTTAACTGTTAAAATTGCATCCTCATTTTTGATGGCAAGTTCCTGATGTTCAGAGGAACCCAGGGTAATCTCATATTCATCTATGCTGCCCCAGAGTTTAAATACATCGTGATCTTGACCACCATCAATGGTAACACCCGTAGAAAATCCTCCCAGCTCAAAATTATCATTGCCACGACCACCAGATACAAAAGCATCTTGAATCGACCCTGATTGATCCTCGGCAAATTCAATATGTCCTGTAAAGGGATCAAAATCAACTACGGCTGCTTGAAAATAGTCATGCCCATTTCCTAATCTGACGTTTCCTGCTTGAAAGCCAACCTTGCTACCATAGGCAATAACGCGATCATTATGCTTTCCAGTGAAGATTTTACCTCCTTGAATTCCGATCTCACCGTAGCCAATAACTTGATCGTCTCCAATATCTGTTTTGATTATTCCTGAAGTATTGTCGATCCCGATCGCAAAACCATTAGCAGTATCAGCAATAGTATCAGTATTGGTTTGAGCATCAGGCTCGTTAGCATCAGCGAAAGCATCAGCGTCAGCATCGGCAACGGCATTAACATTACTGACGGCAATACCGATAATTGTGTCGTCTCCTTTACCTGTGACGATTCTACCAAAATTAGCGATACCAACCGCAATACTCTCTGTCCCCGCTAGAGATGAGGCATCAGCGATAGCAGCAGCAAAATCTTGAGCCGTTGATTCGGCATCAGCATCAGCTAGAGATTCACTGGAACTACTATTATTTGCTAAACCTAAAATTACGTCATGACCATTGCCAGTATTGATTAAACCAGAATTAACAATTCCGAGAGTAAGGGTTTGATTAATAGCAGTGCTGGCGGCAGTGCTGGTAGCAATAGCTGTTTCAACTTGGTCGATAGTTACAGGATGCTCACGATCCATAACAACAGTATTCTTAGCAAATGCCTCAGCTTCTGCCACACTCGTAGTCCAGTTATTGGCAACACCAACAATGATGTCATGACCCTTTCCTATATAGATCCAGCCTTCATTCTCAATTCCAATAGCTGAGGTTTCGACAAAAGCCACGGACTCACTATTTGCCGTTACTGCCAAATTATTCCCTGAATCTGATTCTGCTTGAGAAGAAGCAGTTGCGGTGCTGCTGGCAGAGACATTAGCAATCCCGATAATTGTGTCATTACCCTCTCCCGCATAGATCTTGCCTGCATTACGAATACCAATCGCATTAGCGATCGCGTTAGCTGTTGCGACCGAGTTACTACTTAGTTTTGCCGCTGACTCAGCATCAGCATCAGCTTTAGCCTCTGCTAAACCAATGCCAATAATTGTATCGTTACCTTCTTTGGTCGTAATTTTACCAGCAATATCAATACCAACCGCGCTCGCATCAGCATCGGCATCAGCAGTAGATTCACTACTAGTATTTATTCCCTCTGCTGCAAAAGCATGAGCATCACTTACAGCCGAAGATAACCCAAGACCTGTAACGAAGTCATCATTCTCCGCAGTGGCGAGTACATCAGTATGACCAAGAATCATACTTTGCTCCTCATCTATGTGAGCAGGTAAACAATCTAAGTAGGATTTAACTTCATGATTATTAACTAGATTGAGGTGTCGATAGTTAACATTGCCTCCTTCTAGATGATTGATTCCTGATAAAAAGATCGGGAATTCACCGTCAGTAATAATATTTTTAATCAATATATTTTCAGTCATAGTTATTGTCCGAAATTAGATATTTTTACTTGATAAAAGTTGTTTGCAACAAATCAAGTATGTATCAAAAAAAATACAGTTACATCAAGTTAAGATAAAAATGATTTATTTAAAATAAAATAAACGTAAAGTATTGATGTATTTTAGAACAAGCAAATATTAATGGTTGATAAAGAAAAGTTTAGATCTCAGATTTAGTAGGGATTTTAGCGTAGTAAATTATTAGCAGTCTGACTTGAACGACAAAATCTATTGCCACCAATAAATTGCGCTAAATCCCTAAAAAACATTTAAATATTTATAACCTTAACTAGCGTCCTGATCGTGATAGCTATTAGCTCGTTTTAGTCCCAGGAGCAACACAAAGACTATAATCAGAAATTGCCTGAGATAAAAAGTACAGGGTTCATTAATTTATCTTGATAAGCTCATTCCGTTGCGGGTCGCCTAGATACCAATTGCCATCAGAAACTAGCGAGGAATCTCTAAGTTCTAATTGCCAAGGCTGGACTAACTTATTTAATAAGACATCTTGCTGTTGTCGAAAATTTTTAATCTCAGAACCATAATTAATAATGCTGAAATAAACTACTCCGCGATCGCTCGTAGGAATAGCCCCTGCTAAAGCACTAACTCGATCTAATGTTCCTGTTTTAATTGCTATTCCTGGGGGTAAATTACGCTCCTGCACTGTACCTACTCGATCTCTACCTGCGGTGGGAAACAAGTGGCTCAGATTTAAAGCCGAGGGGTGGAGTAAGCGATCAATTGCTCTCAGCATTTGACAGACTGCACGGGGAGAGATGCGGTTTGACTCCCCCAATCCTGAACCGTTGACTAACTCAATTTCCGTTGCCGAAACACCAGCTATTTCTTGGCTCGCTGCGGTTAGTCCCCCTACTCCGCCTACTAGATTAGTTAGTATTTGCGCCATCCTATTATTACTGTAGAGATTCATCTGTCTTAAAATCTCTGCCAAAGGTAAAGAACGATGCCGCATCAATAATTTTGCTTGAGGAGGGACAGCTTTAATCAACTGAACTTTTCCCGTAACCGTTACTTCTGGGGACATTGTTCCCACAGGCATTTGACGATATTGTTGACTAACTTCTCCTTGCCATTGGGTTCGATCTATCCCTTGTTTAAATAGTTCTCCTGCTTTTAAAGGTCGATCTTGATAATTCATATAGAACTTATCTGTTACTAGTAAATCGCCCTGAATTTCACGGATACCTAATTGATTGAGAGCATTGCCAATGGCGATCGCTTCTTCCCACACCAGTAAAGGATCGCCACTGCCTTGTACTAAGAGATCTCCCTCTACTACTCCCTCATTGATCTCCCCCATCAGGTAAATATCCGTCAGAAATTGATGCTCACTTCCCCATTGATTCAAGGCAGCGAGAGTGGTGGCGATTTTGGTTAAAGATGCCCCAGACAGTGCTTCCACACCCTGATTGCTTCCAAGAACTGTCCAGTCTGATTGCACCCATATGCCCTGACGATTACCGTTAGCTCCTTGAGCTGTTAAATTCTGAAGATAGCTTGCAATCTTAGCTTCCACTAAGGGATCTTGATTAAGCTGAGGAAGCTGAAAAACAGTCGTCCTTTCCCATAGTATTGACTCCAAAGGCTTAAGTTCAGGTTGAGGCTGTCCTAGAACATTTAGCCACGAGGCGAAGATACTTCCAGCAATAAAATCCAGCATAAAAAAATAATCAAAATGAGAACAATTTACAGTTGAAAGCTAAAATGGCATTACTTAACAATCAAAATCATTTATAACTTTTCTGTTTTAGATGTATTTGAGTAACCCAAATTTCTATTGTCTTTTTGATTGATAATTAGGAATCTTGAACCTCAGACTGTTAAAATTTGTAAGGCTTATATAAAATTTGCTACATGGGATTAACGCGCGCCAGAATTGCAGTAGACGCTATGGGGGGAGATTTTGCCCCAGAGGAAATTGTTGCAGGAGCGATCCAGGCTTCAGCAGAGTTAGACATAGATGTCTTGCTAGTGGGAAATGAGCAGCAGATCAATTCTCTGGTCAAAAAGCACGGCGGTCAAGACTCAGAAAAAATCAAGGTGGTTCACGCTGAAGATGTGATCACCATGAAAGAAGAACCCCTAGTGGGGATTAGGCGCAAACCAAAAGCTTCGATCAATGTGGCGATGAACTTGGTTAAACAAAAAGAAGCTGACGCCGTGGTTTCTGCGGGGCATTCGGGAGCAGCAATGGCGGCGGCTCTACTGAGATTGGGTCGTTTACCAGGAATTGAACGTCCAGCAATTGGTGCTGTACTACCCACAATCAATCCTGAAAAGTCAGTAATTATTTTAGATGTGGGAGCCAACGTTGACAGCAAGCCTAAATACCTAGAGCAATTTGCGTTGATGGGTACAATTTACAGCAAATATGTTTTAGGTAATGATGAGCCTAAAGTGGGTTTGCTTAACATTGGGGAAGAGTCCTCTAAGGGCAATGAGTTAGCCCTGGCTACTCATAAATTACTAACAGACAATCCCCAAATTCCTTTTGTGGGCAATGCCGAAGGTAGGGATGTTTTATCGGGAGAATTCGATATTATCGTTTGCGACGGTTTTGTCGGGAATATTGTCCTCAAATTTGCTGAAGCTATCGGCGAAGTGATGCTCCAGATCATGAAAGAAGAATTACCCCAAGGATTGCATGGTAAAGTAGGGACGGCTTTGCTCAAGCCCAATTTAATGAACATCAAATGCCGTATTGATCGGGCTGAACATGGGGGAGCCTTGTTATTCGGCGTCGCGGGAATTTGTATTATTAGTCACGGCAGCTCCCGTCGTGGTTCCATGTTTAATGCGATTCGCTTGGCAAAAGAAGCGATCGACAATCAGGTCTTGAAACAAATCAAAGTTAAAAATCAGCAGATACTAGAAGCAGGAAAACATACTGAAGCTACTCCTGCTAGCTGAGGCAGTAGTCGACCCAACAATTAACGGAGTGAAACATTGAACAACATGGGAGTAGGTATAGCGATTACAGGATGCGGTTCGGCTGCACCAGCAACGGTGCTGACAAATAATCACCTCGCTCAGATGGTAGAGACTTCTGACGAGTGGATCAATACCAGAACTGGCATGAAAAACCGCCATATTGCCTCACCCACAGATTCTCTGAGCCAACTAGGAGCGGCGGCGGCACTAAATGCGATCGCCATGTCGGGGATTTCTCCCAGTGAGATCGATCTAATTATTCTGGCTACTTCGACTCCTGACGATATGTTTGGCAGTGCTTGTCAGATTCAAGGGTTAATTGGTGCCAGCAACGCTGTGGCATTTGATCTGACAGCGGCTTGTTCGGGCTTTATTTTTGCTTTAATTACAGCTTCGCAGTTTATTGGTACGGGAGTTTATCAAAATATTTTAATAATTGGCGCAGATGTCTTATCGCGCTGGGTAGATTGGAGCGATCGCACTAGCTGTATTTTGTTCGGGGATGGTGCAGGGGCGGCAGTATGTCAAAAAGCTAACCATAACCGTCTGCTTAGTTTTGGGATGTATAGTAACGGTAGTCAAAACGACTCCTTAAATCTGAATTATCGTTGTGATACACAAGCTTTAGTGGCAGATATTGAGGCACAACAGGGTAACTACAATCCTATTTCGATGAACGGTCGCGAAGTATACCGTTTTGCCGTGGCTAAAGTTCCTGAAGCCATCAGCAAGGCAATGTTTCAGGCTAACTTAACCGCTAAGGATATTGACTGGCTGTTACTCCATCAAGCCAACCAACGTATTATGGATGCCGTAGCCAAACGGCTTAAAATTCCCCAAGAGAAAATCTTGAGCAACATTGCTGAATATGGTAATACCTCCGCTGCGTCGATTCCCTTGGCATTAGATGCTGCGGTCAGAGCAGGCAAAGTAAAGCCAGGAGACACAATTGCTGCTTCTGGTTTTGGAGCTGGTTTGACTTGGGGAGCCGCTATTTTTAAGTGGGGTTAATAAGAGAAGATTCGGCTCTTGAAATTATCCGAGAGCATAATGATTAATTTGTGTTAACAATTACTATTTTGATTTTAATTTTGTGCAGTCAATCTGGTGAATTTATTAACATCAGGTTATGCTTTGAGCGGAAATAAACGAAACTATATATTTACTATGAATCAGTCACCATCTATTAATAGAAGCAAAACCATAGAAGCGATCGCCTATATTTTACAATTGCATCAAAAGCCGATGATCTTAAGTAGATTGCTGAAGATGATGTATTTTATTGATCGCGCAAATTTAGCACAAGCGAATAGAAGCCTCACTAATGATAGTTATCTTTGTAAAAAAAGCGGCTTGATTCCCCAACAGATACCTGATTTAATCTTGCAACTCCAACTATCAGAAATTCTGACCGTACCAGATCTGGGATTGGGATATATTCACCTCAATCAGTCACCCCAAACTAATACTTTATCTATGGTAGAAAAATCAATTATTAGTCAGGTTTATCACCAGAAAAAGCATTTGAATCCGTTTAATCTTTTAGATTGGAGGTATGATTTATGGTTTATTAGAAATCATCTGAAGCAAAAGCGAAACAGCTTGATGACTCCCGTAGATATTATGTTGGGTTTGGGTAAAACGAAAGCTGAAATTAGAGCCTATTTGAATAATCAAAGACCAAGGAAATCTAACTCCCAAAATCAGACTGAGGCTTACAAAATTGCTCTTGCTCCCAGCCAAGTATGATTACCGAGCTGGACAGCGTTGCTTTAATTAGCTTCGCAAAATAATTATGAGAGATCATAGTTTTGATCGGGCGAGAACCATGATTAATCAACCCTTCTTGCTCCGACTCCATCAATTAATTGATATATAACATCAGTAGTTTAAACTCAGCTATCAAACTCTCTTACATTTCTATCTAGACAAACTCACCACTTTAACCAATCTCACACATATTCCCTGACTTCATTCACTCATGCAAAGCATAAACATCCTTGGCTTTACCCAAGGCAAAGCAGAAAGAATGACGATAGCTCTTCCCTACCTGAGTCATAAACACGATTAAGGCTACCAGCGCTAAAATTGCCGCCAGGGCGAATATGCCACGGTAGCCCCCTAAAATAAAGGAAAGAGAACCCAAAGTTAGACCACCTAAAGCAATTCCGACATCAAAGCCTCCCATACAAAGGGCAAATACCTTGCCTCTTTCATTGCTATGGGAACGGTCAGAAATCAATGCCAGGATCAAAGGAATTAAGATACCTGCTCCCGAACCTTCAAAAATTGCTGAGATGATGAGCAACAAAGGAGTTTCTGCCCAAACTAATAAGATCATCGAAATGATATAGCAAACTAAAGCTCCACTAATAAATAATCCCCGTCCGTAGTGATCGCTGGCTTTGCCGACAAATAAGCGTACGGAAAATGAGGCGATCGCCGTTGCCGTATAATAAAGACCGACATTAAAATCCAACTGCATTTCTCGGATAAATAAGGGGAGAAAAGCCACTAAGGTACCAAAAACCAAACCAATGAGCAGCAGGATCATCGTCGGCACCATCAAAGCAGGATCTTGGGTTAATTGCCAAAAGTCTCGTTTGACCAGCCTGATCTCATGAGGTTGGGGTAGAGTAGATTGTTGAAGCCGACTTGACAAGACAGCAGCAAGTACTCCACAGGTTGCTGAAATTGCAAACAACACCTCATAACCAGTACCGCCTGGGATATATTGCCTACCATTAACTTGCAGAAATCCTCCTACCGCTGGTCCAATAGACATTCCTACTGGTACAGCTAAATTCATATAGCCAATCAAGCTTCCTCGATGTTCTATAGGTGCTAAATCTACCACCAGTGCACTATAGCCAATGGTAAAGGCAGCAATACTAATGCCATGAAAAGCCCGAATAAATCCTAAACCCCAAACCGAATGTACCGATAAATATAGTATGGGAGCGATCGCAGCCACGATCGTACCGATTAGAATGACTAATTTACGACTGCGTAAATCTGCTAACTGACCCAGCCAAGTACGGGAAGCTAATAGTCCAATGGCAAAACAGCTCATAACGATGCCTACCTGCTGCGTAGTACCCCCAAGATCCTGAATATAGGTCGGTAAGACAGGTAACAAGAGAGTTATCCCAATCCAGAATAATAGTCCTGCGGTAAAGAGGCAGATCAGCTTTTGTTTGGTGCTTGGTTCGAGAACTTTCCAGACTTCCACAAGAATTTCAAAACATTTAATATCTCTAGCTTAGTTAATCTAACTTAATACAAGCACAATTGCTGGGAATAACCATAGCAAAAAGACTAAGATTGGGTGAAAATATATAATTGCTATTTTTCGCTGTTTATCCTCCTAATGGATTTATCTCCCACCAAAAAGGCTTTACTGGCATTACGACAAATGCAGAGTAAATTAGACGCGATGGAACAGGCTAAACATGAGCCGATTGCCATAGTGGGTCTGGGTTGTCGTTTTCCTGGTGCCAATAACCCCGAGGAGTTCTGGCAATTGCTACAAGAGGGTCGAGATGCGATCGCCAAAGTTCCAGACGATCGCTGGAAGAAAACGGAAGATGGCGAGGCTCAACTTCATACATTGGTCAAAAATGGCGCAAATTATGGTGGATTTGTGCCTAATTTAAAAGAATTTGACGCTAGTTTTTTTCGGATTGCCCCCAGAGAAGCGGCTAGCCTCGATCCACAACAAAGGCTATTGCTGGAAGTCAGTTGGGAGGCTTTAGAAAATGCGGCGATCGCGCCAGAGGGAATTAGAGGTAGTCAGACAGGGGTATTTATTGGCGTTTCGGCCATAGATTATTGGCAGCAGCTATTGAGTCGACAAACAGCCATGATTGATGCCTATCTAACTACGGGGAATACTCATAGTCTGGCTTCAGGACGCATTTCACATTTTTTTGATTTCACAGGAGCAAGTATATCTTTGGATACGGCATGCTCATCATCTTTAGTAGCAGTAGATTTAGCGATTAAAAGCTTACGAGAGGGTGAGTGTCATTTGGCATTAGCAGGAGGCGTAAATCGGCTAATTTCGCCGAAAATCAGCGTTAATTTTGCACGGGCAAAGATGCTTTCTGCTGAGGGCAAGTGTAAAACATTTGATGAAGCAGCCAATGGTTTTGTCAGATCCGAAGGTTGCGGCATTGTCGTCTTAAAAAGATTAAGTGATGCGATCGCCGATCGAGATCGGATTAGAGCGATCTTACTGGGTTCGGCGACTAATCAGGATGGACGTACCAGCAGTATTACTACCCCCAATAGTTTGTCCCAGCAAGCGGTGATCAAACAGGCTTTAATTAACAGCAAAACTACTGCATCAGAAGTAAGTTATGTTGAAACTCATGGGACGGGAACTTCTTTAGGAGATGCGATCGAAATTGAGGCTTTGAGTCAGGTATTTTCAGGCAACAAACAGTTAACCCTAGGCGCAGTTAAAACCAACATTGGACACTTAGAATCCTCTTCAGGAATAGCTAGCTTAATTAAAACCGTTCTGGCTTTAGAAAATGAAACAATTCCTGGCAACCTACATCTGGAACAGCCGAATCATCAAGTAGATTGGGCTAACTTACCTTTTAAGCTACCGCAAACTGCGATCGCCTGGCAGCGAACTAATCAACCTCGCAGAGCAGGAGTTAGTGGCTTTGGCTTTAGTGGGACGAACGCCCACGTAATTGTCCAAGAAGCAGATCTCTCTACTTCCCAAAAATCAGCAATAAATAATCAAGCAGAGCATCTAGAGCTAGCCAGCTACTTATTTACCTTATCTGCCAGAAGTAATAAAGCCCTGGTAAGGTTAGCTTCAGAATATGTTGACTATCTCCAGTCCCATGTCGATTTGCTAATCGAGGACGTCTGTTTGACTGCTAATCTTGGGCGATCGCATTTTAATCATCGGCTAGCGGTTAAAGTTACTTCAGTTCCCGATTTACAAGCTAAATTAACTCAATATCTGGCTCAAGAAATAACCTCAGAATTATGGCATAATCGGGCAAATCTTAATCGAGAAACAACTTTAGCTGTGACTTTGGCACCAGAGCAAGTTGAATTAAAACACTTAATTGAATCTGTAATTCATAGTTCTTTGGTTTCGGCAACAGTCGCTGATATTCATTGGCAAATAGGCAAGGCATCACCCCAGGCTAGTGAATTATCACCAAAACATATTAATACTCCTATCGAGTCTGAATTCAACCATTGGCAAATCTTAATTACTGGATTGGCTCAACTATATGTCTTAGGAGTGTCAATCAATTGGGACGCACTATGTCAAATTAGCGGGGGTAAAAAAATTACGCTTCCTACCTATCCTTTTCAAAGAGCAGTTTATTGGCTGGAATGATGTGGGCAGATGATCACGATTCGCGAATTATATTACGAATAAGCGTTAGGACTTTCCCTATTTCCTATTTCCTATTCCCTACTTATAAGCTAGTATATGCGGGCAAGAAGTCTAATCCACTTGAGACATTTCATTGAGAGTAAAATTCTCAATCATTCCGTTTGTAGCTGCCATATAAGCCTTAAGATGTTTGTTATTCATGTGAATTTGCCATAATTCTCGGTTTTGCCAGTTTTCATAAAAGACAAAAATTGCAGAATTATCATTATCTTGATGTAAATCATATTGCAAACAGCCATCTTCCTTGCGAGTCGGTTCGATTAACTTCAGCAACTCAGATTTAACAAAATCGATACTATTTTTCTTGGCTTCTATGCGAGCAAGAATAGTTAGTTGGTTTTCCATGATATTTTTTGGTTTCAATCATTTAGGGGTTTGATCACTCTTAGGTTTAACTCCAATCTGCTAAAACAATTTTGCCAATAGTACTCCCCTTCTCAATGCGAGCATGAACGCTTCTTAGGTTTTGAGCGTTGATTGGTCTGACAACATCATTGCAGGTAGTATGCAAGACCTGGATATCCATGAGATTGCTGATTTCATTGAGTAGCTGATGCTGTTGGTTCATATCATCCGTCTGGTACATAGAGCGTGTAAACATAAACTCCCAAACCAAGCCAGCACTCTTACTCTTAAGTGTATTCATCTCTAAAGGATGCTGATTCTCTACGATGGAACAAATCATGCCCTGGGGTTTGATGGCTTGAGCGATCGCCTGCCAGTGAGCATCGATACTATTGAGACAAAGAATATAATCAACATACTTATAACCAGCCTTCTCAATTTCCTCAGCTAGATTGTGCCAATGGTTAACGATGATATCTGCACCTTGCTGTTTGCACCAGTCAATAGTTTCAGGACGAGAAGCCGTAGCGATTACGTTGAGTTTAGCCACCTTTTTTGCCATCTGGATCGAGATCGAGCCAACTCCACCCGCACCACCAATAATTAAAATCGATTTGCCAGCATCTTTTCCTGTTTTACTAATATTCAAGCGGTCAAATAGGGCTTCCCAAGCAGTAATACTGGTTAAGGGCAATGCGGCAGCTTCGCTCTTGCTTAGGGTTTTGGGCTTATGACCGACAATTCGCTCATCTACCAGGTGAAATTCGCTATTAGTGCCAGGTCGAGTAATGTCCCCCGCATAGTAAACATCGTCCCCTGGCTTAAATTGCTCGACCCGATCGCCCACAGCCACAACAGTGCCTGCTGCATCCCAACCTAAGATACGGGGCTCTTCTTCAATTTTTTCTTTTGGCGAGCGAATTTTTGTATCCACTGGATTAACCGAAATGGCATTGACTTCAACTAATAGATCTCTATCTTTAGGCACAGGCTGAGTAAGGTCAACATCCTGCAAACTGTTTTCATCTTCGGCAGGTAGATATTGATATAAACCAATAGCTTTCATCTGCGAACTCCTTTCCGCTTGTATTAATTTTTTGGATATATTCAGCATAATCATTCAGGTTTAAATTAACAATTGGTTTAAAATCTAAAATACTTTTCATAAAATCTGAATAATATGACCAAGATTGATGATATGTTACTGTTTGTTCAGGTCGTAAAGGCAGGAGGACTAGCAGCAGCAGGACGACAGCTAGGTCTTTCTCCAGCCAGCATGACGGCACGGATTAAAGTACTAGAAGCTCGCTATGATACTCGCTTGCTCAATCGAAGCACTCGCAGTATTTCCCTGACAGATGCTGGACATCGTTTTTATGAAGCTTGTTTGCGCGTTGTGGCAGATGTCGCTGAAGCAGAAGCTGTATTGCAGGAAGGAAAGCGGGACTATTCTGGTCAGCTCAAGGTGACGGCACCCTCAGACTTTGGACGGCAGTTTGTGGCACCAGCACTAGCGGAGTTTGTCTCAGAGCATCTCCAAGTAAAGCCCTATTTGCATTTGAGCGATAGTATGGTGAATTTAATCGAAGCAGGTTTCGACTTAGGAATACGCCACGGCAATCTACCTGATAGCAATTTAATGATGCGATCGCTAGCAACTGACAATCGACGAGTACTGTGTGCCTCTCCTAAATATCTCCAGAAATATGGTATTCCCAAACAGCCCCAAGATTTAGCAGAACATCAATGCTTAGTCATGGAGCGGTTAGGCGAGCAGCTTAATCAATGGAGATTTCAGTCAGAATATAGAAACGTAACCATTAGAGTGAATGCGGCTTTAATGGGTAATGACGGAGCGCTCATTCGTCAGTGGGCTTTATTAGATCAAGGGATTGCACTCAAATCTATTTGGGATGTCAAGCAGGATCTCACTGCGGGACGATTGGTTACTGTTCTAGATGATTATGTGGTGGGCGGTTATGCAGGCGATCGCCAAAGAGTGGGCTTGCAGATACTCTATCCAAGTCGTCAATACCTACCGAGACAGGTAGCTGGGTTTATTGAATATTTTACAGAATATGTTTTAGCGGCAAACGTTTGAAATCATTGATGGAACAAATTATGTTGGTGGGATCTCAAGTTCGGATAATTGCTTTAAATAGATGATGCATCCATAAACTAGTTAAAACTGGCTATGAGAAATAAGATAAATTGCGATTCCTTCGGGGTGTGCGAGGCTTGGGGTTCGCCCCATCGCCACTATGAATAAGCAGATTGCTCACCTCAATCGACATCTAACTCAATCCCAGTTTCAGATTTTACTCAAATCCTCACAAGTTCTTCAAGCTTTTCTTTTATGTTGAACCTGAGGGCAAATTGGCTGAGGAGGTAAGCTATGAAAGTCAAAAGCAATTATTCAATTTCAGAAATTAAACGTGAAGTTCGCCATCTCATCGAAATTCATTCTTTAGATCCACAACAGGCTATTTATAGTCTCAGTCAATTCTTTGCTGCTGCTGAATGGACTCTAGTTGAATGCGAATTAGAAAGTCATGGCTATTCCTTAATGACCAATTCAATTGACGATCTTGTGAGCTAGGGTTTTGCAGGGGATGGAGATTCTTAGGGCTGAGAGCGATTTAACTAGTGAGGTCAGATCATGTCGATTACCGTTAAATATTCCATTAGTGATATTAAAGATGAAGCGCGTCAGTTAGTTGAAACAGGAAAAATCAATCTCCATCAGCCAATTTATGTTCTTTGTCAGTTTATCCCCCCCAGGGAATGGATTTGTGCCGAATGCGAATTAGAACAAAATGATTATCTTTTAAGAGATCACATCTGCGACCTCTTGCCTCAAGAAAAATGGTCAGAAGATTAGGGAGGAAAGAAGCAATGAAGCCAGTAGCCATAATCAAACAGAATACAATGACGGCGGAGGAACTACAGGCAGCATACGAGACTGGCAGAAGGGATTTTTCGCGATCGCATTTATTAAATATATCTCTATATAAGGCGCAGTTAGAAGATATTAATCTGAGCTATGCTTATCTGAATCGAGCTATCCTGAGTAAAGCTAATCTAGAACGAGCCTTTTTGAACCGTGCCCTGCTTTATGCTGCAAATATTCAGCAGGCGCGGCTTTATCGCGCTAGTTTGATCGAGGCTAATTTAGAGCAAGCTAATTTAAGCCATACCATACTCAATCATGCCAATTTGTGCGGTGCCAATCTGAGGAATGCTAATCTGCAAAATACACATTTAGTTTGGGCAAATCTGCGGGGAGCAAATCTAACTAATGCCAATCTTAAAGGTGCAGATTTAAGTGGCGCTAAGTTTTTGCGGACAATTATGCCCGACGGAAGTATTAGCCATGATGATGATTGACTAGACGTTTGCCAGTACGTTTAGTTGATGCCATTGCAGGGAGTCAGGAACATGAACAATAATAGCTATCAGAATTTTGACTATGTAATATTAGGTGCGGGTTTAGGAGGTCTTGCCGCCGCAGCGTGTTTGACTCGTCAGGGATATCGAGTAGCTCTCTTAGAACAGCATTATTTGCCTGGAGGTTGTTGTCATACTTTTAGCTATGGAGACTACAACTTCTGTGCCGATGTCCACTATATTTATCAGTGTGGCGAGGGACAAGCCGTAGCGCAATTTCTTAAATATATTAATCGAGATGTGCCGTTCAATTCCCTTAATCCAGACTGTATTGATCGGGTAATTACCCCAGAAGTTGATTTTCGGATACCTTTAGATTGGGAGAAATTTCGCGATCGCTTAATAGCGACTTTTCCTGACGAAACTTGGGGCATCAATCTCTACTGTGATGAAATCAAACAGCTACATCAAGAGTTAACACAGTTTAATCGTCAGGTGCATTGGTATGATTTAAACTGGTTAAATTGGCTGGCTCTGCCAAAGTATTGGTCTCTATTCACCAGACGCAACTGGACGCTACAGGATCTTTACAATCGCATCGGACTATCTCCCAAATTACAGACACTCTTAGCAGGACAAAGTGGTGATTATGGCTTGCCTCCCGCAGAAATTGCTCTGATTACCCACACTTCCCTAGTTTACGATTACTCCGAGGGGGCTTATTATCCCCTCCATCATTTTCAACATTTAGTTGATACTATTGTGGCTATGATTAGAGAAGGTGGTGGCATAGTTAAATTTTCTACTCCCGTCCAGCATATTGAAGTCGAGAATCATCAGGTGGTTAATGTAACTGCTGGTAACGGAACTTATCAAGCTGATAACGCCTACATCAGCGATCTCGACCCCAAGCTAACGGTCAAGTTAATGCATGATTATGGGGTATTGAGTAAATCAGAACATCATCGCCTTACGGATTATAAATATTCTGCCAGTGCTTTCAATATCTATTTGGGTTTAGATGCCAGTTTTGTACCTGAATCTTACGCTATCGGAAACTGGAACATTTGGTACTATCCCGAAGGCAATCTCAACCAAGCCTATCAACAGCAACTCCAAGGAAATCTCAGTCGTCCTTGGATCTTCTTATCCTGTCCCACCCTCAAATCAACAGCACCAGGAATGGCACCAGAGGGACATCATGTTCTGGAAATTACTACCGTCTGTCCTTATGAACCGTTTAAAAAACTCCACAGAAGCGATTCTACGGCCTATAAAGCTCAGAAACGAGGGGTATATCAACAGGTAATGAACAGCGTGCGCAAACTGATTCCTGATATTGATCGCTATATTCGCCTTAAAGTCTTTGGTACTCCTACCACCAGCGAATACTTCCTCGGGCAGCCTGAAGGCAATATGTATGGCGCGAAATTGATTCCCCATCAAATTGGTTTAAATCGGCTGGGTTATAAAACCGAACTACCAAATTTATTTTTAGTGGGGGCAACAGCTGGGTATCCCAGCGTTCCAGGGGTGATTAGTAATGGGATGGACGTGGTTGAAATGCTGACAGGAAAACCAATTCGGAATTCTCAGTTGGCAATTGCCTAAGAAAGAGATCGTCCCTTATCTGTTTGATAGTTATTTAATAGTTAATTATTGGGAAAATTGAAGCTATGTTGAAGAAAATATTAGTAGCATTAGATCATTCATCTGAAGCATCGGCAGTTTTTGACTTTGCCATATCTCTAGCTCAACCAGCAACCAGCGAAATCTTGTTAGTTCATTTTGTTGATTGGCAAATGCAGGAT
The DNA here is from genome assembly GCA_039179675.1 of Cyanobacteria bacterium P01_G01_bin.67. Taxonomy (GTDB): domain Bacteria; phylum Cyanobacteriota; class Cyanobacteriia; order Cyanobacteriales; family Xenococcaceae; genus Waterburya. Next base: position 17,861 of record JBCDEP010000130.1, read on the forward strand.
GTATCGCCTTGGATTGGGCTTGGTACCTTATATGATGTTGAGATCTCAGGTAGCCGCTACGATTCGAGTCATCACCGTTTACAAAACGAAGTAGAAATCCGCAAAGACTGGCTCAAATCCCTGACGAAAAAAGCGCAGCAGCTCAATATTACCTGCAATTATGAATGTCAGGTAGGTAACTGTAACTTGGGTATTGGCGATCGCGCTAAGGGCTGGGGTGCGGATCTAATTGTGATTGGTCGTCGTGGTCATCGTAATATTTCCGAGATGTTCCTCGGTAGTGTCAGTAATTATGTAATTCATCACGCTCCCTGTTCGGTTTTGGTAGTTCAGGGTGCTAACGATAGGGCAAATCAGCAATCAGCAGCTGAATTAGTTGATGTTGTAAATACTATGTAAATGCTCTTTTTAATCCTCCCTTGGCTAGCAATGAAAATAAACTTCAAAACCAGCAGTTTCAAGAGAAGCGATCGCCGTTTCTTCTTAGTAGCTAAAAATCTCGGGATTAATCTTAGAAATTATTGTTTTTGACCGAAATAACATTTGTACAATACTTTTTGCCATGATAGATAATCGTGGAACTTTTATTCATAAATCACCAACAAGAAAGGAGTATTGTCAATGGGATTATTAATTGATGGAGTTTGGAGCGATCGCTGGTACGATACGAAGAAGACTGGAGGTAAGTTTGTTAGACAAATATCAGAATTTCGCAATTGGATAACCGCAGATGGTTCAAGTGGATTTAAAGCTGAATCAGGAAGATATCACC
>JBCDEP010000203.1:0-10026 GCA_039179675.1 Cyanobacteria bacterium P01_G01_bin.67
ACTCATCTTGACTTCCACATTACCTAAATTGCTTTTTTTCTTCAACCTCTACCTGAATCCTTACTATTTCATATAAAATTTACTGATAAAATAAAAGGGACGCTATTAACAGCACCCCTTTCGTAATATCCATAAAATAGTTGAAAAGAAATTTTATGTGCCAGCAATTTTATAAACTAGCTTGCTGGCGATATTTATAAAGATATTTATACTGAAATAATAATACCTCTTGATTGCTATGCGCTGTGATCCACAACACACAAGATAGTTTAGTTTGCTAAATAAATAGCTACCCAATAAATCAAAGGTGAGAAAAAAAGCGCAGGTAGAAACGACGCTACTCTAATTTTAACGACTTCTAGTAAATTACAGCCAATTGCCATAATCATTAGACCGCCGATCCCTGTAATCAATAATAAATAAGGATTATTATTAACTGATGGCAAAATATTGCTAATAGAACCCGCAATCAAAGATAGTCCTCCTTGATAAATCAGAATAACTAATGCCGAAAACCCGACTCCAACACCATAAATATTGGCTAAGGCGATCGCAATTAAGCCATCCATAGTTGCTTTTAAGGTTAGTAGAGTATTGTCTCCATTAAGACCATTATTCATACTTCCAATCAAAGTCATTGGTCCGACACAAAATAAGAGACTGCTAGCCACAAATCCCTCGGTAAACAATCCCTTCCCCCGAAATTTCTGTTTCAGCCATTCACCGATTGCAGTTAATCTTGATTCAATCTGGAGTAATTCTCCTGCCACTCCCCCTAATACTATGGCAATTAATCCCAAGATTGCCCCATTGATTTCTCCTGCTTGAACTTCTGCCATGCTGTTCGCCATGCTCAAGCCAATCCAAATTGTAAGCAAGCCAATACCCTGAGTAATAATAGTTTGTATTTGGGAAGAGAGATAATCTCTCAAGATTAATCCAAAACTAGTCCCCAACAAGACTGTAAAAATATTAATCCAAGTTCCACTAGTTTGCGACCAAAAGTTCAAATTCAAGTCAAATACCTATAATTAGTTGTTGGAAAATAATAATTATTAGCTTCATTAAAAATTAATCAAAACCATAGTAATTATACGGCTTGCACTACTCATTGTTATTGTTAGGATTGAATTAATTATTAATCTGCTTTAGACCGCATACTCTACAATTCCTTGAGAAAATGAAAGTCGTTAAAGGGCAAATCGAAAAGATCAAATCACAATTCCATAATGCTGTTGAGCTAAAGCAAAGTTGTAAAATCTATGTAGCCACAGCTAATGATGAAAGCTGGAGCTTTTACTTCAAAAAAGGTTGTTTGATTTGGGCAAGTAGTAGTATTCATCGTTTTAGAAGGTTATATCGCTTAACTAACCAAATTTGTCCCGAAGTTAATTGTCAAAATACTAAACTTAGAGAGCAAGAAATTTCCGAACTCTGGGAATATTTATTAATTGCGGTTTTGTATAAGAGACAACAAATTAATATAATTCAAGTCAAAGAAATTATCCAAGAATTAATCAAAGAAGTTTTGTTTGATTGTCTTTTGGGAGGAGAGCGCATTAGTCAGGTTAAAGTGATTTTTGAAACTCAAGGTAATAGCATGGGAGCAATTTTACGAAGTCCCTTATTTAAGCAGCCAATTGCTCAAATTGATTATAAAAAAACTATTAGTAGACTTGAAGCAGATATTGTTGAATGGCAGGCAATCAACCCTAGCATCAGCTCGCCAAATGTTGCCCCTGTGATCAGAGATATTGCCAAACTGAAACAAGCTGTAGATTCCGCTAATTACCAAAAACTATTTATCCATATCAACGGCAAAAAGACTCTCAGGGATTTAGCGATCGCCTCACAGCAAGATCTCTTAAAGATAGCTCGCTTATTTGCACCTCACGTTAAGAGTAAAGTGATTGTGATGCAAAAAGTTCAAGATCAAGAATTAACTAATCTCTATTTTACCCCCACCACAGGTGACTATGGGTTAGAGAACAACCTGCAAACTAGAGAATATATTCAAGAGCTAGATCTCCCTCTGGTGATATATGTTGATGACAATCCTCATATCTGTCAGCAAGCAGCTCAAATTTTAAATCCCCTTGGTTATCGCCTGATTCCTGTCAACGACGCTGCTAAAACTCTAGTAGTATTGCTGGAGAATCAACCGAGCTTAATTTTTCTTGATGCTGTAATGCCTGATGCCAATGGTTATGAGCTATGTGCCCAAATTAGAAAAATGCCCACTGGTAAAAATATTCCCATCATTATTGCTCGTGAGCAAGAAAATATGCTGGATTTAGTTAGAGCTAAAATGGCTGGAGTATCAGACTTTATAAATAAACCAATCAAGACTACAGAATTACTCACTCTAGCCCAAAAGCATACCCAAAATTTTGTAGATCGCTCTATTGCTTAAACTTAATTTTGAGCCTAATTTGCCTAATTACTTATGAGCTATATTACGTAAGCTCCGGGTCTGTTCGAGAATATCCTCAATATCTTCCTGGGATAGACGTTCAACGTAATTAATCTTGATTTCTTCCAATAGATCAACCAATAACAGTTCAATCTTATTCATACTTTGCTGTGCCTGAAGTTCACTAGAGAGAGATTTACCAACGTTGCTAACCAAACTCTCTAGCAAGCGGTCAAACTGCTTATCCTCGGCTAATGCTGCTTGAAGTGCGCTGCTAAAGGCACTGTAGCTTTGAGATACTAATTGATGACTCAAGGCGGTAATAGTGCGATCGCCTCCAGGTAATAGTTTAATTCCTTGATAAGCAGGACTTTGTCTCAACGCTTTATCAATGCTATATTGCAGTAGTGTCTCAGCTTCTGGTTGAATCGCAGGTAGGACGCGATCGGCTAAAACCTTAGCTAAAATTCTAATCAGCTCAGCAATTTCATTCGTATCATTAATATCAATGTAGGGGTTAGCGGTTTGTTGCGAGAGTAATCTATTGACATCCCCATTACGCACAGAAGCCTGAATTTGATTGATCAGACGAATTATTACAACTTCAGTCACATCTTCAGCAATTCCCGCCACTAACCCTTGACTAATTTGCTTTTGAATCGAGTTGAGATTGATAATTTGCGCTTGACTCAAACGAACTGTCACAGGAATTACTCTCAACCAACGCCATATAGGAAGTAAGAAAAACAGATCATACCAACGCCACAGCATCGCATCTAACCAGCTAATACCCACTCGTCGACGACTGATAAACCAACTTCTGCCTAAAAATTCGAGGGCAAAAAGTACCCCAAAAGGGAAGTCAATCAGACCAAAGTAATCAACATAGCCGCCATTCTCTCCGACAACGCGATAATAATTAGTGGCAAACAGTGGTTTAATTTCAGCGGCAAAAAAAGCCAATTCCTCTGTAATTTTTCCTGAAAAATGGGCGGGAGTCCAGAATCTCCAGAATGCCGTTTTCGCCGAGTTATTTTTATTCGGAAGATGTGAGCGCATTCTATTTTTAATTCTTTCTAGATTGCCAGTTTTGTTGGCTTCAGAAAAAGCATCAGTCTGAATTATTTCAATACTGCGACGGCGCAAGTCCCCCATCAGCGCGATCGCCGCAGAAGATTCAACCCCATTAACTAAAAGTTCCTTTTCCAGCTGTTCTACTTTGTCTAAATATTCTTCCGTATCTCGATTGGGAATTATGCCTTTAACAACATCATATTGAGTGATCAATTCAGAAATCTGGTCTGGCAGCAGGTCTAATTCTATGCCTTTAAACTGGACATATGCCGTATTAATTCCACCGACAGTCACTTGACCAGATAGCCAAAAATCTCTTAAAGGAACATAGCTAAGATCAAAAGTCACAATAATGAGATTGATCACGGCTAATAAAGCCATGAACTTTTCAAACCAAAGATTGGGGCGATATCTTCTAACTCTTTTAGGAGATCTTTTAACTATAGTCACTGATTACTAATTACTGATTGACGAGCGACCCCGCGTCGCCGAGAGGCGCAAGGGAACGCGCGAGTTTACTGATTACTGTTTAAAACTCCTCGGAGGAAAATATCAGAAATCCCTTCCGCCATTTCCTGCATAGCTTGGGGTGATGCGTCAGGATCGATAATGGTTTGTTCCGAGAAACCTGCGATCGCAAAAATGCCTAAAAATACTTTTGCCACAATTTTGGGGTTCATTTGACGGTAAATACCTTTTTCCATTGCTGTTTCAAAAAAGGCTTCTGCGACATCGGTCATTTTATTAATGACTTCGGTTTGAATGCTTTCCTTTAACTCTGGATGATACTGAGCTTCAATAAAACAAACCCTCAGTAAATCTCCATTTTCGCGCATGTTTAACATACGGCGGCGCATTACTTGGGATACTGCTTTATAACTGCCCATTTCACTTAGCTCAGTCAATAAATCAGTAAGAATATCAACCCAGCCTGCGGTAGCTACCTCAACTAAAATCGCTTTTTTGCTTGAGAAATGACGAAACAAGGTTCCCTCAGCAACTCCTGCTGATTTTGCTAAATCTTTAGTCGTTGTGCCATCATAGCCCCGTTTTGCAAATAGTCGCAGTGCAGCTTGGAGAATTTTCGTGCGTGTATCTTCTTCGGTTTGAGGAGTGTTACGCATCTCTCTCCAGGCTTGCTGAGAAAAAATTTGCATAGTAATTGTGTTTAAAATTAATTAATCAATGAAATAACTAAGTGGGTTAGAAACTATAACAATACTGACTAGATGCTATATTGCTTAAGATTTTAATCGCCTAGTACTCCACGATAAATGTATTTGGCGTAACTGATTCTTTTCATGTCCAATTCTTTACAGATTGTTATCTAGAGCAATTATATTTTCCAGCTAGATGTTAGAGCCAGAATCTTTACAAGATAACACGAGTAATCTAAGTTGAGTTATTCAAGCAACTTGAAGTACAGCGATCACAGTCGGGATTAATTGCCATTACAGCAGAGCAGAAAATCTGAGTAGAATATAACCGCAGTAATTATGTGGACAGCTAAATTGAGAAATTGGGGAGACAGGATGAAATCAAGTAAATTCAATCGCCGAGAGGTGTTCAAAAAACTACGTTGGCTAGCTTTGATGGTGATCGCTATTTTATGCTGGAGTTCTTTAAGCGCAACTGCTTGGGCGGACTCTACCCAGAAGCAGCAATCCTCAATTCAGCCTTATATCAACCGAGTTGTTGAGCAAATTACTGAGTTTACTCTCAAAAATGGTTTGAAGTTTATTGTGCTGGAGAATCATGATGCTCCTGTCGTTTCATTTGTTACCTATGCTGATGTCGGAGGTGTTGATGAACCTGATGGACAAACTGGGGTTGCCCATTTCCTAGAACATTTGGCATTCAAAGGCACCAAAAGAATTGGAACTACCGATTATCGTGCCGAAGCAAAAAAGTTACAGCAGCTCGACGCTATATTTGCTCAAATCAAACAGGCTCAAGCAGCGGAAAATCAAGCAAGACTTACCCAACTAACTGAGAAATTTACTGCAGCTCAAGCCGCTGCCAGTGAATATGTGAAGCAAAATAAATATGGTGAGATTGTCGATACTGCGGGAGGAGTAGGCTTAAACGCCGCTACTTCCGCTGACTATACTAGTTACTTCTACAGTTTTCCTGCCAATAAGCTGGAACTATGGATGTCTCTGGAATCAGAAAGATTTCTTGAACCTGTCTTTCGTGAATTCTACAAAGAAAAACAGGTAATTTTAGAAGAAAGACGTTTACGCACCGATAATTCACCAATCGGCACAATGATTGAGGAGTTTTTGGACACTGCCTATACGACTCATCCCTACAAACGACCTGTAATCGGCTACAACGAAGATATTAATAATTTGACACGGGATAACGTTAAACAGTTCTTTCAAGCTTATTATGCACCCAACAATTTAACCATAGCGATCGCTGGAGATGTTGACCCCCAGGAAGTTGAAAAACTAGCCCAAGTTTATTTTGGGCGTTTTAAATCTCAGCCTCAGCCTCCCTCGGTAACTAAAGTTGAACCACCGCAGTCGGCAACGAGGGAGGTTACCGTTAATTTTCCTTCTCAACCTTGGTACTTAGAGGGTTACCATATTCCTGCCTTGAGCCATCCCGACTATCCGATCTACGAAGTAATTTCTCAATTACTCAGTAGTGGTAGAACCTCTCGCCTATATCAGTCTTTAGTGGAAAAAAAACAGGTAGCTCTCTCCGCTCAAGGATTTAGTGGGTTTCCTGGGGATAAATATCCCAATTTACTCTTAGTTTATGCTTTAACTTCCCCTGGTACTAGCGTGGAGCAATTGGCAACTGAGTTAAGAGCAGAAATTGAACGGTTAAAAATTGAACCCATTCAACCTGCCGAGTTGGAACAGGTAAAAACCCAATTAAAAGCAGGTTTATTACGCACCCTAGATTCTAATATGGGCATGGCAAGAATTCTTGCCGAATATGAAGCCAAAACAGGAAGTTGGCGTAATATTTTTGAAGAGTTAACAAAATTAGAAACAATTACACCACAAGATATTCAGCGAGTAGCTCAGACAACTTTTACTGCTGAAAATCGCACTGTAGGACGCTTACTACCCTCTAGCTAAAATAATCTTTGAACACCTGAACTGCTGCGTATCAGTTCAGGCAATTTTTTTCTTAGTTATGTTCCTTCCCCATCTCAACCACACAATATTCATATCTACTCTTGACTCTTGTACGGGCATAGTAAACTAAGTCTCTACTTGACCCCCATTATGTCAATTTAATCATTGCTTTTTGCCGCTTCAATTTTCACATATAGCCGAAAATTATCCTGCTGTTTTTGCAGACGATAATCTTGTTCCAGAAAATTGATTACAGATGACCATCCAAAACGCTTAAACAGGACTTGTTGTGGCTGATATTGCTTAATTACCCCAATTAGCTGCTCTTCAGTGATGTTGCCTGTTTCCAATTGTTTGCGGGATAAGACTGCCGTTGAAGGTGGGACGAGCATCCCTGCACGAAAGGCAAAAATCGGCGAATCGGTTACCAGCCAATCTGAGCTTGGACTTGATTGCTCGATCGCTGTTAAAAACTGTTGGTCAAGACTAGTAGCAATAATATTGCTATTACAAGCTCTACTCCAATAGTTAATCTCTTTGGAGGTGGTTTTGGTTTGTTCTCCAATCAACAGGATCGCGCAATAAAAGACCACTAAGGTAAAAAATGCCAGAATAATTCTTGGATTGAATCTAAAATAGGTTCTTCCAGAGCGTAATGCAGTCGTAATGATATTTCCCAATGCATAACCCACCATGATTATTGCAGGAACATGTAACAGCAACACTTGGTGGTACCAAATTGGTCGATGTTTTATCAGGAGCGAGTAAGCAATTATTGACCAGGAAGCGAAATAAAATACCTGCCATTGGCGACGTTGGTAGGCAATGATCGAACCCCAGACGGTAAATCCAATTAAAAATAACCTGTAGTCATTTCTGAGAGAATGTCTCAATGTCATATTTTGAAAAGCTTCAACGTTTCTGGCACTAAGATGATTGTTCAATAAAAGATGGAGATTATCGACTCCCACGAGTAAAATCAACATCAGTAAACCAAAACCTGCAAAGACCAAGAGCCACAAAACAGGTAATTTTAGTTTCTGATCCCAGCTAGCTTTTCTCATTTGTCTTGCACAATCGCTAATTATGCCCAACACGATCAGGGGCGCGATAAACAAGGTAAATAACTTAGTTAAAACCGACAAACTCAAGCATAAAGCCGAAATAATCAACCATCTTCGCTTATGGGTTGCATGCCACAAAATAATACTTAGTATGGCTCCCGTCGCCAGCGTTATGCAGGGTAGTCCCACCATAACAGACACGCTCAATTTCCAATAGTTGGGCGCGATTAATAAAAATAAGCAGCCGATATAGGCATGTAAAACTCCCCCCAACAGATACAAAATCTGCCAGGTTTGCCATAACAAAATTGTAGAGAATATTAGAATTAAACTACGGGAAAAGTTTACACTCGGCTCTAACAACTTAAACCAAGAAGCTAAGATATGAGTCAATAATGGTGGCTGGTCATTCCAAATATCTTGATAGAGTTGAAAGTCACTGTTGAGCAGAAAAGCTTTCATTAAATTGATTCCTTCATCGGGGTCGAATTCAAAGCAACCATACCAGTAGATAATGCTTGAACCTCCCAGAAAAAAAAGTAGCGGCAGCACTATTTGAAACCAGGGGCTACTTTTGAGTGGATTTTGGTTTGTCATGAATGATGTTTTGCTCAAATCAGGCTCTTGTGGCTAACAGTAAAACTAAATTAGTTTAACCGCTTACGATTGTGGAGTTTCCCTCACTAGTTTTAACCGCGAAATGCCGTTACCGCATGTGAAGGTCTTTATAAGGCGATGTAACGGGGACCTCTATTTTGATATGATGAATATTGTAAATATTTGTTAATTTAAGACTGCCTTTTAAATGAGATTTAAAACCAACTTTAAAACTATTTTTTGCATTATTGTCTGTGGGTTAATGCTGTTATTTGTCCCTGCTGAGGCGATCGCTGCTACTCAAGTTTCTCATGCCCCTATAGATGCACAGGCATACATTATTGAACCAGCAGATGGGGCGACTGTCTCCGAAACTTTTTCCGTTAAATTTGGTTTATCAGGGATGGAACTTGCTCCTGCGGGAGTAGATCGAGATAATACTGGACATCATCATTTATTGATTGATCAACCAGAAATAAGCGATTTAACCGCTTCTTTACCTGCCACCGAGCAGATCCGTCACTTTGGTAAGGCACAAACTGAGACTGAACTAACTTTGGAGCCTGGAAAGCATACTTTACAGTTGGTTTTAGGAAACTATGCTCATGTTCCCCATGACAATCCTGTGATCTCACAACCGATTACAGTAGAAGTAAAGTAACCATAAATAGTAACAATATTTTTTAGCCTATCAAAACGCGATCATGTCTTACTATCAGTGGTTCAAGACTGCTAATATTGCCTTCTGGACAGCTGCCATCTCGATACCTGTATTTGCCCATAATGTTGAAATATCTAACGAGGTAGCTGCTACGTTTCACATTGAGCCAAACCATAACCCTAAGGTCAATCAGCCAAGTACAGCTTGGTTTGCCTTAACTCGTCGTGGTGGAGCCAGCATTCCCTTATCTGAATGTGACTGTGCTTTAAAAGTTTATCGCGTTCCCCGCCAAAGCGATGCCCAACCGATTTTAGAACCAGATTTGATTGCTCTCGATGTCGAAAAATATCAAGAGATTCCAGGGGCAGAAATTGTTTTTCCACAACCAGGAGCTTATGAATTGGAGATTAGTGGCACGGCAAAAGACAATAGTTTTGGTCAGTTTAACCTAGCTTATACGGTCAACGTAACACCTTAAACTTATCCTGGAATATATTGCTAATTTATATCTCATTCTCTCAATAAACTCAATATTTTGGAGTAATGTTGACTATGTAGTTTTCCCTTGTCGAGGATACCTATGGGTAAAAAAGCAAAGCTGAGAAAAATGCGACAGCAGCAGCAGGCGATCGCAAAATCAAAACCCAAGTACGATCAAACGCAGTTTGTCGAGCAGTTTACCCACTTGGGCTACCAAGTACAAATCGACCCCAAATTACAGCCTAAAACCAATCGAGGGAATATTGCCCCTGAGCTACCCCACAATGAGATTGAGCCTCAGGTTTAGTGATCTATAGAAATCAATACTGCTGTCGAAATTAAAGCAAAATGTTCTTGAGGCTATTACGACTTAATTCCCAGCTAGATAATGGTAAAACGATTGGCCAGAGTAAAGGAGCAACTAAAAGTATTGTCCAAGAAAAGAAGTCGATTTTGGGGGTGCTTTGATCTAAGAAAAATATCATTGACCAATAGATAAAAACCATTAGATAAATTGTCCAGTACCAAATAATAAAGTCATCTAACATCTTTTAATAGTTTCCAGTAAATCTGATTATACTAATTATTATTAAAACTATTCATAATAGTCAGTCGTGAAAATACTTAAATTTTATTTCTGCC
>JBCDEP010000089.1:0-25262 GCA_039179675.1 Cyanobacteria bacterium P01_G01_bin.67
GTGTCAAATCCCCTGCTGAATTGAGTAAGCTTTGTATAATTATTTTAACGCTGTCCATTGTGCGGTCATCTTTCAACACTTTTACCTTTATCACATGGATAGCTTTTTTCCTCGTTTTTAAAAATTGTCCGAACCATTGATATCTGCGAGTTTGGATGTTTACTCAGTTTAGTCAGGCTGGTGATGAAGTAATTTCTGACTCAACCACTCTTTATCGAGAGCAAGATTGTAAACCGAACCTAAATTCGACCCAACCGAACAGTATTCTTTTTAATTTTTCAACTTACTTTCTAATCATTTTTTTAGATGTCACTTTAGGAGGAAAAATATTGTGACTATTGAAACTACTAATAAACCTTTACGTCAAGCTGGTATATATGTCATCGTGGTAGCTGCAAGTGTTGCTTTAACTTTGGGTTCACTGCGGGCTTTTCCCCAATTGATCACCCCTGCGTTAATCCCTGAGAACACAACCACAGTTGAAGTTGCACCGATCGCAATTCCTACTTCACCCAATAATCAATCTCCTAATTTTGTCGCGGCTGCGGTTAACCGTGTTGGTGATGCAGTGGTGCGGATTGATACCGAGCGTACTGTTGCTGCTAATAATCGATCAAGTCCGTTTTTTGATGACCCTTTTTTCCGCGATTTTTTTGGTAGAGATGTTTTTCCGCAGATGCCCCAGGAGTATCGTCAGCAAGGTCAGGGGTCGGGATTTATTGCGATAGTCAAGGGATTATTCTCACCAATGCTCACGTAGTTAAGGATGCCGATCAAGTTAATGTTAAGTTAAGAGATGGTCGTACTTTTCAGGGAGAAGTCACAGGCGTTGACGAACCCTCAGATTTAGCAGTTGTGAAAATTAAGGGAAAAAATCTTCCCATAGCGCCTCTAGGGGATTCAAGCGCAATTCAGGTGGGAGAATGGGCGATCGCCGTAGGTAATCCCCTCGGCTTAGATAATACTGTTACTTTGGGCATTATCAGCACTCTCAATCGTTCGAGCGCACAAGTTGGCATCCCCGATATGCGTCTGGACTTTATTCAAACTGATACAGCGATCAATCCTGGCAATTCAGGAGGTCCTTTATTAAATGATCGTGGAGAAGTCATTGGGATTAATACCGCAATTCGAGCTAACGCCGAAGGCATTGGATTTGCAATTCCTATCGATAAAGCAAAAGTCATCAAAGATCGGTTGGCGCGTGGGGAAGCTATTCCTCATCCTTATATTGGTGTGCAGATGTTGACCCTAACTCCTGAAGTCGCGCAACAGTATAACGACGATCCTAATTCAATGATGCTTGTCCCTGAAATTAGCGGGGTTCTGGTAATGCGGGTTATTCCCGATCGTCCAGCCGCCAAAGCAGGTTTACGTCGAGGAGATGTGATCAAGTCTGTAGCAGACCAGAAAGTTACTACTGCGGCACACCTACAGCAGGCAGTTGAAGCAAGTCGCATCGGTAAACCCTTAAGTATTACCTTACAACGTGGTGAAACAACCCAAAAACTATCGGTTCGTCCTCAGGAACTACAAACAGCAAATAATTAATTAGCAAGCTAAGTGCCTGGACAAAATAAATTTCACATTTTAAGCCGTCCCTGTTCCCTGTTCCCTGTTTCAACCAAAAAATTAATTTAGCACAACTACTTCTTTTGTTTAAACTACTCAACAACAAGATTTGCTTATTGACTATTTGCTTTTTTTATGCTAGAAAATATAAGAGTTACTACTTATCAAAAAAGTAACAAAGTTTTTAAGTAATTCTAACTAGACCTTAAATTGTTCTTTACCTAAGTCGCATATTCTGAAATCTTGAGAAACCGAATTAAAAAAATCTCTAGATTAAATGATTTCTAAAACAAAAAAAAGATTCTGTCTTACAGCAGTTTCAGCACTGACTTTAGGATTACTTGCTCAAAATATTAATCTGACTAATAATTCTAAAATTTCTACTCCTGTAGCAAACGCTCAAGATTCTGGTCTATCAGCTAGTTTATCTGGTGCAGGTGCGTCTTTCCCCGCGCCTTTATATCAGCGTTGGTTCTCAGAATTTAATAAAATCAACCCAGATGTAGAAATTAGCTATCAGTCTGTTGGTAGCGGTGCTGGCGTAGAGCAGTATCTCCAAGGTACGGTTGATTTCGGTGCAACTGACAAGCCTCTTTCTGAAGAAGAGCGTGCAACTTTTGAATCAACCTATGGTCAGGCTCCTATTCAAGTCCCCATGACTGCTGGTAGTGTAGTTTTCGCTTATAACTTGCCAGGAATTGACAATCTAGAGTTACCCCGTACTACTTACTGTGGGATTGTAAACGGCGAAATCACAAGTTGGAATGATCCAGCGATCGCATCCGCTAATCCAACAGCTACCTTACCCGATGTTCCTATTTCTTGGATTCATCGCTCTGATGGTAGTGGTACTACTTTCCTCTTTACTAATCACATTTCCACAGCCTGTCCAAATTGGGAGGGTGGTGCCAACAAAACTGTAGAATGGCCTACAGGTATTGGTGCTAAAGGTAATGAAGGGATTTCTGCTCAGGTTGCACAAACCGAAGGTGGTATTGGTTACGTTGAATATGCTTATGCCAAAGAAAATGGTATTTCAGCAGCAGCGATTGAAAACCAGTCGGGTAATATTATTGCACCTTCTCCCGAGGCAGCTTCTTTAGTGTTTGACGGTGAAGAAATTCCTGAAGATTTTGCGTTGACTGTTCCTGATCCTGCTAATCCTGAAGCTTATCCTATTGCTGGTTTAACTTGGTTACTGTTATATCCAGAATACGACGACTCCAGCAAATTGCAAGCGTTGCAAAGTGTTGTTGACTGGGCTTTGAACAGTGGTGATGAGTATGCTGAACAATTAGGCTATATTCCTTTACCTCAAGATGTTGAGGCACGAGTAGTCCAAACTGTTCAGGAAGAAGTGGTGGCTAACAAATAATTTTTAGCTCAGCCATTTACTTAAAATTAAGCAGCACTTAAACTTAAGTTCTCAGCTTCCGTTGTCTAAATTTTAGATAGCGGATTTTTTTATAGTCAACTATTTAGATCTGACGAGAAAAATATTCGTATCATAATTAGCCAGTTAGAAAACCACTGATCGTAAAGTGATGAAACGATCAAGACAATCAAAGATGATCAGAGTTTAAATTGCTTTAAAATACTTTTTGGCGTCAACAACTATGGTTTGAGTTTAGATGAAAAAAAAACTGTTTTGGTTGACTATCATTACTGCCTTAATCTGTATCGGCTATTATTTTTCAGAAAACAATAGCTTGACTGGTATTTCAGCACAAGAGCAAGTTCAGTTTTGTAATTATAATGTTGTCCAGACTTATCCTCACGATCCTCAAGCCTTTACTCAGGGACTAATTTACGATCGCGGTGAACTATACGAAAGTACAGGATTACGGGGTAGATCCTCTGTACGTCAGGTTGAATTAGCCACAGGTAAAGTTTTGCAGATTAACGAGTTAGAAGATCGTTATTTTGGTGAGGGTCTAACCCTCTGGCAAGATCGTTTGCTACAGCTGACCTGGGTATCCCAAACGGGGTTTATTTATGATCGCCAAACATTGCAGGAATTAGGTAGTTTTAGTTATCCTACCGAGGGCTGGGGCTTAACTCATGATGGTCAAGAATTAATTATGAGTGATGGTTCAGATAGGCTGTACTTTTTAGATCCAGAAACCTGGCAAGAAACTAGACGTATTCAGGTCAAAGATCGCCGTCAGTCAATCGATAAATTAAATGAATTGGAATATGTACAGGGGGAAATTTTAGCCAATATTTGGATGAGCGATCGCATTGCCCGTATTTCTCCCCAAACTGGGTTGGTCTTAGGTTGGATCGATCTTACTGGCATTATTAATCCTCTCCCCACTCCTCAAAGGGATGCCGTATTAAATGGAATTGCCTACGATGAAGAAAGTGACCGACTGTTTGTAACTGGTAAGTTGTGGTCAAAACTATTTGAGATTGACACTAGCTGTCAGTAGCTCAATCTAATTTGCAAGATATTTCTAGTATTTTTGATATGAATCAACAATTATCTTTTCCCATCGCCGCAAAAAATCCGCACGAATTAGTTACTCACGAAGATCTTAGAATAGATGACTACTACTGGCTGCGCCAACAAGATAATCCAGCGGTTATAGATTATTTAAATGCCGAAAACAGCTATACCAAAGCTCAAATGCAGCATACTAAAGAGTTGCAGCAGTCTTTGTATGACGAAATGTTGTCCAGGATCAAAGAAACTGATCTTTCTGTCCCCTATCGCCTTCAAGATTATTACTACTACTCTCGTACTGAAGAGGGTCAAGCATACCCGATTTTCTGTCGTAAATATCAAAGCTTGGAAGCAGAGGAAGAAACACTTCTCGATCAAAATCAGCTAGCAGCAGACCACGAATTTTTCAGTTTGGGAGTGGCATCAGTAAGTCCTAATCAGAATATTCTGGCTTATTCCGTGGATACTACTGGTGCGGAACAATATACGCTGTATTTTCTCGATTTAAATACTAAAAAACTTTATCCAGAAGCGATCGCCAACACCTATTATTCCTTTGCCTGGGGTAACGATAATCAAACCGCCTTTTATACCAAAATCGACGCGGCGAATCGTCCTTATCAACTGTGGCGACATACATTAGGCAGTAGTCCCAGTGATGATGTTCTCGTATATCAAGAAGATAACGAATCATACTTTTTGGGCGTGGGTAAGACTCGTTCTCGGGCATATATTCTGCTGAATTTGAGCAGCATGGTTACTTCTGAAGTCCGTTATCTGGATGCCGATCATCCCCAAGGGGAATTTAAAGTGTTTCAAGCTCGGCGCACAGGAATTGAATATGGCATTGAGCATCATCGCGATCGCTTTTATATTGTGACCAATGAAGATGCTATCAATTTTAAACTCATGTCCACCAATGTGGATACTCCTGATAAAAGTCAATGGCACACCCTGATTCCCCATCGCCCAAACATAATGCTAGAGGGCATCGATGCTTTTGCTGAACACCTGATAATTTATGAACGTCAAGCAGGATTGCCTACTGCCAGAATCCAAACCTTATCTACGGGGGAAATTGCTGCGCTGGACTTTCCCGAAGCGACCTATTCATTTTCTGGGGGCAATAATCCTGAATTTAATACGACTAAATTTCGCTTTAGTTATAGTTCAATGGTTACGCCTTCCTCGGTCTTCGATTATGATCTGGTTACAGGAACAAGAGAACTAAAAAAAGAAACTGAAGTTTTAGGGGGATACGATTACACTCTCTATGCGAGTGAAAGATTAATCGCGACTGCTGCCGACGGTACAAAAGTTCCAATCTCCCTAGTTTACAAGCAAGGAATTAAACGAGATGGGTCTAATCCTCTGTGGTTAACGGGCTATGGTTCCTATGGCTATGCCTATCCTGTAACCTTCTCTTCAATTCGTCTTTCCCTATTAGATCGGGGATATATAATAGCGATCGCCCATATCCGTGGTGGAGAAGAAATGGGACGTAAATGGTACGAAGACGGCAAGTTTCTCCATAAGAAAAATACCTTTACTGATTTTATTGCCTGTGCCGAACATCTGATTGCCGAACAATGGACGAGTTGCGATCGCTTAGTAATTTCTGGCGGCAGTGCAGGGGGTTTACTTATGGGTGCAGTAGTTAATCTGCGTCCTGACCTGTTTAAAGCGGTAGTGGCAAATGTGCCTTTTGTCGATGTGTTAACTACAATTTTAGACGCGTCCTTACCTCTGACAGTTCAAGAATGGGAAGAGTGGGGCAATCCTAACGAACCTGAATATTACGACTATATCAAGTCCTATTCTCCCTACGATAACGTGGAAACAAAGGATTACCCTGCCATGCTGATCACCGCAGGTTTAAACGATCCTCGGGTTAAATATTGGGAACCAGCAAAATGGACGGCAAAACTACGGGAACTTAAAACCGATGATAATTTGCTATTACTTAAAACTAATATGAGTGCAGGACACGGTGGTGCTTCGGGACGCTATGAATATCTCAAGGAAATTGCCTTTGAATATGCTTTTGTCTTGGATCAGTTGTCATCATAATTTGGAGAAAATTTGAGACTATTTAAAACACCTATGATCATAAATTAAATTTACAAGCCCTTTATCTCAGCGCCAACTTATTGAGTAATATAGCTATCTACTTTAGGGCTACAATAAACACTATCAGTATATATACTGATGATGTTTAGGAAAAGTTAGACTTATGATCTATAAATCTCTGTTAAAGGTATTTCTGACCAGTGTTGGTTTGTTCGGCGCTTTGACTACAGCAGTTGCTGCACAGGAGCGCCCAGAATGCTACATAATCGATAATGCTGGAAAACTAACAGATTTGACCAATCTCTGTAATGTTAGTCAAGGGCGATCGCCTGGTCAAGATTCGGCAAATATTGAGCCGCTGAATATTGATGACAATCCAGAATGCTATTTAATCGATAATGCTGGAAAACTAACAGATTTGACCGATCTCTGTAATGTCAGTCAAGGGCGATCACCTGGTCAAGATTCGGCAAATATTGAGCCGCTGAATGTTGACAACAATGACGCTATTGCTCCAAGATTGCAATCTAAAAAGCTTTCACTCGATAATAACCAGTACATTTTGGGTGAAAACAAGGTTGCTACTGAGTCAGGGTCAATCGATAGTTCTTACTACATTGACAATGCAATTGGGTCCAACTATGCAGCTTATGTAAGAAGATATAAAAATTCTCCCACTTCCATAGCTCGTCAGACATTAAGAGAACAATTATTCCAATTGAATCCTACTGATTCTACTCCTGATCGGCTTACTTCAATTCTCAGACAAGGACGGGAAATTCCTTTTATTATCTATCGCTATTGAGTTGGGTATTAAATAACCCTCTCTAATAATCTTTCAGAGTAACGATTGCTTATCTGTAACTCCTGACTCTCTATCTCTTTGATCATTTCTACTTTAATGTCGCGATCGCTACTCTAATAAATGTCAGCTAGAAGTGTTTTTGGCTATGGTATTTGCATAATGAAAGACAAGATTCGGGATTTAGCAAATTATGATTAGTTTAAGAATGATGACGTTGATAAATCAAGGTATGAAAATTAGATTCATTTGCTAGATATACATTTTTTAAAAGCTAAGAGTGGCGCAGCGCGGTCTTGAAGGTTTCCTACATGCGGCTCAAGCCTTTGTTAGAGCGACTGCGCCAAGAAGCTAAGAGCTACGAATCGAAACACTTTGAGCAAACAAAGGACTTGTCCGCATGTAGCCCACGTCGACACAAATGCTTGAGCCGCATGTAGGCGCAAGGGCAAGTCTTGCTTATACGTCAAGTATCAAATTACCAACGCCAAAATTATTAGTTTTAGTATTCTTTATAAATCGGATTTAGTACTAGTCTTCTTTTGGGCAAAGGTTTAGTAATATTGGGCATATCGATAGTTAATCTACAACATGCCTGACAATCTATTAATTAGTCTAGGTTTGATTCTGCTGCTGGGCTTTCTTGGTGGTCAATTAGCTCGCAAACTGAAAGCTCCTCCACTATTGGGAATGATGCTAAGCGGAATTTTGTTAGGTTCAGAAGTTAGTAATCTAATTGCCCCCCAGGTTATAGAGTTGGCAGACGACCTCAGAACGATCGCAGTAATGGTAATCTTGATGCGGGCAGGATTAGGTCTAGACCGTGATAAGTTAGTCCAACAAGGCAGCGTAGCGCTACGTCTTGGTTTTTTGCCCGCACTGACCGAAGCGATCGCCATTTCCTTAATCTCTATTTGGCTATTTAAGTTTGATTGGGCAACGGGCTTGTTATTAGGTTGCGTAATTAGTGCTGAGTCTCCTGCGGTAATTGTCCCAGGAATGCTGCGCCTTAAAAACCTCGGCTGGGGTGTATCCAAAGGAATTGCCGATGCTATTCTAACAGGCAGTGTTTTATCAGATGTCTTAATACTGCTGTTGTTTAGCTTATTACTTAGTTTTTTAACCCAGGGGACTATATCTAGTCGGGGACTGTGGTTATTGCCGATTCAAGTAATCGCCCAAATTATCTTGGGGATAATAGCTGGTTATTTAGCAGTAAAACTAATTGTCTTTTGTACCGTTAAACAACAATGGACGCATAACAGCGTGCAAGATACGTTAGTTACGGCAACCGTAGCGCTCATTCTAGTTGTTCTTGCCACTCAGTTCCCCTACTTTTCAGGTTATTTAGCCGTCATGGCAATGGGATTTTTTCTCATAAAATTTAGCCCGCCTCTAGCTCGTCGGTTACGCCAGGAATTTAACCATCTTTGGATTGTGGCTGAGATCTTGCTCTTTGTCTTGATGGGAGCCACAATTCAGTTAAGCGTTATGGGAAATATCTTATTACCTGGAATAATTTTGCTGGTATTAGGTTTGATCTGTGGACGTACCATTGGCTGGTATTTAGCCACAGTGGGTAGTAATTGGACTTGGCGCGAAAAGATGTTCTTATTACCAGGCAATTCCGCTAAAGCTACTGTCCAAGCCGCGATTGGCGCTATTCCCCTTAGCCAAGGCATTCCAGGAGGAGAAATCATCCTAGCGATCGCTGCCCTATCTATTATGATTACTGCTCCTCTCGGTGCTTGGGCAATACCTACTTTTGCCCCTAAACTACTTACTCAAGATGAAGTTGACCCCACCAAAACCACCATCATCACCCCGACTATTATCTTAGGAGTGGTGGATAGTTCTCCCAAGGCGATCGCCGTCTTAACACATGTGGCAGATCTGACGCGAAGAACTAACGGCAAAGCAATTATTCTCTACATCTGCGATCTCGAACGAGAAACCGACTTGGATAAACTTAATCTCTTGACTGCTAAACTCCTCGCCGATATTCCCTATCAACTCGTAACCCCCTCTTCAGACCAAATAGCAGAATCCATCATCAGTGTTGCTGAAGAATACCAAGCTACGACGATCAATATAGCCAAAACCCCTATCAATGCCACAATTCAAGAAACACTCAATAACACCGACATCCCCCTAACTCTAATTTAAAAACAGCCAACATAAGCGATTTCCCAAATCGCCTGTTCAATGTTAAATGCTCAATGTTAAATGCTCAATGCTCAATGTATTAAGCGTCCTGCAAATTAAATTTAATAAACACCAAAACGCTACTAATCAAAAAACCAATAATAAAGCCGAACAAGTGAGCATGAAAACTAATTTGGGGAACTATATTATCGAAAATAAATTGAATAATAACGATGATGGTGATTTGCTGCAAGCGACGTTTAGCAGTAACTGAATTTCTTTGCTTTAGCCAAATTTGTAGAGAAATAGCTAATATTGCCCCAATTAAACCCATAATTGCTGCGGATGCCCCCACTAAGAAGGCATTATCTAAACCAAGTCGAAAAGCTAACAGCGTAAAGGTGGACATTGAGCCGATGCCACTGAACAAATAGATTGTCAGATAATATTTTGCTCCCAGACTTAATTCAATTAAACGCCCCACAAAAAAAAGTGACAACATATTAGTTGCCAAATGAAATGAACCGTAATGTAAAAAATTAGCTCCGATTAACCTCCACCATTCTCCAGCCACTACTTTTTCGGGAATTAATGCCCCTAAGCGCTCCAACGCCAAGTAATTTTGACTTCCACCTAACTTGATTTCTAATCCGTATACTAAAAGATTTAAAGCAATTAATATGTATGTTGTATAGGCTATTTTATTCTGGCTAATCTTCATGCAGGATTAATTATATTTAATATGTTTAATAGCTTTACCAGCCTAGAGCTTAAATAGAGATTAAGTTAAGCGCGATCGCTGAATATTATTGTGGCTATCATCTCAAGTTAATCATTGAAGTTATCATACCGTTTTGCTTTACTTCCTTAAGCTAAACAGAATACTTTAATTATAAGTGAGTAAAATTACTTAATTAATACCTGATAATACAAGAATTTTGTCACAAAATCTCAAAATACCTCCAAATCCCATTTTTTCTACCAGGATACTTTTACTTTGGAATGCAACCCAGGTTTTCTAGTTAATAAAATCGACTCAAAGTCGTTAATATGGGTAGATTACACCTGCTCTGTATAACTCCACCATGCCATTATTGCGGATAGTCGCTTTATTCCTTGGTCTTAGCGTCATTTTAGGATTATCAATTTGGTTAGTGACATCTTTGTCACACCTCTACATGCAGATTTCTTTTACTGCGCCAATTCTAGCTAATCTGCTATTGCTGTTGGTGATTGTCCTAATTGGCTCTTTGATGGTGGGGTATGTCTATTACATCAATAAATATACCCGCAGAGGTTCACGCCGTCAGGGAAGTAAACGCCGTCGTCAACGCGTCAGAGTACCTGAAGAGAAAACTCAGGTAGCAGCCCAAAATCTTCAGGCATTAAAACAGCAGGTCAATCAGATCCAAGACAAGATTACGCAAAAAGCTTTACTTGGTAAGTCAAGACAAATCGAGGCAGATCTACAGCGAGGAGAAGTCAAGGTAGTCATTTTTGGGACAGGATCGGCGGGGAAAACTTCCTTAGTCAATGCTTTAGTGGGAGAAATTGTGGGAGAAACCAACCCAATTATGGGCACCACTACTCAAGGTGAAACCTATAGCCTCAAGTTGCAGGGTGTGGTCAGAGAGATTTTGATTATTGACACCCCAGGAATTTTAGAGGCTGGAATTGCAGGAACAGAGAGAGAAAAAGTAGCGAAACAACTAGCGACAGAAGCCGACTTACTAGTGTTTACCGTCGATAACGATCTGCGACAGTCAGAATACGAGCCTTTAAAGACTTTAGCCGAAATTGGTAAGCGATCGCTCTTGGTATTTAATAAAATCGATCTTTATACTGATGAAGATCGCGAAATAATTTTAGGTAGATTAAAAGAGCGAGTAAAACCCTTTATCCCCAACAGTGACGTTACGGCAATCTGTGCCAATCCTCAACCAGTTCAGCTAGCTAGTGGAGAAATTGTCGATCCTCCTGTAGAAATCCTGCCGCTGATTAAAAGACTAGTAGCGGTGTTACGTGCCGAAGGAGAAGACCTAATTGCCGATAATATTTTGCTTCAGTCTCATCGTTTGGGAGAAGAAGCGCGAACTATTATTGAAAATCAAAGACGGAGAGAATCAGATAAAATCATTGATCGTTATCAGTGGATTAGCGCAGGGGTAATTGCCGTAACCCCAGTACCAGTAGTTGATATGTTAGCGACTGCGGCGGTTAATGCCCAGATGGTAATCGAAATTGGCAGAATCTATAATATCGAGCTAAATCTGGAACAGGGGAAAGAATTAGCCTTATCTTTGGGAAAAACCCTGGTCAGTCTGGGGGTAGTTAAAGGTGCGGTGGATATTCTGGCAAAAGCGCTCCAGTTTCACTTCGCTACCTATATTGTCGGCAAAGCAATTCAAGCCGTATCCGCGGCATATCTAACGCGCATTGCAGGAAAAAGCTTTATCGAATACTTTAGACGCAATCTTGATTGGGGAGACGGCGGAATTACCGAGGTGGTGCAGCAGCAATTTCAATTAAGTCGGCGAGATGAATTTGTCAAATCTTTTGTTCAGGATGCCATTTCTAAAGTAGTTCATCCCCTTTCGGAAGCCTGGGGCGATGAGGAAATGGATGAAGTGGAAGAAACAGTCAAGGTTTCAGAAATGGTTGCCCAGTTGGAAGATGACTGGTGATTAACCTATAACTGATTGCTTCTAATTGCTCGACTGTTTTAAGCAAATTGAGTCAATAGCATTTGGGATTAGTTTGAAGTTCATATTACTTCTATTTATTCCGACCACAAGCGTCGTCGCTGTTTACCTTTAAGGAGTTGGTGAGCATCCTTAAGTAAAGTGGGTATATTAAGCTTTTCGGGACAGCGGGGTAAACAATCTCCACAGTCATTACATCTGTTGCCTTTGTTACCAGGAAACCAGTGTCCTGCATTTTCCAGCATGCCATAGCGATACTGTCCGTAATCCTGCATTTGATATGCTTTATTGAGGTTACGTAGTCTCAGGATTTCAGGAATTTTGATAGATTCAGGACAAGGTAGACATTGATAGCACTGGCGACAAAGATCTGTTCCCAAGCTAGTTTCTAATTGTTGCTCTAGTTTGGTAAAAACTTCTTGTTCCTCAATCGTTAAAGGTTCTGTCCGATCCGCTACCTGAAGGGGAGTAGTTAATTCTGAAGGATTAGCAGCACCGACGCTAAGGGTGTTAATAGCTAGGTTACTCAATAGGAAACGGTAGGTTAATTCTAAGGGTGAAAAAGGTTTGCATAAATCAACTAAAGTAGGTGGAGGAGTGTAGAGCATACCTCCCTTATCAGCAGGAGAGATTATAAAAATACCCAGATCTTTTTTTGTGGCTAAAGCGATCGCTGGTTGATTATGCTGAAAGAAATAGTAGTAATGAAGATTGATAAATTCAAATAAATCTGTTTCGATAGCTGCCAAAATCAGCTCTAAACTACCGTGGGTGGAAAATCCTAAGTGTCTGATTTTTCCTTGACTAATTGCGGTTTGAATCGCTGCCATACAACCATCAGGTTTTGTGACCCATTCTAAATGCTTCGGAGTATTTACTCCGTGTAGTGCCAGACAGTCAAGATAATGAACCTGGAGCCGAACTAAAGACTCATCAATCCATTCTTGCATTTGCTGCCGATTGAGAGTGGGAGAAATCTTGGTAGTAAGGTGAATTTGCTCTCTAGGAATTGCCAAATCTTGTAATGCTTGTCCCAGGTAAGATTCACTTTGACCATAGGCTCTAGCAGTTTCGAGATGATTGATCCCCAAGGCGATCGCCCGTTGAATAGTTTGACGGTAAGTTTGGGGACTGGTCAAGCAACGCATTGTCCCCAAAGAAAACACCGATAAATCTAGATTAGTTTTACCAAACCGTCGGTAGCGCATAAATTTTGGGTGCTACATTAGCACAGCGAGTTAATGTTGTTCACGATATCCACCCTTTTTGATCAGCTGATCGGGACTTAGTTCGGAAATAAACTCTCTAAACGCTTCTCTTTCGGCATTATCGGCATCACGGTCTACGGGAATCGAAGCATCAGCAATGACTTCTTCTAAGACCCAAATTGGACTATCAGTTCTGATTGCAACTGCCACAGCATCACTAGGGCGACAATCAATTTCTTTTTTGACTCCGTTGAGATCGATGCAGAGAACAGCATAAAAAATATCATCAGTCAGCGAATGAATGATGATTCGCTCCAACTTGATGTTACAGTCGTTAAAAATATTAGCAATGAGATCGTGAGTCAGAGGACGAGATGGTCGATGTCCTTCCAGAGCTTTGATAATAGCGTCAGCCTGATCCTGCCCAATAAAAATTGGTAATGCTCTACGCTCTGAACTATCCTTAAGTAAAATCATCGGACTGCGACTGGCGGCATTTAAGACAATGCCTGCAACTTTCATTTCAATCATTGATTTAGCCTCTGAAGTATGTAGGTTCGACAGGAGTATTAAGAGCGTTAGATAGCAAAATGCCCTCGTATCTACACTGTTAAATGTAAATATGTTTTTGCCATCTTTCAACCATGCTGAAGGTTGAAAATAGAGAACGATAATGTTCCCGAGGTCGCGCCTGCTAAAACAAAGTCCGCAGCTTGTGACGACCCTTTGGGTGCGCATTCCCTTCCTTGCCCAGAACACGAAGCTGGGCTTGCCCAGATTCTTTACCTAGGTAAACGCCTTTCGTCGTCCTTAAGGATTATCGAAGTGTGTCCCTTTAGGGACACCTTCGGACATTGTACCCTTGTGGTATAACGCGGGGTCGCACCGTAATGTTAGTGTTTAATCACAGTATGCCTCAGTTTTTTGCTGATGCCTGCACTATTCCAAAAAAAATAATAGTTAAATTATTTCAGTTACAGAACTACCAAAATGTTTACAGGTTTAGTACAGTCTCTTGGATCAATCGCTAATTATGGTCAGGATGCTTTTGAAATTTCCATTAATAATCATAATTACGCCGCAATGACCGCTGATTTGGCAATCGGTGATAGTGTGGCAGTTGATGGGGTTTGCTTGACGGTGGAAACCATTCTCGAACGGGGTTTTATTGCCACTGCTTCCCCTGAAACTCTTGACAGAACTACTTTGGGCGATCGCAATCGCGCCGCTAAATATGTCAATCTCGAAACCTCTTTGCGGATGGGGAGTAAAATCGGCGGGCACTTTGTCACGGGACATATCGACGGTATTGGTTGTTTGGTTGAGGCGGTGGCAACAGCTACTTCCTGGTCAATTCGTTTTGGCATACCTATGGGCATGAGCGAACAATGGCAAGCAAGAATTGGACGTTATTTAGTGGCTAAAGGTAGCATTGCCGTCAATGGGATCAGTCTAACCATTGCTAATTGCGCTCCTGATGGCAGTTGGTTTGAGGCAGCGGTAATTCCCCATACCTATGCTGAAACCAATCTAAGCTACTTGCAGCCTGGAAATTTGGTTAACCTCGAAAGCGATATTTTAGGGAAGTATGTTGATCAATTAATTGCTCACCGTTTACCAAGTAATCAGCAGCAAGAAGAAATTAGTTTGTCTTTTTTGACGGATCACGGCTATGTATAGTTATTTAGTCTGTTGCGATCGCGCTATTGTTTTTGATTACTTTATTTACTTCCCTCTTGGGATTGATTATATATCTCTGAGCAGCCAAATCTGTCGATAAACTTTCTTTTAACTCGCCTAAATAGACTTAAATGTAGCTCAGGATTAATTCTTTCAGCTAAGAAGATCTTTCTAATAAAATCATCAACTTCATAGTATTTTCTATTGAGGAAAAAATCTAAATTGCTAATACTTGTGATAGATAAACATGACTCAAATTAAACCGAAAACTAACCATAAACCTTGTTACCAATGCGAAGGCAAAGGCTATACAGAAATTAGAGACTGTGCAGGACAGATCCAACGCACCGAAACCTGCTCCTATTGTGAAGGAAGAGGATCTATAGCCAAATCTAAAGTGAAATAGTCTTTGATCTATGATTCTGTCTCAATGAATGACCAATGACCAATAGTTAAAATACAACCATAGATAGAATTTTAATCTCTAAACATATCCTTAAGGAATCGTATATGTCACAATGATTAGCGTTAATCATGACTTGTAGTTAAGCAATTTATATTTAGATATAAACATGGAACCGCTTTATCAGTATGCTTGGTTAATACCTGCTCTCCCTTTACTAGGGGCAATGTTAGTAGGCATTGGCTTAATTTCCGTCAACAAGGCAACCAATAACTTGCGCCAAATAGTTGCTGTCTTTATCGTTTCCATCATTGGCGCGACGATGGTCATGTCCTTTGCGATTCTCTGGAGTCAGATTCACGGACACGAAGCTGTTACGCGCACGATTGAATGGGCTTCAGCAGGAGATTTTCATCTTTCAATGGGCTATACCATCGATCATCTCAGTGCCATGATGTTGGTAATTGTTACCACCGTAGCTTTCTTGGTAATGATCTATACCGATGGCTACATGGCGCATGACCCTGGCTATGTTCGCTTTTATGCCTATCTCAGTATCTTTAGTTCTTCCATGTTAGGGCTAGTTATTAGTCCCAACTTAGTTCAGATCTATATTTTCTGGGAATTGGTCGGAATGTGTTCCTACCTGCTAATTGGATTTTGGTATGATCGCCAGCCAGCTGCGGATGCCTGCCAAAAAGCATTTGTGACAAATAGGGTCGGTGACTTCGGCTTACTACTAGGGATGTTAGGGCTTTATTGGGCAACAGGAAGCTTTGAGTTTGGCGTGATGGGCGATCGCCTGGGAGAATTAGTTGCTTCTGGCGCTATCAGTGCCTTCCTGGCAACTTTATTTGCAATTTTGGTCTTTCTTGGACCTGCGGCTAAATCAGCTCAATTTCCGCTCCACGTTTGGCTTCCTGACGCGATGGAAGGTCCTACACCCATCTCAGCTTTGATTCATGCTGCCACTATGGTAGCTGCGGGGGTATTTTTGATTGCGCGGATGTATCCCGTGTTTGAACATGTTCCTGCGGCAATGTCACTAATTGCTTGGACAGGTGCTTTTACGGCTTTTCTCGGTGCTACTATTGCGCTGACGCAAAACGATATCAAGAAGGGTCTGGCATACTCCACTGTCTCCCAACTGGGCTATATGGTGATGGCAATGGGAATTGGCTCCTATAGTGCAGGTTTATTCCACCTCACGACCCATGCTTACTTTAAAGCGATGCTCTTCCTCTGTTCAGGTTCGGTAATTCACGGGATGGAAGATGTAGTGGGACATAACCCCTTATTAGCTCAAGATATGCGATTGATGGGTGGCTTAAGGAAATATATGCCCATTACTGCTGGGACTTTCTTTATTGGTAATTTAGCTATCTGTGGTATTCCTCCTTTTGCTGGTTTTTGGTCGAAGGATGAAATTTTGGGACAGGCATTTACTGCTAATCCCGCCCTCTGGTTTGTTGGTTGGGCGACAGCTGGTTTGACGGCATTTTATATGTTCCGCATGTACTTTATGACCTTTGAAGGACCATTTCGCGGTAACGACCAAGGGATTAAGCAGCAGTTAATGCAGGAAGCTGGTTTGGCTTTTGGTCCTGGAGCCAAAAATGCCGACGAGCCTGGTCATGGTCATAGTGAATCTCCCCACGAGTCTCCTTTAACGATGGCGTTACCGTTAATGTTATTGGCTGTCCCTTCAATCGGCATTGGTTTGTTGGGTCGTCCTTGGGAGAACTACTTTGAAGAGTTTATTCATGCCCCAGGCGAAATTATCGCTGAGGCTGGTGCTTTTGATTTCCAAGAGTTTTACATCATGGCTGGGTTATCAGTAGCGATCGCCGTGACTGGAATTATCGTTGCACTGCTAATGTATCGTACTAAAAACATCGATCCCAACAGCATCGCCAAACAAGTGCCGACTCTCTATCGTTTCTCCCTCAACAAATGGTATTTCGACGATCTTTATAACAAAGTATTTGTCGTTGGTTGTCGTCGTCTGGCTAGACAAATTATGGAGGTAGACTATCGCGTTGTCGATGGTGCAGTTAACCTCACTGGTTTAGCGGCAGTCCTTAGTGGAGAAGGTTTGAAATATCTTGAGAATGGACGTGCCCAATTCTATGCGCTGATTGTGTTCGGTGCCGTCTTAGGATTTGTAATTTTGTTTAGCGTGGCATAAGTAACTAATCAAATTTTAATTTTGTTATTTTATAGCGATCGCCTTATTAGTGGAGTTACCTCTAATCAAGAGCGATTGCTATTTTTTTTGTGTAAATTCTAGGCATACCTGCACAGATTTGCCAAATTATTCCTGTAGTAAAATCAAATCATGATGTTTAGAAGTTAATCAGATAAAAATCTAAACTGAACTAATGATTTACTATACTCTGAAGCTATGTTGATCAATGTCACACTACCCTTAGATTTAGATCATCTCAGTTATCAAGACCAAACTTTAAGTTTTGCAGGAATGAGTTGGGCAGATTATGAAAAGTTTGACTATCAAGAATATCCTGGCTATCGAGTTTCTTATTACAACGGGGTGATTACTCTTGTGTCTCCTAGCCAAAACCATGAAGTTATTGCCGAGGTAATTAACTACTTAATAGTTGCTTACTGTAAACAAATGCAACTGCTGTACTATCCTATGCGATCAACTAGGTTAGTTAACAAGCCACTAGCAGGAAAAGAACCCGACGTTAGCTTTTCCCTCGGTTCCAGGAAAAAACTACCCGATCTGGCAGTTGAAGTAATCTTTTCTAGCGGTAGTATTGATGATCTCAAAAAATATCAGGCTTTAGGAGTCTCGGAAGTATGGTTCTGGCAAAATAATCAATTAACCTTTTATCATTTAACCGCAGGAAAATATATTGAAGTGGCAAATAGTATCTGCTTACCTAATTTAGGTGCAGAGGAATTAGCAAGTTTTGTCAATCGAGGATTAACTGAAAGTCCTTTAACTATTGAATTAGATTTTCTCAGATCAATACAATAGTTAAATTTTGCGATCGCAGAACTAGCTGTCTTTTATCGCATTTTCCTTTATAAATACTGTTGCCAATATCATGTCCCCTGTTTTGATTATTATCTCTGGTTATTCCTGCACTGGTAAGACTACCCTGGCGGAAAAAATAGGTAAGTATTTTTCAGTCCCCTATCTAGGGAGAGATGACTTTCAAGAAACTTTGTATGATTCATTAGGCTATTCAGATCGAGTGTGGTCTAGAAAGCTAGGCGTTGCTAGCTATAAATTACTTTATTTAATGACAGAAAAAATTTTGGCTTCGGGTAGTTCAATTATTATTGAAAGTAACTTTAAATCAAAAAGTGATACTGAAAAGCTGAAGAATTTAAAGCATCGATATCAATGCCCTTTAATTCAAATTCACTGTTGTGTGTCAATACCATTAGCTTTAACCAGATTTAAAGCAAGATCCCAGTCAAGAAACAGACATCCTGGTCATGTGGATCACTTAATTTATGAAGAGATAGAATTTAATTTTAGACAAGGTGGCTATGAAATTTTAGATATTTGCGACCATACTTTAAAGATTGATACAACTGATTTTAATCAGATTAACTACACCACAATTTTTCAAACTATCCAAAAGTATTTAGGCTAAAATTAATTTAATTGCCTGGTTGCAGCTTTTTCAATTCGAGTAAGTAGAGTTAAGCCTTTGTCTTGAATAATCTTTTCCAGGCGATCAGGTTCACATATGCCACTACCAACATTGTTAAAGCAATGCAGTTGCTCTCTCCGCTAACCCAGAACGTTCGCCTCGAGTCAAAGTAATATGACCCGCCAAGGGTTCATGTTTAAATCTTTCCACAACGTAGGTCAAACCGTTACTAGCCGCATCAATATAGGGATTATCGATCTGATCGGGATCTCCTGTGAGAATTACTTTGGTTCCTTCCCCAGCACGGGTAATAATTGTTTTTACCTCATGGGGGGTTAAATTTTGAGCTTCATCGATAATTAAAAACTGTTGGGGGATAGTGCGACCCCGAATATAAGTTAAAGGTTCAATTTGCAGTAGTCCCATTTCGATTAACTCTTCGTGTCCCCTACGCCAATGTCCAGGATTATCGGAACTGTCTTGGGTGCCAAAAATTAGATCAAAATTGTCATATAAAGGCTGCATCCAGGGTGTTAACTTCTCATTAATATCGCCAGGAAGAAAGCCAATATCTTTACCCATTGGTACCACGGGACGGGAAATCAGCAGACGTGTATAAAGCTTTTCGTCGGCAACTTTCTGAAGTCCTGCGGCGATCGCCAATAAGGTTTTTCCTGTTCCCGCTTTTCCTACAAGGGTAACTAACTTAATCGAGTCTTGTAGTAATAAGTTAAGGGCAAATCTTTGTTCTCGATTCCTCGGCTGAATTCTTGATACTCCCAGCTTGGGTAATGCCACTAAAGGAATAATCTTGCTGCTTTTCCCTTCCACCATACCTAAAGCAGTGTGAGAGGGATTGGTATTATCGACTAGAGTAAGATCTTGGTTAGGTAAGAATTTTTGGTCTAAAGTGACTGAACCTGCTTGAAAAAACTCGGCAATTTTCTCGGCATTAACCATCACCTCTTTGGTTCCTGTATAGAGATCCTCAACGTCTACCTTATCGGTTTCATAGTCTTCTGCATTTAGTCCCAAAGCATCGGCTTTAATCCGCAGATTAGTATCTTTACTGACTACAATTACAGGACATTGACATTGATGTTTACACTGCATCCCCACGGCTAAAATAGCATTGTCTGCCACATCGCCACTTAATTCCAACGGCAGCTGTTTGAGGGTTTCGCGATCGCTCAATGCTACCCTTAAAAGACCGCCGTTGCTTAATTTCACTCCCGTAGTCAAATGCCCACTTTGACGCAGCTGATCTAAAGTTCTGGCTACCTCTCTGGCATTACGTCCAGTCATTTCAGGCTGTTTTTTAAAGCGATCTAGTTCTTCAATTACAGCGATCGGTAAAATTATTTCATTATCTTCAAACCTTAAAATAGCAGTGGGGTCATGGAGTATTACATTAGTATCAACAACAAATATTTTTTTCATTCAATCGTGAACTACTGGGAATTTTAAGCTAAGTTTAATTGTGCCTTAAAAACGTTCTTAATTTCCAATAATCTCGTTTATTCTTGTAATATTTGTTGAGTTTTTGCTAGATAGTTATTGGTTTGCTTGATGTATTTCGTAGCCTGTGGCTTTAATCGAGACAAACTGTTGGCTAAAGTTTCTCTTTGACTCAATGAAAGTTGATGATCTGCTTGAGCCTGTTGTAGGCTTTGTAAATAGTTGCTCAAATATTGATCTAGTTTGACAAAGAAATCATCAACCTGCTGATGAAGTTCTTGCTCCAGATATGTCGCGATCTTAAGCTGTATGGCATCAATAAAAACTTCGCTAGAAGCATTAATTTGTGCCACTATTTCATGTACAGAAACTGCATAATAGTCTTCTTTTTTATAAGGTTTTTTCTGCTTTTCTTCTTTGTAAAAAGGGATCACTCCAAACCAATAGTACCAGGCACGCTTTTTGACCAAACGTTCTTCGTAGCCATCATCAACCAAACGGCTCTTAATTTTTACAAGCTGTCCTTCGATCTGTATTTCTTGTTCAGCGGTAATAATCGGTGATGGTAAATCAAGCTCAATTTCAAACGTAGTTTGCAATCGATTTTTGGCTCGTTCAATAATTCCTTGAGTTTCTTCAATCAGAAATTGCTCCAGATCTTGTCTGGCTTGTTTAACTTCGCTTTCGACATCTCCACTAACTTGCAAAATTAATTGCTCCAGTCTCTGTTTAGCTTTGACAATCGATTCATGGGCAAAATGCTCTGCTTCTAATTCAGTCTTGAAAGAAACAATTCCCGCAGTTTTGTATTCAATTCCTGCCTTGAGATTCTCTGAAACCCATTTTGGAAAAAGCTCAAAGTCTCCTAGGTTACTTAATAACAAATTTCGAGCATTCATATCTGCTTTTTTAATCGCATCACCCTGAACATATTCTTCTTCTACAAAGAAATTTTCGACATTAATTGCCGCTTCAGTTTTTAATTTCCCCAAAAGCGCCTGGAGATTTTGTTGCAGCTTGATTTTAACCTCAGCAATACTGCTCAAGCGATCACGACAAGATTCGAGACAGCTTAGGTCGTTTTCCAAAGACTCAATTTCAGTCTGAAGTTTTGCTGTATCTTGAGAAATAGCATTGTGGCGTAAATTTAGGTCGTCTCGAATTGCTAGTAAATTATTGCGACTCAGATTTAAAGCATTGTTTAAACATCTTGGAGCGGCATTTTTCATTAAGACAGCGATCGCGCGCTCCAGAAAGCTCATAAATCCCGACTTGCGCCATAATTTTTGCGCTTTTTTGGTCAAAATTTTGACCGTAATATCATCCAATTCTTCATCCCAGTCAATACCTAGAACTTCCTGTGCCAAAGTAGCCAAAGATTTTATTTCTAAGAGCTGGATCTGGGGATTTTGTTGTACTTCTAATAAAAACTTAGTAGCGGTAAAGGCTCGAATTGCGGCAATTTCAAATAC
The DNA here is from genome assembly GCA_039179675.1 of Cyanobacteria bacterium P01_G01_bin.67. GTDB lineage: Bacteria > Cyanobacteriota > Cyanobacteriia > Cyanobacteriales > Xenococcaceae > Waterburya. The sequence continues at coordinate 21,591 of JBCDEP010000089.1, forward strand.
ATGGCTGTGATCTGGATTTAGTCCCAAATCTGCAACCACAAATTCCTTAACTTGTTCGGGAGTCATATCCCCTGGACGGCGCTGATCGATCTTATTCACCAACACATAAAGATTCTCGGTACCAATAGATTCTACTATGGGCTGGATTTGGGTTTTAATCGATTCCGCCGCTTCGCTATTAAGTTGGGTAAAGTCCAAGACAACTAAAACAATCGAACTTCGGCGTAATTGCTCTTCAACTACCGCCGTTAATTTTAAACCCTCTCCTGCCTCATTGGGACCAGGAGTATCAATTAGAGTGAGATTACCAAAATTGTCTGCTTGCTTTTGATTACCCAAACTTAGACTAGGAGCTTGAATACAGGGTACATCTTGCAACCGTGCTAAGGGATCTTTGCTAGGCTCAATCACACTATAGAGTCTAATTAGATGGTTTAAGCGATTTAATACGGTGGCGATCTCCTTATGACCTGTAACTTTTTCCTTCAGCTCAAAATCATTAGCGACTACAACTTCTGCAAATAAGTCTTGTAAGTGGGGATAACGACTTAGCCTTTGTTGAAGAGACTCAATGCCTACCTGGTTAGCTTTCTGCCTCAGCTCTTGTTCAAGCTGTTGAAACAAGTTTAAAGTATCTTGACTCAACTTGAGAACAGGCTGCTTAACCTCAGAATTAAATACAATCTCTGTCGGAATAGTAGTCATCGCCACGGCACAGCTAGGTAATAACTCTTCCCCTGCGATCGCATTGATAATAGTTGATTTTCCTGCCTTCATCGGCGCCACAATTGCCATTCTCAATTCCAAATTGGCAACATTATGTCCCGCCGCAGAAATTTGTGCCTGAAACTGATTATATTTATCTTCAGCAGAATTATCTAGTTCTGTTTGAGTATCATCAATTAATAAATTAATGTTATCTAATAAATCGATAACTTCCTGTTGTAAATCATCGACATCAATTGCGTTTATCTGTGCTAATTGCAAAGCCCCAGCTTGAGAATCAACCATCTAACTAAACTTATTAAAACTTTAGTCCGAGTCTGGCACATCTCAACCCAAGCAACCTCAGTAAAAAACACCAGGATTTAAGTGATTTTTAAAAAAGCCACCAGTACATATCAGTATGTAAAAACCAATACCCATTTGTGACAAGTTAAGGTGCTATACGATTTGTCAAATTATTTCTAGCTTTAAGATATTCCTAGCTAATTTTCTTTAATCAAAGCGATCACCAAACTTTTTAATTTTTACACTAGTGCGATCGCTTTATACCCCCTGCAATTTTCCTAAGTGTGCTTAAGCTATTATCTATATAGTCTAAAGATCTAACTGAAAATGAAAACTCGATCAGAAATCGAACAAGCTATTAAAGAATTACCTACGACGGAAGCTCGTCAACTAGCAGGTTGGTTAAGTAAATATCTTGACGATGCTTGGGATAGACAAATGCAAACCGATTTATCAACAGGAAAACTAGATAAGTTTATTGCAAAGGCTGAGTCTGAAATCGAAGCTAATCAAGTGAGGGATTTAGATGAAGTCCTTAACAACACCTGATTTTTGGAATTCATATACTAAGCTACCATTAAAGATTAAAAAACAAGCCCGTAAAGCTTATCAACTTTGGCAAGAAAACCAATCTCATCCATCTCTACATTTTAAGAAAGTGGGCAAAAATCTTTGGTCTGCTCGCATTACTCAAAATTATCGTGCTTTAGCTCTTAAAAAAGGCGATGATTTTTACTGGGTATGGATTGGTACTCATGATGAATATGAGTTGCTTTTATCGTAGAAAGATTGTGGAATTGTGAGCGCCTGATTCTCTTCTTTTTATATTCATGCGATCGCTTTCAGTAATCAGCTTGTTTTAGTTACTAATAATGTTGCTGATTTTAATAATTTTCAGGGAATAACAGTAGAGAATTGGTTTGAGTAGATAGAATTCTTGGGATAATGCGATCGCCTGTCTCTCTTCTTTTTAGATTAATGTGATCGTTCTAATCATGGCGATTTTCAGAAATATTCTTAAGCTGTAATGTGTGATTCATGAAAGGAAAAGTAAATCTTAAGCTACGATTTATCTGTAACAAAAGTAATAAACATCTCAGCAAGCTTTCACAAATGCAATTTTCCTCAATAGATGACTTGAACCGATTAGAGTATAAAATTCAACTAGCCTTGAAAGGACTAAAACTAGGAGATGCTTTACACTCTTTATATATTTCCAAAAATAACTCTACAGAGATTGTACCTTTTACGATTGCAGGATTTGCTTTGTTAGCTACTAGATTTTGCTTGCCTAGTAAAGCATCTCAAACATTAAAATCCTATAATATTCAAAATTTAATTAATTTATCTAATTCTTATTTTTTAGCAGATCCAATTACATTCGATAAAGAGCTGGAGGAAGAATTTTATAATCAAAATCCAATTTTTATGATGCTAAGAAGTATTAGCAGTCAGTTTCCTTTTGAACCACCATTATTCGGTGATTTCTCTAGACCATTTTATTTGTACCATGAAATACCAAAACAGTTGATAGGTGTTGAAGGCATTCCTGATTTTGATTTTGAAAGCAAATTTCAAAAGATCACTGGAGTATCAACTGTAGATTTTATCACTTTGGGTTTTATTCTCCATGCTGTCTCAGATACTAGTTTTACGTTCAGTAGAGAATATTTTCAAAAGCTTCGCAAACAAAACATTAACGTTCCTGATGACCGAACTGTTCGCTTCGTTCTTGCTGAGCTTTCAGGAGACAAGTCAAAATTGATTAAATTATACGAAGAAAGGAAAAACAGCGATCGTCGCTTTAAAGCATACGATTTTAATCCATTTTTACAATATCCTCTCATCAAACCTTGTCAAAATAAGCAATTTTCAAAATCTAAAGAAGAGTATTATCATGCGCCTGTACCTAATTTAATTGCCTCTAGAATTTCTACTGGTATTTTTTATCAGATGTTCAATGAGTATAAGATTGAATTTTCTAATTATTTTGGTTTTGTGTTTGAAAAATATGTTGGTCTAGTATTAGAAAATTGTGTTGTGTCAGAAACAATCTTATCAGAATCAGATATACGGAAATTTTATCCAACTAACAAAGGAAAAGTTCCAGATTGGGTTGTACTAGATGGTTCAACAGCAATTCTCATTGAATGTAAAGCAACTCGTTTTTCCAGAGCAGCACAGTCAATAGCTAGTGAAAAGGTAGTAAATCTTAGCCTGAAGCAAGTTACCAAAGGTTTGAAACAGCTTACCGAATTTATATCAGCTTGCAGAAGCAAAGTTACCCAATTAAATAAATTTCATCATTGTGATAAATTTATATCGATAGTAATGTCATTAGAGCCAATGTATCTAATTAATAGTGACTTGTTTCAGAATCATATAGATAGCTTACTGGAGCAGAAAAATATTCCTAAATTTGATTGGCAAATACTTTCTATTAATGAATTAGAGTCAATACAGCCTCATCTGATTAATGGAATTAAATTATCCCAAGTTATGGAAAACTTAAGACAAGGAAGCTTTAATGATGTCCTCGATAACTTAGTTGCTCAAACTAATCCGCGGCGCGCCAAAGCTGCCTTTGAACATGCTCGACGCGATCCGGGCCTATGACAAGGATAAGCTGTTGAAATCCTCGATGGGTGATGAGTTCTCGGA
>JBCDEP010000274.1:0-3200 GCA_039179675.1 Cyanobacteria bacterium P01_G01_bin.67
ATAGTTTTTTCTCCAATCCTGGCATTCCAATAAAAATTAAGCCTATATCGCCACGGTCATAGATTTCTCGCAACTGGTCAATGGCGGTAAGACTGAGACGCTCGGTTTCATCAACGATAATCAGTTTACAATGGTCTGCCTGTAAACTTTAGGAATAAACGAGACTAAATCTTTAGGATTAAATGACACTCAATAGTGACTTTGAATTACTTCTTCAGATATCTGTAAACACTAGCTTTAGATAAGTTGTAATCAGCCATCAGAGTTTTAATTAGAGTTCCCGACTTTCTTCGCTCGATTAGCTCCTCAATCTGCTGGGTTGTCATCTTTTTCTTTCTACCAAAAGCCACCCCTCTCTCTTTAGCCTTATTAATACCGTCCATCTGACGTTCGGCACGAATTTCTGTCTCAAACTGGGCGATCGCTCCAAGCATATTAAACAGCAACCTGCCCGTAGCATCGTTAGTGTCAATATTTTGGTCAAGTACCTGAAGATTAACCTGCTTCTCTCTAAGGATTTCGGCAATCTGACAGAGGTGCAAAGTAGAACGAGCCAACCGATCTAAGCGCGTCACTACCAAAGTATCTCCTTCCCTGACATATTCCAGACAAGCTTGTAATTTAGGACGCTTCTGATTCGTCCCACTCTGTTTTTCCTTATAGGTTTTGTCGCAATGCTGTAATTTGTCCAACTGCACATCGAGACTTTGACCTACCGAACTTACCCTTGCATATCCAACGATCGCCATAATCAGAATTTGAAACTCCATTGTAAGAGCTTACGGACAAAAAATAGAACAATATTACTAAAATATTGCCTCGTAATGTCTCATAAACTTTTAGACCTGGTAAGAATTATATTTTGAGACATGAATTGAGACAAGCTTAATTTTATGTCTTGTAAAGTCCACTTTTTGAGACATGGGTTTTTTGTGCTAAAAAATTTTTATGGCAATTCGAGACAATTATGTCAGAAAAATTTTTGGCTTCAGAACTATCCGAGTCAGATAGAACAAAAGCACTATCTCGATTCAAAATTATTCAACCCTTTTTGGAGGAAGGTGTCCCATTAAATAAAATTGTCGCTACAGAGGATATTTCTCTTTCTACTGCTAGAAGATGGGTGTCTCGTTATCGCCAAGATGGATTAGCAGGTTTAGTTCGTCCCAAACGCCGAGATAAAGGAGTGCATCGTTGTCTTAATGAGGAGGTTAAAAACCTGATTGAAGGATTGGCTCTCCAAAAACCACCCAAGAGTATTGCCCATATTCACCGTCAGATTAGCGATTACTGCGATCGCTTGACCTTACCAATTCCATCTTACAGAACCGTTTATGGTATTGTCCGCGACCTAGATCCAGCCTTAGTTACTCTGGCTCACGAGGGTTCAAAAACTTACAAACAAGCATTCGATCTACTTTATACCCAAGAATCAGAACGTCCCAATGCTATCTGGCAAGCAGACCATACCCTGTTAGATATCTGGATTTTTGACGAAAAAGAACAACCCGTAAGACCTTGGCTGACCGTCATTCTTGATGATTATAGTAGAGCGATCGCAGGGTACTATATCTCCTTAGATGCTCCCTCCGCATTACAAACTGCCTTGGCATTAAGACAAGCTATCTGGAGAAAAAACAATCATAAATGGCACATCTGCGGTATTCCAGAGATTCTCTATACAGATCATGGTAGTGATTTTACTTCCCGTCATATAGAACAAGTATGTCTCGACCTAAAAATCAGACTGATCTTTTCCACTGTGGGACAACCGCGAGGTAGAGGGAAAATCGAACGATTCTTTCTCACCGTCAATCAGATGTTGTTATCCAAACTCTCTGGATATGCTCCTGTGGGACACAAATCCCCAAAACCAGTATTGACTCTAACCGAATTGAGTTCAGAATTCGATTGCTTTATCTCTGAATATAACCAGTCCCCCCACAGCAAAACCAAAGAAGCTCCTCAAAAACGTTGGTCATCCAAGGGATTTCTACCCCAGCTTCCCGAATCAATTGAAGAACTCGATTTACTGTTATTAACCATAGAGCGTTCGCGACGAATTCATCGAGATGGTATTCGCTTTCAGGGATTGAGATATATCGATCCTTTGTTAGCTAATTATGTAGGAGAATATGTCAGTATTCGTTACGACCCAAGAGATATGGCAGAAATCAGAGTTTACTATCAAAGTCGCTTTCTCTGTCGAGCAATATGCCCCGAATTAGCTTCTACTACTGTAACTCTCAAAGAAATAGCTGCTGCTCGTTATGCCAGGCGTAAAGCATTAAAGCAACAAATTGAAGAAAGAGTCTCCATCGTTGATGCTTTGATGGGAGTTAAGAGTAAATCCCAGACTAAATCAAGATCTACAATATCAACTAAGAAAACTAAGTCTAAGCCCTCTCGTTTAAAACGATATATTAATGAATAGCTCACTTCAAACAGGTGCTGATGATACAAAAGCCATAGCCGAACAACAATCATTTATTGTCACTAAAGAATATCGGCGGTTTGCTGAATTTTGTGATGCTTGTATCCGAGAAAAATATATCGGCTTATGTTACGGTGTGCCTGGAGTGGGAAAAACGCTTTCAGCTCGTTATTATGCCAAGTGGTTTTTTCTAGAGAACCGCTTGCCAGTTCATCTTCCTTATTTACCACTACATCCAGAAATCAGTGACTGCAATACCCTACTTTATACGGCAGAAAGTTCTAATTATCCTCGTGCCATTAAGAAGAATCTTGATATTATGCGCGCTCAATTAAATCGTTTTATTTGGGAACTTACTCCAAGAGAATCAGAAGTTGTTGTTAGAGATAATAACAATCCTTGCCGTTTGATTATTGTAGATGAAGCTGAAAGACTTAAGATGGGAGGTCTTGAGCTATTCCGAGAAATTTATGACCGAGGTGATATTGGCATGATTTTCATTGGAATGCCAGGACTAGAGAAGAAGTTATCCCGATATCCTCAGCTCTACTCTCGTATTGGTTTTGCTCATAATTATCGTACTTTGAGTCAGGATGAAATGCGATTTTTACTCTCTAAATACTGGAAAAAACTTGGCTTAAGCATTAATCCAAATGATTATACTGACGAAGAAGCCATTGCTACTATCTGTCTTATTACTAATGGTAATTTTAGATTGGTAAATCGCTTATTTCGTCAGATTGAGCGTATTACTAGAATCAATGAA
>JBCDEP010000073.1:0-28551 GCA_039179675.1 Cyanobacteria bacterium P01_G01_bin.67
CAAAAATCATATATCTACAAGGAAATTACTTTGAAAACGTATGGGGTGACTATAATTAAAATAAATGAAATTAAAAAATGTATAAAGATTAGATGGTTTTATTTTTTTACCTATGTTTCAATTAGTTTAGCTATTTACCACTAATTCAAAACAACTGGTCATGAATTACAATCTCAAAAGCGGTTGTTAATATAGCAATTTATAGAATTAAAAGACATCTTTCGTTTTCTTTTGAGTAAATATAAATGAAATGCATCCGATGAGTAATAAACACAATATATTTTTATTGCCAAATAAAGTCTAATTCCATAACAAATTCAGGTAATACAGTTTCCCCAGATAAAACATCGGGACGGTTAACTACCTTAGTAACTTTTCCTGGGCGATAGATTTCTATCTGTTGCAGTTGCGGATTAATTAGCCAACCTAACTTAACTCCATTTTCCTGATATTCCTGCATCTTCGCTTGGGTTGTTGCCAGATTATCGCTAGGAGACATTAACTCTAGAATAAAATCTGGTGTTAGAGGTAAAAATTTAGCTTTCTCTTCCTGACTAAACCTAGTAATTCTCTCTTTAGCAATCCAGCTAACATCAGGAGAACGAATTGCACCATTAGGTAAAATGAAACCTGTAGAAAAGTCGCACACTACACCTAATTGATACTGTCGATTCCAAATTCCAAGTTGAATCAATAGATCGGCATTATTCTTCCCTGTCTCATATCCAGTGGGAGACATAACGATTAATTCACCTCGGGTATTAGTTTCTAACTTTAGTTCAGGATTTAGCTGACACAGTTGTTCAAAGTGTTCGACTGTTATTTGCTTCGCTAGCGGTTTTAAATTGAGAGTGTAGGTATTCATATCACAAGCTGGTTAACTTGATACTTCTTTAAATATAAGAGATTCTGAATAATCAAACGTTGGAGCAAAGCGATCTCCATCCGCTCACAGAATTAATCATTTAAGGTGAGCTTACTTAGTTATAGGTTATGGGTTCTAGCTCTAGTTCTGCCAACAACTCCTGATATTTACGATTATTTCCTAACTCGTGATAATTATGAGCTAGTTTAAGGGTTATTTCGCTCCATTTATGCCACTGATTGCTAGCTAGATACAACTGTCGTGCTTTTTCCCAGTGAGCGATCGCAACAGCTGTTTGAGCTTGTTGTTGGGCAATGATTCCTGCGGTATTTTCTAGACGAGCTAGCTCAATCGGTGAATTGTTAGCAATGAAGATGGCTCGCGTAATGGTTTCTGTCGCATGAGACGATTCTCCCTCTTGCTGATAGGCTAAAGCCAGATAAATAAGCCCTTCTTTTTCTAGAGGTGTTGTGATAATGCGGCGACGGCTGAGAAAGTCTCGAAGCAAATGTATTGCTTCAGGATAATATCCTGCTTGATAGGCGGAGATTCCTTTGGTAATTAACTGCTTTCGGACAAGATTGAGTGGCTCTTCTAGACGATCTCGATGGATGTTTTTGGCATGACTAGGGGAGACTGACTGTAGATAAAAAGTTATGACTATAGATATTAATAAATACTTGACCTTAATCATTTAGTTTCTCTCCCCGTATCCTAGACCCTGATTGCTTTATTGTTCCCAAAGTGAGTCAGAGATTTGCTCAAAATAGCGATCGCCAAACAGCAAATTATGAATTTTCTTGAAGCAATTAGATAGAGAAAATAAAATATTGCTATTTCCCTTGTCATAAAAGTGTTAGCATTCATACGGAGAATCAACAGATTAACGATTAAGTTTGTACCCAGTATTCAAGGTTTTTCCGTAAAGTATTGAGCTATTTCTTTACCAGTCATTCTGTCTCTCTAAACACAACATTCATTGAGAAGACAATCAGCATATGTCAATTTACGTCGGCAATTTATCCTACGAAGTCAACCAAGAAGACCTAAACGAGGTTTTCACTGAGTATGGAACTGTGAAACGGATTCATATTCCCAGCGATCGCGAAACAGGTCGTCCTAGAGGATTTGCTTTTGTAGAAATGGAATCCGAAGCTAACGAAGATAAAGCTATTGAAGCTTTAGACGGTGCAGAATGGATGGGTCGTGACCTAAAAGTCAATAAAGCCAGACCCCGTGAAGACAGAAGCGGAAGTCGCAATCGACGTTTCTAATTCTTCCCGTTAAATCAAAACAGCTGACGCTTCTAGAGAGCAAATTAATGATTAAACTTAATCTGATTTGTATTTCTAGAGGCATTTTTTTTGAGTCTGAAGCGCAACTCTGAGCTTAGCCTTGGGGAAAAAAGGTAGCAAAAGTTAGTAAAGTCAGCCCTAAAAAGCCTGAAGGAGCTTAGAGTGAAATCTATATAGAGCTGACAGTATTAAACATACATGTGAACTATGGCTTTCATGTGACGAACCAATGAATTTTAGATGACAGTTGGCAATTTATGTAGGAGAAAGGTCAAAAAATATTGATTAATCTAGATTGAGCTGTTAATTACCCACAATAATGATAAGCATAAAGAAGTTTGCGGGAAGTATTAAGAATAGAACTAGCTCAAGTCCTGCTACGTCATAATCTCAAATCACTTACTCATCTAAATCACCACAATGCGTCAATTTCTAAAACAAACTTTTGCCAGTACTATTGGTAGTATAGTCGGCTTAATTCTTTTTTTGGGCTTGGGTACCAGCGGGCTAGTGTTTATCTTTTTAGCCTCAATTGCCGAAGACGAAGATATTCAGGGAATCAAAGATAAATCAGTATTAGTCTTCGATTTATCAACTCAGATCAGAGACTCTAAGCCTCCTGCCAATTTAGCCCAAGCTTTTTCAGGTAAAAAACAAGAAATTATTACTCTCCGACGAGTATTACAGTCTCTCGATAAAGCAACCAAGGATGATCGCATTAAAGCCTTATTTTTGGATGGGAGAAGAGGTGGTAGCTCTAATGGCTATGCGACAATGGCAGAAGTTAGAGGGGCATTGGAAAAGTTTCAGGCTGCGGGCAAGAAAATCATTGCCTATGACGTGACTCTGAGTGAGCGAGAATATTATCTCTCTTCCCTCGCCGATGAAGTAATTGTTAATCCTATGGGAATGATGGAACTTAATGGTTTGAGTTCCAAACAGATGTTTTTCAAAGGTGCTTTAGAAAAGTATGGTGTGGGGGTGCAGGTAATTCGCGTGGGTGACTATAAATCAGCAGTGGAGCCTTATCTACGTGCCGATTTTAGTGAGGCTAATCGGGAACAAACTAAAACCCTACTTACCGATCTGTGGAGCAAATTTCTTAATACCGTCGCTGAAAGCAGGGACTTAAACCCAGATAACCTGCAAGTGCTAGTTGATGCGGAGGGATATCTCGAACCCCAGGATGCTAAGAAAGCTGGTTTAATCGATCAAATTGGTTATTACGATAATGTAGCTACTAAGTTACGCCAATTGACGGGGGAAACCGAAGCAACCGAAAGCTTTAGGCAAGTTGATCTCGGAACCTATGCCGATCGCATGATCCCATCGACGCAAGTAGCCTCTAGTGCCGCCGAAAAAATTGCTGTGGTTTATGCTGAGGGTGCCATTGTCGGTGGTATGGGTAGTATTGAAACAATTGGTAGCGATCGCTTTGCCGAAGAATTCCGCGAATTGAGAGAAGATGATAGCGTCAAGGCGATTGTGCTGCGGGTTAATAGTCCTGGGGGAAGTGCCACTGCCTCAGAAGTGATTTTAAGAGAAATCTTGCTCACCAAAAAAGTTAAACCTGTAATTGTCTCGATGGGTAATGTCGCGGCATCTGGAGGTTATTGGATTGCCGCGGGTGCAGATCGGATTTTTGCCGAAGAAAATACGGTGACAGGTTCAATCGGCGTTTTTGGCTTACTCTCCAACATTCAAGAAATTGCCAATGACAATGGCGTTACCTGGGATGTGGTTAAAACAGGTAAGTTTGCCGATATTGGTAGTAACGTGCGTCCTAAAACTGAAGCTGAGTTGGCGATTTATCAACAATCTGTCGATAAAACCTATCAGCTATTTCTGAGAAAAGTCTCTCGCTACCGTAAACTTCCTGTAGCTAAGGTCAAAGAAATTGCTCAGGGTCGAGTTTGGTCAGGCAAAGAAGCCGTCAATATTGGCTTAGTTGATCGCTTGGGAGGATTAGAAAGTGCGATCGCTTACGCTGCCGAAAAAGCAGAACTAGGCAATAGTTGGCAATTAGAAGAATATCCCCAGCAGAATCGCTTTGAAACCCAGTTACTGCAACATTTATTCGATGTTGAGACTTTAGAATCACAGGGGGCGATCGATCCTGTTACTGCTGAATTTTTGAAGATTAGAGAGGAATTATCGCTGTTAAGTTCATTTAACGCTCCTAACGGTGTTTATGCTCGCTTACCCTTTAATTTAGAGCTTGATTAAGCTATTTTGCCTGATGAGCTAGTAATAACTACTACCTAAAATGATGTTTTTTAGACAGCTATTTGATCGAGAGTCTTGTACCTATACCTATTTGATTGCCGACAGATTAACCAGAGAAGCTGTCTTAGTCGATTCAGTTTTAGAACAGGTAGCAAGAGACCTGAAACTACTTCAAGAACTTAACTTAACCCTTAAGTATTGTCTAGAAACCCATATTCATGCCGACCACATCACTGGAACAGGATTACTTCGCGATCGTACTGGTTGTCAAGGAGTTGTTCCTATTAATGCCCAGGCTAATTGTGCAGATCGTTATATTCAGGATGGAGAAACTATCAGACTGGGGCAAGTAGAGATCGAAGCGATTGAAACTCTGGGACACACTGATAGTCATATGGCTTATCTAATTAACCAGGAGCGAATCCTAACTGGAGATGCATTGTTAATTCGTGGTTGTGGTCGTACTGATTTTCAATGCGGTGATCCAGCGGTGCTATATGATTCGGTGACCCAAAGGCTATTTACCCTAGGAGATGATATCTTGGTATACCCTGCTCATGATTATCATGGTCGGACGGTATCAACTATTGGCGAAGAGAAACGATGGAATCCGCGCTTTAGCCAGCATGATTGCCAAAGTTTTATTGAGTTAATGAATAACCTCGATCTGTCTTATCCACGAAAAATGATGGAGGCTGTGCCTGCAAATCAAGGCTGTGGCAAGATTGCAGGGGGGTAAATAGTTAATCGGACTATTATTAGTCATTAGTCATTAGCTTTTGATTATCTCCGCTAGTTGAAAACTTCATCTATAAAAAATGCTTACAGTAATAGTTGGTCACATTTTGGCGGTTGGCATTGGTTTAAGTCTCGGTCTAATTGGTGGCGGTGGCGCGATCTTGGCAGTACCAATTTTAGTCTACGTGATGGGTCTCAACCCGAAAGTGGCGATCGCGATGAGTCTGATTATTGTCTGTATTATCAGCATCATTGGTGTGATTTCCCATTGGCAGCAAGGAAATATTCGCTGGAAAATTGCCCTTACTTTTATTCCTGCGGCGATGATTGGTGCTAATTTAGGGTCAAGGCTGACAAGGCTCCCAGGAATAACTGATACGGTACAGTTGATTGCCTTTGCAGTGGTAATGGCACTGGTTAGTATTCTAATGATTCGTCGGGGACGACAGGTGATACCTCAGACGAATAAAGCTCCATTTTGGCAGAGTTTACCTTCGTGGCTCACAATTCCAGGAGAAGGTGTAGGAGTGGGAATTTTGACAGGCTTTGTAGGAGTCGGCGGCGGCTTTATCATAGTTCCTGCTTTGGTAATTATTGAAGAGATTCCGATCCGCCAGGCAATTGGCACTTCTTTGGTAATTATCGCCGCCAGCTCAACTGCTGGATTTTTGGGCTATGTCAATCAGGTAGAGATTAATTGGCAATTAGTCTTTACGTTTGTCCTCGCTGCTAGTAGTGGCACCATTGCTGGTTCCTACATCAATCGATATGTTGATACGAAACAACTACAGCAGGGTTTTGGCTATTTTATTTTGGCTGTGGCAATATTTGTCTTAATCCAGCAGTAAGCCTGATTGATTCTTGTTAACTGCGACTTCAAAAGTAAGCGAGTATCAAAATATAGGTATTCCTGAATACTGGATTGTTGACCCTATTGAGCAAAAAATAACAGTATTAACTTTAGATTAGGGAAGCTATAGCAAGACCACGTTTACTGGAAATGAAGCGATCTCATCTTTAACATTTCAGCAATTGCAAGTTATTGCGGCTGAAATTTTATTTGCATAAAACAGTGTTGGTAATTTAGATTTCTCTCGGGAATGACTATAATTACTGGTTACTGTTCCTATTATGCCCTTGTGGTACTGTTGGCTAGATGCAACTATTAGATCGGGTTCGTTTGGGTTTGGCGGTGGTCGTAGCAAAAACAGTTACAGGAGTCGTGCGATCGCTTCGTTTGGGTGCGGCTTCCGTCTTACCAGGGGAGATATCTCGCCGTCTTCATCCTCGTCTCTTGCCACTGCTGTTTGAGCAAGTCAGCCAAGGGGTAATTTTGGTAGTAGGGACTAATGGTAAAACTACTACTTCCCTTTTGCTAAAGCAAATCTTGGGTGACTCTGGTTTTGAGGTAATACATAATTCTAGCGGTGCGAATTTAATCAATGGCTTGATTACAGCTTTACTTGAGAGTGCTAATCTATTGGGTAAGATATCCGCTGATTATGCCATTCTCGAAGTTGATGAAAATATTTTGCCCTTGCTACTGCGAGACTGCACCCCTAAATATATTCTGGCTTTGAACTTATTTCGCGATCAGTTAGATCGATATGGAGAAGTTGATACTATTGCTCAACGCTGGGGCAAATCAATTCTACCACTACCGTCAGACACAACTATTGTATTAAATGCTGATGATCCTACCTTGAGTAACTTGGGACAGCAGCTAACACAGAAAGCGCTTTATTTTGGCTTGAATGAGCCAGAATTATACCTAGACGAAATTCCCCACGCAGTCGATTCTATTTACTGTCCTCGTTGTGGACATCTGCTAGATTATCAGGGAGTATATTTATCTCATTTAGGGGATTATCATTGCCCAAGCTGTGGTTTTGCAAAAAGCCCAGTCGCTTTAGAGAGCAAGAATCATCCTCAAATTTTGATTGGTGTCTACAACAAATATAATACCCTGGCGGCAAGGGTTTTAACTCAGGAAATAGGCATTGATCAGGAAACTGTTTTTGAGACTATTGACAACTTTAAAGCCGCTTTTGGTCGTGCGGAAGAATTAGAAATTGAGCAAAAGCAAGTTCGGATTATGTTATCAAAAAATCCTGTAGGGATGAATGAAACGATTCGCGCCGTTAATCACATTAAAAAGACTGGCAAATCTCCCGTAACCCTTTTAGTATTGAATGATCGCATTCCTGATGGTACTGATGTTTCCTGGATTTGGGACGTTGATACTGAAGAGTTAGTTAAGCTGGGGGGTACCTTAATTGTCAGTGGTGATCGAGTTTATGACATGGCATTAAGACTGACCTATAGTTCGGAATCTGCTGAGAAAACTAATTTTAATTTAGTCGTGAAAACCCATTTGCCAGAAGCGATTACCACTGCTTTAGAATACACCAAACCTACGGAAACTTTGCATATTATTCCTACTTATTCTGCCATGTTGGAGGTGCGGGAGGTTTTAGTAGGACGCAAGATTCTCTGAAGCTTAATACATGATCAAGCTGAGAGTTTTATCAAGCCAAATTTAGATTGAAAATTTAGCAGCTTCCTGGTAGACGTATTACCAATAAAAGTTAGCGCAGCTATGTAATTTTTTGATAAAGAATTGAGTCGTCATGAGTAATTTTCTTGTTCATAAATTTATCTCATAAAAATCCTAGTAATCTACAATTAAGATGTTAAATAAAATACTTATTCTAGGCTATTAAAAACAGCTGAGTATTTTTTTTCTTATTGTACAGCAAGCTATTTAGGGGAGAGGGAGCTTAACTTAAACCTTGATTATTTTTGGATAAGTAAACAAAGTTATTAATTTTTTGTTGTTCCTAATTTGATAGTGATTCTTAATAGAAATCTTATGCATAAAGCTCTGAAGCTGAGCATTGTAAATATAGTTTTCTGTTCTCTATTCCTTATTCTCTATTCCCCCGAAACGACAAAGGGCTTCCTAACCCTAAAGGGTATCGCTTTGCATAAGGATACCGCTTTGAGACCAGAGGGAATCCTTTAGGGCATATGCCCGCATGTACTTAGAGGAGCAGGAAATTAATTAGAACGACTATACCTTTGTCTAGGAAATACCTAAGCACTAGTTGATAGTTGTGATCGCATTATTTCTAGTTGAGAGGTGATGACTTTTGCTTGCCCATAAATATATCTAAAACATCTTATTAAGTAGAGATTAATCATTATGAATACTTTTAACGTTACCAATGGCAATGACTCGGGTTTGGGTTCTTTAAGAGATGCAATCGCTTTGGCTAATGCCAATCCAGGTAAAGATGATATTTTAATTCAATCTAATGTTGAACTAACTTCTGCTATTAATATTACCGATTCAGTCAATATTGGTACTCCTTATGGGGTAACAATTACCCAAACAGGAAGCGATCGCATCTTCAATATCGATGATCATAACAATGAAATTAAGTCTGAGATTAGTTTATACCGCTTAAGTTTGCGTGGTGGCTACTCTGAATCAACTGGAGGTGCAATCATAAGTTATGAAAATCTCAGTATCACTGATAGTCAGCTTGACAGTAATACCGCCAAAAGTGGTGCTGCAATTTATCTAGAGGGTGCTAACTTATACCTAGAACGTACTCGGATTCATAACAATAAAATTACTGGGTTAGAAGATGCACTGAACGACGGAAATATAGATGTTGTTAATGGTAGATCGCAAATAGTTAACTCCATTTTGGAGCCAGCAGTTGGCATCACTGAAACCAAAGTCGTGTCAGAATCAATTCCTGATCCGATTGATAACGCATTAACGATAGTAAACCCAGAAATTGAAGCCATCTTAGAGCTTCTGGGAGCAGAAGCTAATGCAGAGTCTAATTCTCCTCAGTTTATTGTTGGTGATGCTAGTAAAAATCGCCTCATTGGAGGTTCGGGTAACGATACCATTTTAGGAGATGACGGCTTGAATACCCTTGAGGGAGCAGCTGGAAACGACGATATCTTAGGTGGAGTCGATCAGGACAAAATCGATGGTGGTGCTAGTGATGACACCTTAAAAGGAGCGGGAGGAGATGACATTCTCAATGGTGGCGAGGGAAACGACATTATCGAGGGTAGTGATGGAGTCGATTTGCTTAACGGAGGTGCAGGGGACGACAATCTTCGTGGCGGTGCTGGTAGCGACTTTTTGCAAGATAGTAGTGGTTATAATTTGCTCTTCGGAGATGATGGTAGTGATGTCTTATTTGGTGGTCAAGATGCCGACTACCTAGATGGAGGCTTTGGAGACGACGATCTCAACGGTAGGATGGGTGATGATACTCTAGCAGGTGCAGAAGGAGACGATACTATTGATGCAGGTGCTGGAAATGATACTCTGATTGGTGGAGCAGGAAGTGATTTGCTCAATGGATCTAGTGGCAATGATCTTCTTCATGGAAATTTGGGAAATGATGTTCTCATTGGCTCCTCAGGAGACGATATTTTGCACGGTGATGATGGCAATGATGTTTTACATGGTGATCAAGGGCATAATTTTCTGCTCGGTGGTCAAGGCAGGGACTTATTTGGCATCAATATTGAGGGAAATGCGGTAATTGCCGATTTTGAACTTGGTCTAGATCGGCTACAGCTTTCTCAAATATCCTATGATCAGCTAGATATTAATGGCAACTTCAATACTTATCTTAGCTACCAAGGTTTCCAGATTGCCGAATTAATTGGAGTTGAACCGACAGAAATTACCTCAGAAATCATGGTTACAGTCTAGTTTCACAGAAGGAACTCCAATAAGCCAAAAATTCTTTACTATTGTCAGCTACTTTACTTATTGATATAAGGAGTTTTATTAACTGGGGAGAGATTAAAATAGTGTTAGCGGCTTAACGTTAGAACATATTTACCTGTCCCTTGCTCATCATATGTATTGACAATGATGTTATATGTACCGTCTTCTGGCAAAGTGACGCGAATTCGAGAATTACTATTTTCCTCGCTAATATCGTCGTTCTCTTTGATTGTGTTGCCATTACTATCTACTAAAGCTACAAAAGAATCAAATTCATCACTTTCTAAATATATGGTAAATGACTCTCCTGCCTTGCCTTCCAGAGGATAAAAATCATAGAGGCTGCCATCTTCAGCAATGATCCGATCGCCTTTCTCTAACGAACCTCGCTCGACTTTGGTTAATAGGCGATCGCTTTCTGGCTTAGCTGCGACTTGCTCGGATTGTGCTTCTGTTTCTAATTCGGTTTCTTGATTATCGGTTGGCTTTGATGCTTCTGCTTCTGCTGTATTGGCTTCCGCCTCTGATTGATCTGCATCACTAGTTACAGGTGCTTCTTCTTGCTCTGGTTCAACTTCTGCTACTTCCGTTTCTGTGTCAGTTGCTGCTGGAGCAGTTTGCTGATTTTCAGTGTCTTTTAGCTCTAGATCGGCTGCCGTACCCTGGGGGGGTTCTGTTTCAATATCTTTAGCGGATTGAGGCGGCGCTTGTGGGAGTGGTGGTACAGGCAATGCTGCTAAGTCTCTATCTTCAAGGTTCTCATTCTCAAGGTTCTCAGGAGTGGGAGTCGCTATTTCCACTTCCGCTTGATCTTTTGCTGTTGTATTTGGGGTTTCAGTGTTTGTGGGAGTTACTGGGGGAACTATAATTTCTGGTACGTTGGCAACTGTATTACTTGTGGGAGTTGCCTCAGACGTTGCTTCAGACTCAGGGGAGGATGTAGCAAGATTAGTAGTTGGTGAGTCTGAATAAGCGATCGCGCAGACCTTAGCGTATCTAGGATCGGGTTTACAAACTACTCCTGTATCTTCAGCATTAGAACTTAATAAACTCTGACGGCGACGGCGATCGGGAAATAAATCATCCACCACCAAACCCATCACAATGCCCGAGGCAGTTTTTCTACCATAGCTAAAGAATTGGATATTATTAGCGGTGGCAAAATTTTCTAGTTCAGACATAGCTTTATCAGCAGTCTGCTCTGATGTTTGCAGAGGGGGTAGGGGTTGTTGCTCCTTAAGAAAGGCGATCGCTTCTTCCAGTGCCTTTCTACCCTTATTAGTTCTAACGGGCTTTTCTCCTGGTAGTCTGAGCCAGATGCCGTCGTAATATTGCCGCTGTTCTTCTAGCCACTGAGCATAACCTTGGGGGTTAGTCCTAACTCGATTAATTTCTGTGAGTATAGCAGGTTCTAAATCAGCAGGAATCTGATTGGTATCATTGGCTGCCTGTTGAAGATTTTGTTGATTGGAAGTAGCTTGAGCAATGACTTCATTTGCCAGTGTCAAAGTTATTAGTGGAGGAAGTACCAGTAGCAAAAGGTTCATAGTTAAACTAAAAATCTTCCGCCAACTCAGAACACAATCTCTACTCATCTTAGTTCCATCGCTCATAATAACTTACCTCTGGCAATTCCACAAAAGCCTATTCCTAATAACTCCAAGCCTATGTTAGCTCAAGTTTATTCAGCATCAAGTATTAAGCTGTGATGGATCACAAGATTATTAACTCTAAGATAAAGTTCCAAATATCAAAATTTAAGATGTGGCATTAAGTTTGTTGGTTTGATCCTTAATCTGCTTTAGTAAAAATGATTATTTCTCTTACCGTTTTATCAATGATGGATTTTAGCAAAAAATAAGCGGCAAAATAAAACGATGTAGAAGGTAATTTAAGGAGTAACCTTTTAATTATTTCTACATCGTTAACAACAAATTCAGAGCCTTATATAGTTTGTTTGATTAACTATATTGGGACTAAAGCTGGCAATGTAGTTATTTAAGTTGATGAATCATCTAAGCCTGTTGCCAAATCCCTTGCTGTTTTATCATCCAAGATCATATTTTCATCGTCACTCAAATTTTTGTATGAACGGCGGAGGTTAGCTTCTGAGTTAGTATTAACATCGTCGGCTAAACGGTAGGATTCAAAATCATCACCATAACCATAAACCGCGTTACTGCGCATTCCAGAGTCGAGATCGCTACGACCACTCATTGGTTCTTCAGGGGTATTAAAGCCCGTACCAGCGGGAATTAAACGACCGATAATCACATTCTCTTTCAATCCTCTGAGCCAATCAGACTTACCTTCAATTGCTGCCTCCGTCAAAACCCTAGTAGTCTCCTGGAAAGAAGCTGCGGAAATAAAGCTATCGGTATTGAGAGAAGCCTTGGTAATACCAAGTAATACAGGGGTGTATTGAGCAGGTGCCCCACCTGTGATTGACATTGCTTCGTTTACCTGTTCAATTTGGCGTAATTCTAGAAGTTCTCCAGGAAGAATAATCGTATCACCTCCATCATCAATTCTGACTTTAGCAGTCATCTGTTTCACAATAACTTCTATATGTTTATCAGAGATATCAATTCCCTGGCTTTGATAAACAGACTGTACCTGACGAACCAGAAATAGCTGTGCTTTTTGCAGTCCAATTAAAGAAGCTTCATAACAGCCTTTTTCTGGCAAATGATAGTTGAAGTGAGTCTCTAAAATCTCATGAGGATTTGCTGGTCCATCAGTAAGAGGTTCTCCTGCTTCTACCTTTTGACCATCACTAACAATGGCGTTTTGACCAGGCTTGATGGGATAGTCGCTGACTACACCATCATCTTCAATGATTTTAATGTCTACAGTTTCATTTTCTTCATAGACTACCTGACAAACTCCTGAACTACGGCTCAGAACACAACCTTCTTTTGGTTTGCGGGCTTCAAGCAGCTCTTCAATACGAGGAAGACCTTGAATAATATCTCCAGTCTTAGAACGCTCAAATACTAGTAGCACCAAATTGTCACCACGCTGCACCAAATCACCATCATCAATGTGTAACACTGCACCTTGAGATACGCGGTAAGGACGAGTATGGCGTAATACTACATTGGTTTTTCCTCCCTTCTCGCTGATTTCTACTACCCGACCTGAATTTTCTAAACTAATATCGTTGCTAAGTTTGCTTCCAGATACCAGTAAGTCTCCTTGTTTCCAGTTAAAGTCACTCTGGGAAACATCTAATTCGTGACTAACCAAGTCGCTATCGCGAACAATTAAAATTCGACGAATTGCTTCTGCTCCTTCGCGAATCCCCTGGACTTCTCCCGCAGATTTACAAAGAATTTCGGTACGAGCAATAGTTGCACCTTTGGCAATTTCTTGACCATCTTCAACTAAAACTCTGGTTTGAATTTCGCCGCTATGAGGGTCAACGTCTGTATCCCTTCGTAAAACCAGGGATTCCAAAATTACCATTTGCAGAGTATGAATATCCGAGTCGTCTGACTCTGGCAGTAATTCGATATCAGCACTTAAGTTAGCGATCACATCGCTTTCTTCCGTAGTTTCTATTTCCAAAACTAATTGAGTACTCAAAAGAGATAGGCTGCTGACAGATTTGACTCTCTCTCCATCTTTATAAAAGATTCTCTGTACCGAACGCAGCTCAATTTGACGACCATCATCTTGATTAATTGATGCCTGTGAAGGAATTGAAGGTTTGTCTGCTACCTCAAATTCTTTGACAGGACGTAAAATTAAAGCCACCCCTTCAGTAGTTTCAATTACCTCGCCATACCTTAACTCTTGGGTTACAACTCCAGGTAAGACCTCTGTTCCTGGTTGAATGATCTGTTCATGCCATTCACTTTTAGGATCGTCAAGCTGGTGAACTGCTCCTGGCTTAATGATGATTTCCCGCAAAATGTCGTTTTTCTGAACCACTTCCGCAATCCCAGAAGATTGGCAAAAAACATCTTTGACTACTTCGGTTCCAGCCTCAACGTATTCACCATCTTCGACAATTAGCAAAGAAATGTCTTTATTGACTTCATGACTTTCCTCTGGAATCCAAAGCAGGGTTCCTCCTTCTTCAACTTCATAACCCTGTTTACGATTGCCTTTACCTACCGTAATGCCGCCATATTTGACAATTCCCCCTGTTTCAGTCTTGTAAAAATCGTCGATCAGCTCAGCAACAATTTGTTTGTTTTGTACTTTTGTTCCAGGTGCTGTTTTGAGCAAGAATTTACGCTCATCGGCGGTGTAAATAATATACTGCTCTCGACCGCCATCACTTTCAATTTTGACTTTTGCCTGATCTAAAGATACCGATGCGGTTACGATTTCGATCTCGCGGCTGTCAGGAATCATCCTGACTACACCACCATTGGCAGCAGTCAATCTGGTTTGAGCTAAGATATCTCCTGGTTTTACTTTATCCCCATTTTTCACCGAAGCTTCTGCTCCAGGAAGTAGGTTATACACTTCTCCCGATAATACCCATAGCAATCCAGAGCGTTGGGCAATGCGAGTGGTATTTCCCTGACGGTCTTTTTTGTCCTCAGGGACGAGATCGGCAAAAACAATTTCCCCAGCCAAGTCAGAGGTTACGTCTTTAGCTGCTTTTTCGGTAGATTTTTGTACCTTAGCTTTAGCTACTTCGACTAAAAGCTGACCTTTTTTAACTTCATCCCCATCTTCAACGTAGATCAAAGAACCTGCCGTTAGTGCTGTACTAACTGTTTTTCCCTTATTGGGAATTAGCTTAATATCACCAATAGTTTCTACTTGGTTTCTTTCGTCACCATGACGGGTACGAATTTGACGAGTAGATAAACCATCACCAAATTCAACCTTGCCGTCGGCTTTGGCGCGAATTTGGCGAGCTACTTCTCCTGTGAAAACCCCTCCTGTATGGAAGGTACGCATAGTTAGCTGAGTACCAGGTTCGCCAATAGACTGAGCCGCAATAATTCCTACTGCTTCACCCATATCAACCATATGTCCATGAGCTAAACTCCAGCCATAGCACTTTTGACATACGGAACGAGCTGCTTCACAAGTTAATGGAGAACGAACTAATACTTCTTCAACATTATCGCCAATTTTCTGAGCTAACTCGCGATCAATATCTTGGTTACGAGCCGCAACTAAATCTCCTGTCTTATCATTATATGCGTCTTTGGCAAGTACCCGACCCAATAAACGATCTGAAAGATGAATTAAGGTGCGATCGCCATCTTTCATCGCACGGAGGCTAATTCCTCGTTGTGTCCCACAATCTATTTCCCTGACAATTACATCTTGAGAAACATCCACTAAGCGCCGAGTAAGATAGCCAGAATCAGCTGTTCTCAAAGCGGTATCAACCAATCCTTTGCGCGCGCCGTAAGAAGAGATAATGTATTCAGTGACGGTCAATCCTTCTCGAAAGTTGGTCTTAATTGGTAGGTCAATGATTTCTCCTTGCGGGTCAGCCATCAAGCCTCGCATTCCCACTAGCTGGCGAACCTGAGATAAATTCCCTCTTGCTCCGCTAAACGCCATCATATAGACGGAATTAAGCGGATCTGTAGCGCGAAAGTTTGTTACTACTTCATCCTTAAGGTTCTCTGAAGTGCTATTCCAGGTATCAATTACCTTCTGAAAACGCTCAACTTCAGTAATTTCTCCTCGAGCATAACGTTCCTCTGTTTCCCTAATCTCGACTTCTGCCGCTTCTAACAAATCGGCTTTGATTGGCGGCACTTTTAAATCGTCTACGCTAATTGAAACTCCCGCAACAGTTGCATAGCGAAACCCCAGTTCTTTAAGAGAATCAGCTACGGTAGCACTATGAGCTGAGCCATACTCCGTAAAAGCTAAAGCCATCAATTTCTTGAGACGGCCTTTATCGACGATGTGATTATAAAATTTCATGTTTAATTTTTCTAGTTTCTAACTGCTAAAACTTCGTGATTCAAGGCTGATACTCTTTATGCTGTTGCGGTCAAAGCCTCTTGTACAGTTTTGTTGTAAATAATTCGTCCGATAGTAGTGTCGATATACTGTGCAATTTGCTCACCTGCTGCGGATTTTCTGACAAATCGATGACGATAATATTCAATTCTGCTCCCGTCAGCTAAACTCTCCGATTCCACAACTTCCTCATCTGGCTCTTCTGTGACAACTTCTCCTTCGTATCGTAGCCAGACATGAGCATGGAGGTCTACTTGTCCCTGTTCATAAGCTTTAATCGCATCATCTAAATTGCCAAAGCGACGTCCTTTGCCCTTAACTGCTTTAGGATCATCGGCTGTTAAATAATAGCAACCTAAAACCATATCTTGAGATGGAGCAACAATCGGTCTTCCCGTTGCGGGAGACAAAATGTTGTGACAAGCTAACATCAATAATCTGGCTTCCGCTTGAGCTTCTAATGATAAGGGTACGTGAACTGCCATTTGGTCACCATCAAAGTCAGCATTAAATGCTGGACAAACTAAAGGATGGAGTTGAATTGCCCTTCCTTCAACTAAAATTGGTTCAAATGCCTGAATTCCAAGACGGTGCAGGGTTGGTGCACGGTTTAGCATAACGGGGTGTCCCGCAATCACCTCTTTCAAAACCTCGTAAACGCTAGGATCGTTACGCTGAATCAATTTCTTCGCAGCCTTAATATTATTGACCATGCCGCTATTGATTAAACGATGAATCACAAACGGCTGAAATAATTCAATAGCCATTTCTCTGGGTAAGCCGCATTGATAAATTTTTAGCTTGGGTCCTACCACAATCACTGACCGACCAGAGTAGTCAACCCTTTTCCCTAGAAGGTTTTGACGAAAACGTCCTTGTTTGCCTTCAATAATGTCAGATAGAGATTTGAGAGGACGATTGTTGGCACCAACTACAGTGCGTCCACGGCGACCATTATCAATTAGAGCATCGACGGCTTCTTGAAGCATTCGTTTCTCGTTGCGAACGATGATTTCAGGAGCGAGAATTTCCTGTAGTCTAGCTAGTCGATTGTTGCGGTTAATTACCCGACGATATAAATCATTGAGATCGGATGTAGCAAAGCGACCTCCGTCTAGCTGAACCATCGGGCGCAAATCTGGAGGAATTACAGGTATAGCATTAAGTACCATCCATTCTGGGCGGGAACCCGTAGCAACGAAGTTATCAATCACCCGCAACCGCTTAATTAGTTTTGCTCTTTTTTGTCCTTTGGCATCCCCAATCTGCTCTCTCAGTTTTTCCGCTTCTTCTTCTAAGGCTACCTCTTCCAAAAGCCTTTGTACGGCTTCTGCGCCAATGCCAACTTCCACACCAACTAGTTCTGAATCTTCGCTATAGAGCTGATCTTCGATTTCAATCCATTGATCTTCAGTTAGCAGTTGCTTTGCCGAGAGGTTTCCTGCATTACCAGGATCTAACACTACATAGGCATTGAAGTAAACTACCTGCTCAACGTCTCTTAAAGGCATGTCGAGAAGAATGCTTAAATAACTGGGAATACCTTTGAGATACCAAACATGAGTTACAGGAGCGGCTAGCTTAATAAAGCCCATACGGTGACGACGCACCCGCGATTCTGTTACTTCTACACCACAGCGTTCGCAAACAATACCACGGTGGCGTACTCTTTTATACTTTCCACAGTGACATTCCCAATCTTTAGCGGGACCAAAAATGCGCTCGCAAAACAACCCATCCATCTCTGGCTTCAGGGTACGATAGTTGATTGTTTCAGGTTTAGTCACCTCTCCCACTAACTGACCATTAGGTAAAGTTCTCTCTCCCCACTGACGAATTCTCTCGGGAGAAGCAATACCTATTTTGACGTAATCAAATCTCTGTTCTACTTGATTTCTCATTGATGATTGGGAATTGTAAGTATTGAAAATTATGGAAATAGGATTAAACGGAACTATCTCTAGCCCCGAATTATCTAACGTTTAAAAACTAAAAAATTGCTGGCAACACAACTTTTAAACTTCTTCTGTTGCCTCTTCGCGTTGCAGAGACTCGTAAGTTGGTCTATTTGGTGTTCGACGAGGTGTATCTGCCATCAAATCAACTTCAACATCACGACTACTACCATCATCTACTGATTCTAGTTTATGCACGGCTATGTCTAGACCTAAAGACTGTAGCTCACGCATCAATACTTTAAAAGACTCGGGAGTTCCTGGACGAGGAATAGGTTTACCCTTGACAATAGAATTCAAAGCTTCATTCCGCCCCTGCATGTCATCTGACTTAACTGTCAACAGTTCTTGCAGAGTATAAGCTGCACCATATGCTTCTAAAGCCCAAACTTCCATTTCTCCAAAGCGTTGTCCACCCTGCTGTGCTTTACCACCCAAAGGTTGTTGTGTAACTAAGGAGTAAGGACCTGTAGAACGAGCGTGAATTTTATCATCTACTAAGTGAACCAATTTAAGCATATAAGCTTTGCCGACAGTTACAGGACGATCAAACTTCTCACCTGTGCGTCCATCAAATACCTGGATTTTACCAGGATTGTTCTCGTCATACACCCAAGATTTTCCTGGTTTGCGAGCCGCATCCTGAATCTTGCCGTGAACAGTTTCTCTTGATGCTTCTTTTCCATACATTTCATCAAAGGGCATCATTTTAAAACGCGTAGCTAAATTCTCTCCTGCCCAACCTAAAAGACATTCAAAAACCTGTCCGACATTCATTCGAGAGGGAACGCCTAAAGGATTGAGAGCAATATCGATTGGTGTACCATCAGGTAGATAAGGCATATCCTCAATTGGTAAAATGCGGGATATAATTCCTTTGTTGCCGTGGCGACCAGCCATTTTATCCCCGACCTGAATCTTCCGTTTCTGTGCCACATAGATTCGCACTACCATATTAGCTCCAGGAGGTAGTTCATCTCCCTGTTCTCTGGTAAAAACCCGAACATCTACGACTCGACCTTTTTCTCCGTTAGGAACTCTTAAGGAGTTATCCCGCACGTCACGAGCTTTTTCACCGAAGATCGCTCTCAGTAATTTTTCTTCAGGAGGTTGATCTGATTCGCCCTTCGGTGTTACCTTCCCGACTAAGATTTCTCCTGCTTCTACCCAAGCCCCGATATGAATAATGCCTCGTTCATCCAGGTTACGAAGAGCATCTTCCCCCACATTTGGAATTTCGCGAGTAATTTCTTCTGGTCCAAGCTTAGTTTGTCTGGCTTCAATCTCAAATTTCTCGACGTGGATACTAGTATAAACGTCGTCATAAACAAGACGTTCACTAATTAAAATCGCATCTTCATAGTTGTATCCTTCCCAAGGCATATAGGCTACCAGGACATTTTGTCCCAATGCCAACTCGCCTCCTTCTGTGGAGGAGCCATCAGCTAATACTTGACCTGGAACTACATCTTCCCCTGCATATACAAGGGGGCGTTGGTTTAAGCAGGTATCTTGATTAGAACGTTGATACTTTTGCAGCTTGTAGGTAATCTCTTCTCCTGGCTCTGGAGCATATAAACCATTGTTGCCTGCTTCTACTCTGACTCTGACCACTTCCGCATCAACGTAAGTCACAATACCGTGGGTTCGAGAAACCACCACCATTCCTGAGTCACGTGCTGCTTGTGCTTCTAGTCCAGTCCCGACCAAAGGTCTTTCAGGACGCAATAAAGGTACAGCTTGTCGCTGCATGTTAGACCCCATAAGGGCACGGTTGGCATCGTCATGCTCTAAGAAGGGAATTAAACTAGTTGCAACCGAAACAATTTGAACAGGAGAAATGGCTACGTAGTCGACTTCATCTGGGTCGCAAGTTGAAAATTCACGACGATAACGGATCGCGATGGTTTCTCCTAAAATATAGCCGTCCTCGTCGGTTGCTACGTCGCCAGGAGCAACCCTCATATCATCTTCCTCATCCGCAGTAAGATAAACAACATCTTCATCTCGTAAGACCCTGCCATTTTCTACACGGTAGTAGGGTGTAGCAATAAATCCATAGGGATTAACCCGAGCGTAAGTTGCTAGTGAACCAATGAGTCCTGCATTCGGTCCCTCTGGCGTCTCCACTGGACAGATGCGACCATATTGAGTTGGGTGAATGTCACGAACTGCAAAACCAGCTCGTTCCCGAGTTAGTCCCCCAGGTCCCAAAGCAGAAAGTCTTCGCTTATGAGTAAGTTCAGCTAAGGGATTAGTTTGATCCATAAATTGGGACAGTTGAGATGAACCAAAGAATTCTTTAATTGCTGCTACCAGTGGTTTTGGGTTGACTAAAGCTGCTGGAGTCAAGCTATTCGCTTCACTAACAGTCATGCGTTCGCGAATGATTCTCTCTAGACGATTTAAACCAACGCGAACTTGATTTTGTAATAATTCTCCTACAGAGCGAACTCGGCGATTACCCAGATGATCGATATCATCAGTATTTCCACCATCGAATTCTAGATTGATTAAATATGCTACTGCTGCCAAGATATCAGTAGTAGTCAGTACTCTAGTGGTATCGGGAACGGTAAGTCGCAACTTCTTATTTAGTTTATAACGACCAACTCGCCCCAGATCGTAGCGTTTAGAATCAAAGAAACGAGATTCCAAAAGCTGTTGCCCACCACTCACGGTAGGTGGTTCGCCAGGTCGCAATTTTCGATACAGTTCTAATAAAGCTTCCTCTTCGCTGGGATTGCCCTCTTTATCCAGAGTTTTTTGATAAAAGTCAGGGTGGCGAATCCCGTCCATAATTTCATTATCACTGAGACCGATCGCCTTTAACAACACTTGAGCGGAAAGCTTCCGTGTTTTATCAATTCTCACCCAGACTAACCCGTTCTTATCGGTCTCAAACTTCAACCAGGCTCCGCGGTTGGGAATTAATGATGCCGAGTAGGTTCGACGCCCATTCTTATCAGTCTCTGCCTTATAGTAGACACCAGGAGAGCGCACAATTTGATTAACAATTACCCGTTCTGCACCGTTGATAATAAATGTTCCACGATCTGTCATCAAAGGGAGATCTCCGACAAAGACTTCCATCTCCTTAATCTCACCGCTCTCTTTATCAATTAGACGAGTTGGGACATATACCTGAACGTTGTATGTGCTATCGCGACGTTTCGCCTCTTCCATTGAGTACTTCGGCTCTTTGAGACGATAGTTTTCTCCCATGAAGTGCAGTTCAAACTTACCCGTATAGTCGGTAATTGGCGAGAAGCTGTTGAGTTCTTCAATTAGACCCTCTTCTAGAAACCAACGAAAACTGGAGCGTTGAATTTCAATTAGGTCTGGCAGCAGATTGTAAGTCAAATTAGTCATGAAGATGATAGCTCTTTTACTATGTTTTACTTTTTTGGCTGGGAAACAAAGAAACTAGCGTTTTGAGGAAACTTGGTTTATTATTATTCTTTTAAACTAATCCCAAATAAACGGCAGGCATTTGCCGTGGTTTGCGCGGCAAGAACTTCTAAAGAAGTTTCCCTTATTCGGGACATGTATTCTGCTACGTGGAAAACGTATGCTGGTTCGTTGGTTTTGCCTCTATGGGGAGCAGGCGCAAGAAAAGGACAGTCAGTTTCGACTAACAAGCGATCATCAGGAACCATTTTTGCTGACATTTGAACCTGCTTAGCATTTTTAAAGGTCACAATGCCGCTGTAGCTGATATAAAAA
Organism: Cyanobacteria bacterium P01_G01_bin.67; assembly: GCA_039179675.1. Taxonomy (GTDB): domain Bacteria; phylum Cyanobacteriota; class Cyanobacteriia; order Cyanobacteriales; family Xenococcaceae; genus Waterburya. The sequence goes on from JBCDEP010000073.1 coordinate 21,526, forward strand.
CCTAAATCTAAAAACCATTTTGTTTCTGTTTTATTCCCACCCCAGCAATGCATTACACCTTTAACAGAACCGTCACTCTGCCAGAAATCGGTTAATATCTCTTTTAGTCTGCTTGCGGCATCCCGACAGTGAATAATCACTGGTACATCAAGTTCTCGGGCTATTCTCAATTGCTCCTGCAAAGCTACAATTTGCTGCTCCTGATTATCAGCTTTGTAAAAATCTAATCCTGTTTCGCCAATTGCAACCACACGACAGTCGGAACTGGCAAGAGTTTTTATTTCTTTGCTCGTACCCTCTTGCCATTTATCAGCGTCTAAAGGATGTAAACCTACTGCAAAAGACAGTTCAGGGAAACGATCAGCCAGTGCCTGTATTCCCTGAAACTCTTTTGGTTCTACACAAGAATGTATTAGATGAACTACACCTGCTTCCTGCCAGCGCTGCCTCAGCGCGATTAAGTTCCCTTGAAAAACATCAAAATTGATGTGAACATGGGTATCAACTAACTGCATTTATACTTGGTGTATTGCTTGACTATTTTGGTTTTTAATGAGCACCAGAAATAATTTAAATCTCTGAGCCACAATGGTTTTGCTGAAAATGAAAGATAACTAACCTCTGGGAAACTTATCTTTTAAGCAGCTACTGCCTTCTTTAATACTCTTGCTATGCGTGATTTTTTTCTTGCCCCGTTATTGCGATGAAGCACCTTGCGCTTAACAGCTTTATCAATTTTGCTATAGGCTGCAGACATAGCCTGCTTTACAGCCTCCATGTTTTCTGAGTTTGGTTCAGCTGTGTAGGCTTCTACCGCACTAAAATACTTTTTGGTTAGGGTTCTAAGGGCAGATTTATACGCTTTGTTACGTAGACGGTTGCGCTCTGCTGTTCTGATACGTTTGATTGCCGATTTAGAGTTAGCCACAGTTTTTTAAACAGGAATTTTGCCTTGTAAGTAATTCTGGAAATAAATATAGAATTGGATTTTACAGTCTAGCAACTATTTTTAGCGAGTGTCAAGCAGATTTGGTTACTGTTGGGTTGAACTTGATCTGAGCATACTCCAGCCCTGATAAACACAAGTAAGAAAAAAGCGATGGACTATAGATTCACGCTAAGCTAGGAAAATAGTGGTTTTCTTACTGTAAAGATTTATATAATAAATTAAAGGTAATGGCTCACTTCTGCGTAAAAGCTTAGATGGATAGGGGATCTCGATGCTGCGAATAATTAATATTAATGATCGGCAAACTGAGGCACAAACAGAGTTAAAGCGTATCGGCGATCGCAATAGCGGTGATGATATTCAGCCGAAAGAGACCTTGGTTAGAGAAATTGTAGCCAACGTCAAGCAATATGGCGACCGTGCTTTACTAGAATATACGGAAAAGTTTGATCGACAAACATACACTTCAAACCAGCTCAGGGTTAGTGGTTCAGAATTGGATGCGGCATATCAACAAATATCCAAAGATTTGCTTCGCGCTATTCAAGTAGCTCACCATAAAATTGAAGCTTTTCATCGTCAACGAGTCCCTAAATCTTGGGTGCAGTTTGAGGAAGACGATGTGGTTTTAGGGAAGCGTTATACTCCCGTGGATCGAGCAGGAATTTATGTCCCTGGCGGTCAAGCGTCTTATCCCAGCACGGTTTTGATGAATGCGATTCCAGCAAAAGTTGCTCAGGTACAGCGGATCGTGATGGTCACCCCTCCTGGACGAGAAGGCAAAATTAATCCCGCAGTATTGGTGGCAGCACAAGAAGCGGGAGTAGAAGAAATTTATCGAGTTGGTGGTGCTCAGGCAGTCAGTGCTTTAGCCTATGGCACAGAAACAATTCCCCAGGTCGATGTAATTACAGGACCAGGCAATATTTACGTAACTCTAGCCAAAAAAATGGTTTACGGTACGGTGGGGATTGATTCCTTAGCAGGACCTTCAGAGGTACTTGTAATTGCTGATAAACAGGCTAATCCAGTTTTTATCGCTGCTGATTTATTAGCACAAGCAGAACATGATCCGATGGCTGCCGCTATATTACTCACCACCAGTGAGAACTTGGCGCAGCAAGTTCAGCAAGAAGTTACTAGACAATTGACTGATCATTCTCGTAAAACTTTAACTGAAAAAGCGATCGCTCATTATGGTCTAATAATTGTAGTAAATTCTCTCGCAGAGGCAGCAGAACTATCTAACCTTTTTGCTCCTGAACACCTAGAGCTAGAGGTTGCAGAGCCTTGGAACCTAGTTGAACTAATTCGCCATGCAGGAGCGATTTTTATCGGTAACTCGACTCCAGAAGCAACAGGAGATTATTTGGCGGGACCTAATCATACTCTTCCTACTTCAGGAGCTGCACGCTATGCTTCTCCATTGGGGGTCGAAACTTTTATGAAACACTCTAGCTTGATTCAATATTCGCCTACTGCTCTCAAGAAAATGTCCAGTACGATCCAGATTTTGGCGCAGGCAGAAGGCTTGCCCTCTCATGCTGATTCAGTCAAGTTTAGAACTGAATAAGCGACCTTTTTCAATGAACGAAATACTGGGGAATGGCTGACAGATAGTTAGTGGCAAAAATTATGTAAAAAAAGTTAAATTACGCTAAATTTTTTCTAGTCTTATCGCCAGCCTAAATAAATCTGTTATAATTCAAAGTCGATGACCTTAAGGAGAGGTGGCTGAGCGGTTGAAAGCGGCTCCCTGCTAAGGAGTTATGGGGTGTAAACTTCATCGGGGGTTCGAATCCCCCCCTCTCCGTTTCGATTTTAGGGCAAGTAGAACCATTGTTCCCTTTAGATAGCTGGAACAACACACTTCAAATTTTTCGAGTACAATTCCAATCTATTGAACCTTAGACTGGAATTGGAGAAGATTTAGAAATGGGAAATTTGAACCGGAAGTTTCAAAAAAGTGATCGCACCTCCAGTCAGGAGAATTATCACTCTCACACCAAAATGATGCTGGCACTCATGTCTTTGAGTGCAGGGGTAATGCTTACTTCATGTCAGGGTGGAGATTCTCTTAACAGCGGAACGGGTCTAAAGCTAGGAACTCTTGCTCCGACTACAGGAGATCTTTCTTCCATTGGTCAAAATTGGCCTACCGCAGTCCAACTGGCTGTGGATACAATTAACGAATGTGGTGGCGTCAATGAACAAAACGTCAGCTTAGTTTCTGAAGACAGTCAAACTGATCCCAGCGCAGGGAGTAGCGCCATGACCAAACTGGCTGAAGTTGATCGGGTAGCGGGAGTCGTAGGTGCTTTTGCTAGCAGCGTTTCTGGTGCAGCAGTAGATGTTGCGGTGCGTAATAAAGTAATGATGATCTCGCCTGGTAGCACCAGTCCTGTGTTTACTGAACGGGCACAAAATAACGAATTTAATGGATTCTGGGCTCGTACTGCTCCCCCAGATACCTATCAATCTCAGGCTCTAGCAGCTTTAGCAGCCAAACAGGGCTTTAAAAAGGTTTCGACTGTGGCTATCAATAATGACTATGGAGTGGGGTTTGAAAAACAGTTTGTCGCCGCCTTTAAAAAAGCAGGAGGAAATATTGTTGGTCAAGCAGTGCGTTATGATCCTAAAGCAGCAACATTAGACAGTGAAGCTCAAGCCGCCTTTAGAGAGAAACCAGATGCGGTAGCAGCCGTGTTATATGCTGAAACAGGAAGTGTTCTGCTCAAATCTGCTTTTGAAAATGGATATAGTGATGGTGTAACTGTTTTGCTGACCGACGGAGTTTATTCTGAGGATTTTGTCCGACAGGTGGGGAAAACTCCTGATGGTAAATCAATTATTGCTGGGGCATTAGGTACTGTTCCAGGAGCCAACGGCAAAGCTTTGGATGAATTTACGGCATTATGGAATGAAAAAACTGGCAAAGAATTAACAGCCTACGTTCCTCATAATTGGGATGCCACTGTTTTGATGATGTTAGCCGCAGAAGCTAGCGACGAAAATACAGGGGAAGGAATTAAAAGTAAGGTTTTGGAAGTAGCAAATGCTCCTGGAACCGAGGTTACTGATGCTTGCCAGGCAATAGAACTCATTCGCAACGGAGAAGAAATCAATTTTCAAGGAGCAAGCGGCAATGTTGATATCGATGCCAACGGTGATGTTGTTGGTAGCTACGACGTTTGGCAGGTAGGGGAAGATGGTAGCTTGAGTGTAATCGATAAAGTCAACTTAGTTGGGGATCAATAGGCTTAGAGGTTATTTAATTACTCAAATCAACTTCTGAGATATTTATGTCTCACGTTGTTGCAAAAGCTAAAGATTGTTAATCTTGCAAACCAACCCTAAACCAAACTAAGCTAAACAAAGATAGGAAATTGTAGATATATCATTGCGATTTATATCTTCTAGAGCATTGTATATAGTGCCTTTAATCTCAAAATTATTGCTGCCCTAACGTAAATAAAGCTCGCAAAATCACATTCCTATACAAATAAACACCATAAACCATGATGTTGAAACAAGTTATTTCTCAGATCAAAAATATCTTCTCCGCGCCTGAGGTTCACGCACATTGTGACGGTCCTTGCGGTGTATACGATCCCGCTGCTGCTCGGATTACGGCAGAAGCGGTTGTTTCTATGACTAAGAAAATCATAGATCTTGAAGTTCCTGCTGCTGAAGATAAAGCGGCGAATATCGCTTATCAGAATACTCTAGGGCGATATGTTGCGATTAAAGAAGAGCAAGCGCAGAAAACTAAGGAAGATCTACTAATTCTTTGGACAGACTACTTTAAACCAGTACATTTGGAAAAGTATCCTGACCTGCATGATACTTTTTGGAAAGCTGCGAAGCTTTGTTCTGCTTGCAAAGTTGAAGTGAGTATTGAACATGCCAATGAATTGATGGATGCAGTCCAAAAGATTCATGAAATGTTTTGGGCGACTAAAGGACGTGACGTTAGCTTTGTGAAGGCTAGCTAACTCGAAAGCTTAGCATTGACAAGTTGGCATTAAGAACTTAATTTTTTCACAGGTTTTTGAAAGGTGAGTTGGTTCTAACTAGCTCATCTTTTTTCGTTACCTCTAGTTTCTTGATTAAAATCATTTCTGTTTCATAAATCTGTCTTTGCTAATGTATAATTATATATTTGGAGATATTTTGAGATTACAATCTAGAGAGGAAATAATATATGTCTCGCTATAGAGGGCCGCGTTTGCGGATCGTTCGCCGTTTAGGAGATTTACCTGGTTTAACTAGGAAAAGCGCGCGTAAAGCTTATCCACCAGGGCAACATGGTCAAAGTCGTCGTAAACGTTCTGAATACGCGATTCGTTTAGAAGAGAAGCAAAAACTGCGCTTCAACTATGGAGTTACTGAAAAGCAGTTGGTTCGTTATGTGCGTAAGGCTCGTCGAGTAGCTGGATCTACAGGGCAAACATTACTTGAGTTGCTCGAAATGCGACTTGATAATACTATTTTCCGCTTGGGAATGGCGGGAACTATCCCCGCAGCGCGGCAGCTTGTAAACCACGGACACATTACAGTTAATGATCGTGTAGTCGATGTTGCCAGTTATCAGTGTCGCTCTGGAGATGTAATTAAGGTCAGAGATCGCGATCGCTCGCGGAAGTTAGTCGAAACTAATATGGAATATCCAGGCTTAGCTAACCTTCCAAGTCATCTTGAGTTTGACAAGGCTGCTTTGACAGGAAAAGTTAACGGTGTAATTGAGCGTGAATGGGTAGCCCTTCAGGTAAATGAACTACTCGTAGTTGAGTATTATTCACGGATGGCGTAACAATTTTTGGGAATTAGTTTCGTTGATCAACTGTAGCTAATAGCTTTTGGATTAGGGGCTATTAGCTTTAGGCTATTTCTAATTTTTTGCTTAATGCATGACATGGCATTATTGAAAGGCGAGCATTTGGTAAGCATAAACGGGATTTATTAAATAATATTATTCATATTATTTCAGAAATTATCGTCAGCGATCGCCAAATTCTTTAGCATATGATTTTTTATCCGCCGATTTGGGACATGGTATGGGTATAAGTGCCATCAGTACCAGAGTTACGTTCTTTGAAATTTATGTCAGGTTTAAGTAGTAATAGCTGACTGATTTGATTCTGAAGCTCTGTAAAATCTTCACCATTACGCAGTGCCGATTTCAGATTGATTTGACCAGTTTCATTGAGTAAACATGGTCTTAACCAGCCATCTGCTGATAGTCTCACTCGATTACAGCGATCGCAAAAGCATTCTGACATTTGCGAAATAAATCCCAGTGTTCCCTTGGCACCAGGAATTTTAAACACGTCCGCAGGTCCATTTCCCCTAATGTTAGATTCCATCAAACCCCATTTCTGACGTATTTTCTGACGTAACTCAGCAGAATCAATCCACGCCTTGTCTCCAAATAAGTCAGGGTTACCAATAGGCATAAACTCAATAAAGCGGATATGCCATTGACGTGCAATGCTCAATTCAGCTAAATCCAACACTTCGCTGTCGTTTAAACCAGGAATTACGACCACATTTAACTTTAGAGGGTCAAATCCTACTCGATGAGCCGCCAAGATCCCATCCCAGGTTTGTTGCCAACGGCTCCGTCCACGATTACCAGTAATTTGATCGAAAGTTTTTGGATTGAGGGAATCTAAGCTAATATTAATGCGCTTCAGTCCTGCATGATATAGGGGTTGAGCTAAATCCTTCAACAGAAAAGCATTAGTGGTCAAAGCCAGATCTTCAGTCTCTGGTAATTGAGTAATATTTCTAACCAAATCAACCAAACCTGGACGTAACAGAGGTTCTCCTCCTGTCAGGCGAAACTTAGTAAAACCGACAGGGATAAAGACATTTTGCAGCAGAGAGATAATTTCCTGATTAGTCAATAATTCTTGATTGAGAACATAGTTCAGCTTCGCTCCCTCTGGCATACAGTATTGGCAACGAAAATTACATTTATCAATGAGACTGATGCGTAAATAATCTATTTTAGGCATTAAATAGATGGCGGTAAGTACAGTCGAAAGTTTAAAAAGCTAAAAGCTGCAAACCCA
>JBCDEP010000210.1:0-9253 GCA_039179675.1 Cyanobacteria bacterium P01_G01_bin.67
GATTGTAGGGAGACGTTTGAGGGATACGCATGGTAGCTCTGAGAGTATCTTTTTAGCGTCGTGAGACTATTCTATGACTGGATAGTGTTTTCCGGATTATGGAGGTAATTCGGTTGCTGTGTCGATTACAGGGCGTCACGAAGTTTACTCTTTTTTATTGATTTTTCTCGATGGTGTTCTCCACTGAGGCCTTGTTCTCGGGTAAGTCTTCGGGCGCGTCCATCTGCATCTTCAGTCAGTTTGGTGAAGATGCAGATGCAGCACCACGCTCGCCCTTTGTGTGATTTGATATTGCTTCAAGCGAACGCATTTTTATAAAAAATATTCTAAAATCAAAATATATTTCTACAACCTAAAAAGTTAATAATTATTGGAGCATTTATTGAATGAGATGAAGAAGCACAATCGTATTCTGCAATTTGTCCAGAATTAAATTTCGTTTCATCTTTTGGCGATACTTAGGAGGATGAGAACGCTAATTTGAAGGATGCAATTAATAATTAAACTTATATTAGATTGGATTAGCGATCGCTATTGTGTATATTGATTCTTATGTTAAGTCAACAGTTGCTGGCATTGGTGCGTCAGCATCTTTCGCCAGAAACTTGACCTCATTTATGATAAAAATATTGCCGATATCTTAATTTCTAAGCAATTTTATCAATGGATATATATTCAATTCTTCAGCAAACTCAACGTCAGTTAGTTAGCGATGGTTTAGTTCAGCCAATTTTAGATAATAAAGCTAACAAAACTTTAGTTTTACTATGGTCACAGTTAGGAGATTTCGACAATTTAGAATATGCTTGGTGGTTAAACCGAGAGTCAGAACTATTACAAGCCAAGAATATAACTGTTAAAGCAGTGGGAATTGGCGATCGCAATTCAGGTCTTAAGTTTTGTGAATATACAGGCTTTGCTCCAGCCAGTTTATATGTCGATCCGACTACTGAGCTTCATCGTGTATTAGGGCTATATCAAGGATTAACGGTTAAATTTCCCCTCTTATCTGCAAAATATAGTGCTTTGCTCAATCTGATGTTGATGTGTGCTGGCATTGGTAGCCCTGGGACATTATCTGAAGTATTTCGAGGTTATAAAGGCGATCGCCAAGCACCTCAGTTAATTTCCAATGAGGAAATTGTAAATGATACTCCTTTGCCTGCCATCAAAGGCGAGCTATTCAAACTGGCGGGAGGAGAGGGTTTTCAGCGTCCGTTTGAACTAGCAACCCTCAGACTGAGAAATATGACCGAAGTGCTAAGCAACTGGAATACTTATGTTCCTGATGCCTCTTATTTGACCCAGCGGGGTGCTACTTTTTTAGTTAATGCAGAGGGTCAATTACTTTATCAACACTGCGATCGCAACATTCTCGGTTTTGCCAAAAATATGAGCAATCCTTTGGCTTTTCTAGAGCAATATTGAACCATAAAATCAAAATCAATCTTGCTCGTTAAGAAAATCTACCAAAATCCCCGCTTTCCGCTAGGCATGATGGTCATCCAGTTAGTTTTGACTTCCTCCAATTGCTCTTGAGTCAAATTAGTCTGACTTAAATTTGCCCCGCAAAGGTTTGCTCCTTTTAGCTTAGTATTCTTAAAATGAGCATGGCTGAGATTGGCACCTCGTAAATCTACTCCCTCCAAATTCGAGGATCTAAATAAAGAGTTGCTCAAATCTGCATTGCGGAACATTGCTTGACGAACATCAGAATTGGTAAAATTGGCTCGACTTAAATTTGCCCCTTGAAAGTTAGTTCTGACCAATTTAGCATTGCTGAACTTGGACTCAGATAAGTCAGCTTTTTGCAGATCTTGCATGCTCATATCTTTGAAGCCAAAGTCTTTTCTGCCTGATGAATATGCCTTGAGAACCTCTGATGCAGATATTTTGAGTGGTTTTATCGGTGCTTTGGCAGTTTTATTTACGGAGGTGACGCTACGTTCAGTGCTAGTTTGTGCCTTAGATCTTCTAGAGTATCTAGAACTAGTTCCACTGCGGCTATTAGTTCGCCGAGATTTTCCAGTTGTTGGAGCATGGCGATTTCGTCGTGAAGAACTCAGTCCCACTTTTGTCCCAGAAACATTGGTATCGGCAACATTGGGATGACCAAGCATACTTTCTGCCAAACTATCGACATGACTTTCCATATCTAGCACTTGCAGCACTTCATCAGCAGTTTTATAACGGCTTTTGACCGCCACTTCTAGCATCTTGGATAAGATTTCGGCAAAGCTATCGCTAACGTTAACATAATTAAACCAATTAATTTCTCCTGTGATCGGGTCACAATCCATATTTTTTGGTGCTTTGCCACTCATCAAATACATACAGGTGACGCCTAGAGCATAAACATCACTGGCATAAACTGGACGCATTGCTAACTGCTCAGGAGGCGCAAAGCCAGGAGTACCAACTGCAAAAGCAGTCAATGCAGTCATATTTGCAGCACCGGCACTATTAACCTGATTTTTAACTACGCCAAAATCGATCAAGACCAATTTATTGTCAATTTCACGACGAATGATATTAGCGGGCTTAATATCTCGGTGAATGACTTTTTGGGCATGAATATCTCTTAGGATTACTAACACTTCTTGTAGAACTTGCCTGGCTTTAGCTTCGTCTAAGACACCTTCCTTCTTAACTTCTTGCTGTAGATTATTGCCTTTGACAAATTCTTGAATTAAATAAAACTGCTCACGATCTTCAAAATAATCCAATAGTCTGGGTATTTGAGGATGGTTGCCAACTCTGCCCAAAGTTTTTGCTTCACGCTCGAATAACTCCCTTGCCATCGAGAGGAAATTAGGATTATCGGTGTTGGGTCTTAGTTGTTTAATAACACACAGCGGTTTTCCTGGTAGGGCAAGATCTGCCGCTAGAAAAGTTGCGCCAAAACCGCCTTTTCCCAGACCTTTTACTAAATGATAGCGACCATGTAACAGTAGCTTAGAGCCACAAGCTTTACACAATTTTGACTTAGGATGATTTACGGGTTTAGGACAGGATGGATTTAGGCAATAGCTCATTCAAAATACCTACAAGGCTCTGTCTGATAAATACGAAATATTAAGCAAAAAGCTTTACTACATAGCTGATATATATGTTTGATAATATTGATTTCCAGCTATTTCTTCCCCAGCATATCCTACATTTTTCAAAATCAGTTGTCAGAAACAAATTATTGATCGGTTTAGATCGTGATTCAGATTTTGATCTCTTTCTAAAGTAAGATTTCAAGTTAACTTATGCCTGAACCATTAAAAAATCTGTATAGCCTTGAGCTAATTGCTTCACTTTGCCAAGAAATATCAGCCTTGTATGGAGAGTTTGATTCTCATGGTTTTTCTCAGTATGTGATTGACGACCACTGGCAAAAAAAAGAGTTAAAAGAGCGCATGAGGCATATTTCCCAATCATTACACCATTTTCTCCCCATGAAATATGCAGAAGCCATCCAAATATTAATCAATGCTTCGACAAAATTTAGCGGCTTTGAGTACATGTTTTTCCCAGGGTTTGTCGAGCTTTATGGGTTGGACAAATATGAAGAGTCAATTGCCGCCTTAGAACACTTTACAAAGTATTCAAGCTCTGAATTTGCAGTGCGTCCCTTTATCAAAAAGTATCAGGGAAAAATGCTCAAACAAATGGAGATGTGGGCTGAATCAGATAATTATCATGTGCGTAGACTGGCTTCAGAAGGATGTCGTCCTCGTTTACCTTGGGCAATGTCACTTCCTGATTTCAAAAAAGACCCAGGTCAAATTCTACCAATATTGGCAAAGCTGAAAAACGATGAAAGTCAATATGTCAGAAGAAGTGTAGCGAATAATTTAAATGACATCTCTAAAGATAATCCACAGGTAGTGATAGAAATAGCCAGCAATTGGCTCGGTGATAGTCCCCAAGTAGATTGGATTGTTAAACATGCTGCTCGTACTTTACTTAAAGAAGGAGAGCCAGAAATAATGACTCTTTTTGGGTTCACTAAACCAGAACACATCAATCTTGAAGCTTTTCACCTGCAACAGTCTGTTGAAATTGGTGGCGAGGTCAGTTTCTCTTTTAAATTGAAAACACACCAACAGCAAATTGGTAAGCTCAGAATCGAATATGCAATTGATTTCCTGAAAAAAAATGGTCGCCAATCGCGAAAGGTTTTTAAAGTCTCAGAATCAGTAATTAGGGGTCAAGAAAAATTTGTGCAAAAATCTCACTCTTTCAGAAAAATATCAACTAGGAAATATTATGCTGGCTCCCATAGGATTGCCATCATTGTCAATGGCTATGAATTAGCAAACCAAGAATTTTTGCTTACCGAGGTTAGATGATGGTTAAAAATTTGGTGCTGATCCATTTACTTAAGAGCAGCTATCACTGCTTCGAGAGCGATCGCAATATGTGTCCAGTGGGTTCCCCCCTGACAGAAGGCAATATAAGGCTCTCTTAGAGGACCATCGGCAGAAAACTCGGAGGTACTACCATCAACAAAAGTACCCCCTGCCATAACTAATTGGCTGGCATAGCCAGGCATTTCCCCTGGAACAGGTTCTACATAGGAATCAATCGGAGAATGCTGCTGAATCGCTCGACAGAAGGCGATCAGTTTCTCTGGTGAACCCAGCTGTACCGCCTGGATAATATCTCGCCGTTGTTCAAAGGGTAAAGGATTAACCTGATACCCTAACTGTTCAAACACATAGGAAATTAGATGACTACCCTTAATTGCCTCTCCCACCATTTGGGGTGCCAGGAATAGTCCTTGAAACATGAGGCGATTTTGGTCAAAAGTTGCTCCGCTACTGCTGCCGATTCCTGGGGCAGTTAAGCGACAGGCAGCGGCTTCGACTAGTTCTGTCTTTCCTGCAATATATCCCCCTGCGGTGACGATAGTCCCCCCAGGATTTTTGATCAAGGAACCTGCCATTAAATCTACACCCACAGCAGTTGGCTCAAGATCCCTCACAAATTCACCGTAGCAATTATCGACAAAACAAACTGTATTAGGGTTTTGCTGTTTAACTAGCCTGACAATTCTCTCAATGTCAGCAATTGATAAACTCTGTCGCCAAGAATAACCACAGGAACGTTGGATTAGTACCAACCGAGTTTTGCTACTGACCACAGTACTTAATCCCTGCCAATCAATAGCTCCTTTTTCGGTCAACTCTAACTGTCGATAATCAACTTGAAAATCCTTGAGAGAACCCTGATTGTTCCCCCGTAAACCAATCACCTCCTCAAGGGTATCGTAGGGTTTACCTGCCACTGCCAGCATCTCATCTCCTGGACGTAAAACTCCATACAAAGAACAGGCGATCGCATGAGTTCCTGAAACAAACTGAACTCTCACTGCTGCTGCCTCAGCCTGCATTATTTGAGCGAATACTTGGTCAAGGGTTTCCCGTCCCAAATCATCGTGTCCATAGCCACTGACGCTAGAAAAATGCTGTACTCCCACACGATGATCGCGGAAAGCTGCTAAAACTTTCTTGAGATTTTGCTTGACCTGAGTGTCAATACCAGAAAAAATCGGTATTAGTGCTTTTTCTGCTTTTAATAGCAGGTCGTTAGTTTTCATCTTATTCAGGAAACTCTTAATTTTGTTTTTGATTATCGAGCGAAGAGTGCTTTTGCAGTTTACCTCGGTATTGCTGGGTAAAACCTAGCAATCTTAAACACTTTTGTTGCACAATCATTTTGGAATGCTAGGGAGTGACAAGATTATTTTTTTGCCTCGCCAGCGTTACATCGTGTGTTCAATTACACCATAAAGAATTACGTAGAGTTGAAATTTAGGTTTGTCAATGACAGTTGCTACATCGGAAAAAATCCCACCTGCCTGGGGGACAATCATCTATATGGGAATAATTCATGCCCTAGCTTTATTTGCTTTAATTCCCAGAAATTTTAACTGGAGTGCTTTGGGAGTAGCGTTTGTACTTTATGTTCTTACGGCAGGAGTTGGCATTACTCTTGGTTTTCATCGTCTCGTGGCTCATCGTAGCTATCAGGTTCCCAAATTTTTAGAATATTTTTTAATCTTCTGTGGCACTTTGGCTGGTCAAGGAGGTCCTTTAGATTGGGTTGGTCTGCATCGCATTCATCATCAATATTCCGATCAAGAATCCGATCCTCACAATTCTCTCAAAGGTTTTTATTGGAGTCATCTTGGCTGGATGTTATGTCAGAATCCAGCTAACGCCAAAATAGCGCGCTATACCAAAGATATATCAAGCGATCGCTTTTACCAATTCTGTCAGTATGCCATGATTCCAATTCAGCTTACATTAGCACTGTTGCTATATATTTGGGGTGGTTTACCCTTTGTGATTTGGGGAATCTTTGTCCGATTAGTTGTGGTTTTCCACTGTACCTGGTTTGTCAATAGTGCAACTCACAAGTTTGGTTATAAAAGCTACGAATCTCACGACACTTCCCTTAACTGTTGGTGGGTAGCACTGCTTACCTTTGGAGAAGGTTGGCATAATAACCATCATGCTTTTCAATATTCTGCTCGTCATGGTCTTGAATGGTGGGAAATCGATCTCACCTGGATGATGATTAAAACCTTATCCTGGCTGGGTTTAGCAACTAATATTAAGCTGCCTCCCCATAAAGTCAGAAAAGTTTGACTTAACTTGTCATCGGGATCTTTTACTTCACTAAAAATTTGTACGCATTAATCTATAAACTAGCATTCCAGCTTAATCTGCTTAAACACTAATTAATAAATTAACTTTATTAAATTGCCAGCTTATTTTTATGCCAGACCCCATCATGTATCAAGAGGACGGCTATGTTGTTCTCGAATCAGACCAGCCTGAACAATTCATGAACATCGACGAATTGAGAGCTAAGCTAGTTGATTTATTGCGGTTAGAAGAAGTAATAATCCCTAGAGAAATCGAACAGTTTAAAACAACTGAATTACAGGCACAGCATCTAATCGATAACTACTTTGAATTAGATATTGGTGCAGACAAATATCTTCAATGGTACGTTGTTCGTTTAGAGAAGTAATGAGAGAAGAAGTTATGTTCAATCAACAATTATCCTCAAACATAACAATTTCTCCTTCATTTCGCCTCACCTCAAAACAGCTTTTAATCAATTCCAATTACCAATCAAGGTAAAAGATGACCAAAAGTAAGGATGTGCCAGAGTTAAAGTTCCATTAGGAAAATCTTCTGGCAATGGCAAATCCGAGCCTTTGGATAGCCTAACCTGTCGATTATCTACTTTTACATTACCTCGGATCATTTCTAATTGAGTCTGGCGTAAAGCCTCTGCTTTAATCAAAGTATTGCTTAATTGATCGTAGAATTCACCCATTAATGCTAGTGTTCCCAAGTCACTGACATACCAGAGACTTGCTAAAGCAGATTTTACTCCTGCTTGTACTGCTAATCCAGCAAATCCCAGCTCTGCTTCTTTATCTCCCAAAGCAGTTTCACAGGCACTCAATACTAATAACTCAATTGGAGTATCACTAGTACTCCACCCTAGTTCATCAGATAATTTTTGTAGCTGAGGTATTTTGAGCTTGTCATCATAAAATTGGATATATGAATCATTGAGATTTCCCGCTTTAAACTCGGCATGAGTTCCTAAATGAATAATTGAAAATGGCGTTTCTCGACTATTTTGAGCCACAAAGTTGGGAATAGTAAATTGTTCGTTAAGGAATAATTCTCCCTGACGAGGATTACTAACAATAGTATTGAGTTCAATCGGCATTGTCGGTAAAGCAGCCTGCTCCTGAAATTCTGAAGCTCCCATAGCCAAAATCGAACTTTGCTCGGGACTGACATAGCGAGTATCTGTCAAGCCGAAACTAGGAACCATTCCCATCGCGTATTTTTCAACTAGATATTGATTTCCGTCGTGGAGTGCTGCCAGAGGTAACAACCGCAGTCCTGAATCCATTGAAAATACCAGAATATCAATGTCATTGGCTTCTAATTCGGCTTCTATTGGCTCAATTAAAACTTTATAAAGTTCCTGTGCCGATTCCATGTAGCTAGCTTGACCTAGCTTTCTCACGTCACTTACTTCTTCCCGAAATTGAGTCGCCGTAGCCAGAAGATTTTTACGTGATGTATTTTTAACTGTTTTGCGAACAGCTAAAGACTGCGATTGAGGAGGGTCAACAACATTCAGATCAGATGATGCCACTAAAGAATTTGATAAATTGGCTTGGTTTTGCTCTGGTAGAACCACGAATGATTCTAATTGGTTTGACTGGAGAGAAATATTGATGAAAGCGGGCTTTTTCCCTGTTTGTTGCGCTAACTGAGCTAATCTACGGGATATATCCTGAACAGAAGGGATAGTTCCGTAAAGTTCAAGTCCAGAGGAATCCATAAGTTGCGTCAACTGAAATTCTTCCTGCATTAAAATTGCCAGATCATTAGGAGCCTCCTGAAACTGAGTTTCATAAGCTACACGATCTAATTGTCCTAAATCTGGCTCTGAAGTTTTTTCCTCTGCAACCTCTTCTTCTTCCTGAGATGTTTCTTCTATTTCAGGTTTTTCTTCAAGTTCTTCAGTAGGAACTTCTTCTTCTTCGGTACTAGCACTAAGTTTTTCTTTGAGTTCTACCTCTTCAACCAATTCTTCGATTATTTCTTTCGATTCAGTTGATTCTTCTGAATTTTGAGTTTCTGAAGTAATTTGAGAATCTACTTTGGTAGAGGCTTCTTCTTGAGCAACATCTGATTCGGTACTTACTGGTTCTGAATCCAAATTATCAGTAGATTCTGTTGCCGTCGAACCTTCATCTTGGGTAGGAGTTACAGCCTCCTCTCCAGCAACATCTAATTTGGTGCTTACTGGTTCTGAATCCATGCCATTAGTAGATCCTCCTTCTGTATTGGGGCTGATGGTATTATCAGTAGTGTTTTTAATAAATTCTAGATCTTGAGCAGTAGTGTCCGTTGCTTCATCTGAACCATCACTTGGAGTTGTTTCGCCAACAGTTGCAGAATCATCTGAAGCATTATCATTTGCACCCCCCTCGACTACATCTACGTCTCCTTCAGTAGGAGTCTGCCCTTCAACTACATCTACATCTCCTTCAGTAGGAGTCTGCCCTTCAACTACATCTAAGTCTCCTTCAGTAGGAGTCTGCCCTTCAACTACATCTACATCTCCTTCAGTAGGAGTCTGCCCTTCAACTACATCTACATCTCCTTCAGTAGGAGTCTGCCCTTCAACTACATCTACATCTCCTTCAGTAGGA
>JBCDEP010000070.1:0-29339 GCA_039179675.1 Cyanobacteria bacterium P01_G01_bin.67
AGGTAGAGAAATTTGTCAAAGTTGGAACTAAAGAAAAGTTTGTGATTATGACTTGTGCAGTTTCTTCTTTACCCATCAAGTTTTGAAAGCCATCTGTTTTTATCAAGTACATTTTATACATAATTAGATGAGCTTACCCTGGTAATAATACCTCTTGCTGCTGTGCTAAATTGCTATTCCCTTTTTTCGGTAAAAGAGTAAAATACACGGGAATGGCTCGCTGATCATAAACTATACTTACCATTAATAAATTGATAGCCCGCCATTGGCTTCTGTCGATTACAAGATACATCGCTTCACCTTGATTCCATTCTTCTTTAACCCAAGATAAGAGAATCGGAAACCAGAGACTTTTAATCTTAAATTGCTTGAGAGCTAAAAATCTTTGTATTTTTTTGATTCTGCTCCTAAATTGAATTGGAGAAGGAAAGCGACGTGCTAACTCTTCTAATTTCACTGTTTGCAAGTTTTGAAATAAGTTAATCAGAATTAACAGGATTAAATACTGAGGATAATTAAACTGTTTGCTTAGGTGTTTGCTATATAATTCAGGGAGTTGAAGCATACTGTTTTCAACAATTTATCTTATTGATAACAGTCTCTCATGTTTGGAGAGGCTGGCTTCTTTCATTCACTGTCATGCTTGCTGTTCAGCCTTATTGTCGCTCCCACAGAATTTTAAAGGAATTTGCCGATCAAAACAAACATGAATTTATTAAACCATTTTAAAAACAAACAACACACAACAATTTGTATTGTGTATAAACTACTCTACGGGATAGCTACGATATGATATACGAAACGCTATCTGTAACTTGTTATTTTGAGTGATAACAAATGTATACATCGGATACTTATTAATACTATTGTGTTCTTTTTTTAATCTCTGGTCGAACTGATTATACCGAAAGTTATCTAATCTAAAATTGCAGATTTATTCAAAGCAATCAAATCCTTAAACGCTTCATTATCCAACTCCGTCAACCAAGACTCATCGCTACCAATTACCGCATCGGCTACTTTTTTCTTATCCTCGATCACCTGATCTATTTTCTCTTCTAATGTACCAATTGAAACAAACTTATGGACGAAGACATTCTTTGATTGTCCGATCCGAAATGCCCGATCTGTGGCTTGATCTTCTACCGCAGGATTCCACCAGCGATCAAAGTGGAAGACGTGATTAGCTTTAGTTAAAGTAATACCAACCCCACCTGCTTTAAGAGAGAGGATAAATACAGAAGGTTCGGTTTCTGGGTTTTGGAATTCGGTGATCATTTTTTCGCGCCGTTTACGGGATGTTCCTCCGTGGAGGTAGTAAGTGTTGCAGTGGAGGGAATGTTTTAGATGTTTTTCTAAACCTTCGCAGATTTCGGTAAACTGGCTAAAGACGAGAATGCTATCTCCTTCTGTCATGGCTTCTTCCACCATTTCCCCTAAACGAGATAGTTTGTGAGAACGATTGGGTAAAAAATCACTCCCATCTTGGAGGAATTGGGCAGGATGATTACAGATTTGTTTTAGTTTCATTAGGGTTGAGAGGATTAAGCCTTTACGTTCGATGCCTTCAGTGTTTTGGATTTTATCTTCTACGTCTTTAACTACTGCTTCGTAAAGTGATGCTTGCTCTTTGGTCAGGTTGGTATAGAGTTTATCTTCAACTTTATCGGGTAAGTCGCTAATGATCGATTTGTCGGTTTTGACTCGTCGGAGGATTAAAGGTTCGACTAGTTTTTTCAGAGTAATGGATTTGACCTGGTTATTATATTTTTGAATGGGAATCTCAAAGGCTTTACGGAATTGGGCTTGTTTACCCAGATAGCCAGGGTTAAGGAAATTAAAGATCGACCATAAATCTAACAGGCGGTTTTCCACAGGGGTACCTGTTAAAGCTAGTTTATGGTTTGCGGAGAGTTTGAGTATGGCTTTGGTTTGTGCCGCTTTGGGATTTTTAATATTTTGGGCTTCATCTAAAATAATGCGTTGCCATTCTAAACCACCTAGAAGTTTGGCATCCTTCCGCGCCAGGGTAAAAGAAGTAATAACTACATCCTGTTGCAGACAGTCAGTTTTAAACTGTTCCAAATCTTTCGTGCGATCGCTGCCATGATGTATTTTAGCTTTCAGCTGGGAGGCAAACTTATCGATTTCCCGCAGCCAGTTACCGATAACGGAAGTGGGGGCAATTAAGAGGGTGGGCAATACTGGGAGTTGGTTTTTCTGGTTACTTTTACTCACAATTTCTCTTTCTTGAACCAGCCTGGCAATTACCTGAATTGACTTCCCTAATCCCATATCGTCTGCTAAACAGCCATTAATGCCCAATTGTTCAAGATAACTCAACCAAGATACTCCGCGTTTCTGATATTCTCGCAAAGTACCGTTAAGCTGTTGTAAATCTGCCACAGGTTCAAATAGACTTTTATCCTGCAAATTCGCCATCATCTCTGCTAGAAAATTATCGCGATCGACTTCCCAATCATCCCCCGCTTCTGCACTCCGCTGAAGGAATTCCAACATCGTCATCTGGGGTTTTTCTTCACCCTGAGACTGCCAAAATTCAAGAAACTCCCGCATTTTATCGCGGTCTAACTCCATCCACTGACCGCGAAAATGAACTAAAGGAGTCTTGGCATTAACTAGCTGCTGCCATTCTTTAGTAGTCACTGCCTCATCGCCAATGGCTAGCTGATATTGATATTCCACTAGAGAATCGAGATTGAAGTAGCCTTTAGTTTTGTTTTTAGTGGCAGATTTGCCACTACTTGATGCTTTAAGACGAATTTTTGCCCGACGACGCCCCGCAGGAGTATACCAAGCAGGAACAATTATTTTAAATCCTGCATCTTCTAGTACCCAAGCACTCTCTTTAAGGAAATCAAAGGCTTCGGTTAAGTTAAGCTTCAAACTATCTGGTTGTGACGTTTCCATCCCCTGCCACAATTTAGGATACATTCTGGCTGCATAGCCTAAATTCAATAGCAAATTGGTTTCAAAATCTTTGCCATATTGTTTTTTTACTCCCGACTTAGCTTTGGCATTCATCCGCCAGTAATCACCCAAAGCTAATTTTAATGAAGGATCTTGTTTATCAGCAGCTAAAAACTCGATCCGCCAATTGTCAACCTGATCGGGATTGGCAGCATGTAGTTGGAAGCAGAGGCGAAAGCTAGTATTATTTTGTGTCCGAGCAATTTTTTGTTTCCAAGTAAGCCATTGCTGATATTCTTCCCGATGATTATTGCCAGTCAAAGGACTGTGAATGTCTGGATTTAAGCAATAATCAAGGATTGTATCAGTGACCTTTTTATCAAAAGCTGCGGTAGATGGGGTATGAGTAACTATGTCATCAAGTAAGTATTCACTGAAGTGACGCAACAGAGTTTCGACATCGAAACATTCGATTTCTTCCTGAGGTGAATTGACCCCTGCCGTACAGATAGCGGGCATATATTGACTATATTTTTGGATATCTGCTTCGTAGGCTTCAGAAATTACCGACCAAGTAGGATAAATTTCAAACGAGGTTGATTTTTTAGTTTTTTTCTTAGCTGTAGTTTGTTCTCGATACTTTAAAGCAGGAATATAGCGATCCTTGAGTAGTACTTGTTTAAAGGCTTGGGTGTAATGATACCAAAATAATAAATCTGCACCCAGCTGTATTGATTCAGATTGGTATAAAGCCAGAAAGTGAACATCTTGTAGCAGTTTGATAATATTAATGGCTGTAGCAGTTTGATAAGAACTAGTTTTAACTTTAGTCAAAGCTTGATAACAATCAACCTGCCAATATTGAAAATAATCAAATTCTTCCGAGATTTCTGACTCTAGATACCTACTCAATTCTGGAGATGGCAATGGCTTATTCTTCGCGGTAGGTAAAGCAAAATATTTGCTATCAATGTACTGCCGTATGGTGACAGGGCTATCTTTGATAGCTAATTCTTGAGATAAAAACTCTGCCAACTCTGCTGAATTTAAATGAGCAGGATGGATCTTTTGTTTACTTTTATCCTGGCGTTTTTTTGAGAATGATGTTTCTACCCACAGATAAAATCCTCCTGACTGGAAATAATCTGATTCTGTAGCTGGTATCCAAGTACCGTGAATAACTTTCATTCTCAATACCGATCAAAACTTGACCTAATAGCTTGATTTTACTTGTATTTCCAATGGTTGAATAGTTTATTTATATTTTGTAGTTATTAAACTGCATCTTGTTTAAGTCTGAAGCTGGCTAATACAATCGATTAACATTCTGACAAGAGCCCAAAGCTTCGATGGTATAATTGGGCTTTATGGTCTTCCTTGCCCTTAGAAATACCTCCTCAAAATCGTAATAGCCATTACAGGATTTTACTTCAAAACAAGCAATAACCCGTAACAGCTATTTGATGCTACACCTTACGGTGCTGAATCATGGACAACCATTTAAGTAGATAATAAAAGGCATACACAACGACAACTGCCTCTATTGATGTTACCAAAAACAATGCTACTTCTCGTTCCATTTGAACTCCGTAAAAAAGTGTAAGAGATTCCCCACAACACTTTATTGGATGTTAAAAACTTCCTGTTAGCCCAAATCGACCATTGGCAGGAAATCATCAACATAATATTTATTAAGCTACGTTTAGACTGTTGCCCTCAAAGCCCATCAAACCATCAGCTACGTAGTTAACCTTAACTACATCAGGGTTATAAAAGAGCAAAAAGAAGACAAGGCATTTACCTTATTCTGTCAATTTACACGCAGCATCAGCAATTCTTATCTGCTAAAACTTTAGCGAAATGGGGCAATGTTCTACCTCATCTCGCTTGGGTGATATCTACTCCAGAATAGCTCCTCATTAGATAAGCCAATCAATCTACATAGCGATGAATCATCAGCACTTTGTTAGGAATATTCTGGTTATTTAATCGCCTTTTTTAAAGTCTTACATTAATACTATAAACAATCATACCAAGGGTTTTATTCGATGTAATATTTCTTAATACTCAGGGACTAAATGCCTAAGTCAGTTCCTATTTAGAGATCTTAGTTGTTGATTAAGGTAATGAACAAATGGAGAATTCGGCGTTGCTGAATAAGTAATGATTCAAGCGCTCGCGGAAATAGTTTTAAACTTAAGATAATGGAGCAAAAGACGAATTGAATATTTGAGCATTTCTAGAGATTTGGAATAACATAAGGTTTTGCGATGAAAGCGAGCTAGATAATGCCTCAGTCTGGTGTTTTCTCCCTCCACTCTTGTCATATAAGTTTTGCAGACTAGATGATCTTCTGGCTCAATAAATCCTGGGTAAACTTTCCATCCATCAGTTACGTGCCAGAAACTATGCCAACATTTGATAATTGACCAAATAATCTGGAAACTGTTGCGACTGCGATCTCCAATTGTCCAAAGTATAATACCTGGTTTCCAATGATTGACTACTGTCCAAATCCAGAGCTTATTTTTCTTACTGCCAACAAAAGTTTGTAATTCATCTATTTCAGTTATTTCAGGTATCTCAGACTCTTCGGGTGTATCGGGTAAATTTAATCCAGCTTCTTTGATCCAATTCATAACAGTAGTGTGATGAATTTCTGTTACTCGTTCAATTCCACGTAATCCCATGCCATTGAGATACATTTTGAGACATATTTGTCTGACTTCAGGTGGATAGCTACGCTCAATTGGCGATTCAACAAACTGCCTTCCACAATCTCGGCATTTGTAGCATTGTTTTCCACGACGACGACCGTTTCTAATTGTTTTTTCTGAGTTACATTTAGGACATTTCATCCCCTTATTCTGCCAAAAATACCATTACTCATTCAGCAATGCCGAGAATTCTATTATCTATCAGGTACTTTTGAAAGTCCGCCACGAGTACATCATAATATCTTATTGACCAAACACATTATCTGTTTGTTGAGTGAACCCTGTTTTGGAAGTCCAGGCGATCGCGCCTTCCTGTGCTGTATTGTGCAGTTTGATTTGCTTTTGAAGTAGCTGTTGTTGGGTATTAGGACTGATATTGTTAGCAGATGCGATCGCCATTTGTGGCTGCAATAATTTGAGCCAGGCTGAATCTAAATTATTTCCTGACCACATGATGATGGGATGTTGAAGTTGAAGCTGCTGTTCCTCAATATATTGTTCGATAGCTTGATCAGAATAATCATGAATAGTTCCCACTGTCTTGGAGATAATTAGCCAGGTAGAGTTGCCAATTTGCAAATTAATTACCCCTAGTTGCTGATTGAGCGATAAACGTGAAGATGGAGTTAAAATTGCTTGATCCAATGGCACAACTTCAGTTTGAGGAGTCAGTAGATTAGAAATGCTAGCGATCGCACTGGCAAAATGTTTCACGGTGGTACGCTGATCGATCTCTTGCCATGCAGCTTCCGAATTAGAATTTTCATCGAGGGCAAAACCGTAGTTAACATAGTTAATTCCTTGTTGCGCCAAAAAAGGTAAGACTGCATATTTAGCCTGGTTGTTTTGACCACTATTAACCAGTACAGTTTGTCCTCGATCCTGAATCACAACTATCTGTGATTGCCTGGCAGCTAAAACCGTTACCTGAAGCTGGCGAGAATTATATATTGCAGGAAGCATAATCAAACAGACTCCCCCCAAAAGTAAGAAACTCCAACGTTGACGCCACCATTGACTCAGCCAGACTAAAATTAACCCGCCATAAATTATCAATAGGATAATTAAAGGTATTTGTCCTACTGCCCAAGCACTTCCTGGTAAATTGGTAAAAAATTTAGTCAGAGCAAGCAGCAATAGTGTTGGATAGAGTAATAATCCTGCAATCGCGCTACCTATAGCAGGAACAAGCAAGGCGGCGATCGCGCTAATCATGCCTCCCAAACTAATGATAGTAATTAATGGTGTAGCTAGAACGTTGACCACAATACTGTAGGTAGCGAAAGTATGGAAAACATAGCATAGCAGAGGTAAGACCCAGATTGAAGCCGCTAAAGGAACTGCCACTAAAGTAGCTATCGTAGGAGGAAGCCATTCTAGTTTTCTTTGTAATTCTGGCATAGTGACAATTAGTCCCAATGTTGCCAAAAAACTGAGCTGAAAGCTCAGATCTCCAATCAATAAGGGATTAAGTAGCAAGATAATAGTTGCCACTAGTAATAAAGAACCAAGAGGCTTAACCTTAGTATCCATCGCTAAAGCCAGTAACACAGCAAACCCCATTAGACAGGCTCTCAATACAGAAGCTTGAATACCTGTTAATCCGAGATAAACTATTAAAGTGCTAGTACCAATAGCTAGTCTTATTTTTCCACCGAAGTTGATCGTTAATCTGAGAATAATCCCTAACAATAGAGATACGTGAAACCCTGATGCTGCCAGGACATGCGCTAACCCTGCCTCGATAAAGCGATCGCGTATGTCACTGGGGAGATCAACTGCTTTGCGTCCCAAAACCATCGAGCTTACTAATTGTCCTAGAGGACTACCTAAGTCTTTTAACTGACTCCGCACAATGCGTCGCCGCAGTTTCCACCACCCCCAAACTGGTTCAGCTTGTTCATCTCTGCTTACCGTCATCCCCTGTATTCCTGCAAATATTCCCTGACGTGCTAGATATGCTTTAAAATCAAAGCCACCAGGATTGCTAGCTGCGGAGGGTAAATAAAGCAAACCTGTGATGCTCAATTTTTGTCCAGGATAAATTCCCGTTCCCTGTAACAGAGGTAACGTAGCATATAACTTGCCTGAAACAGCTCCTTGTTCCTTAATTTCACTAGCTTTCAGCCAAAACCTGAGACGCTGGCGATCGTTTAATCTCGGTTCCGATAAAACTCTTCCCGATATAGTCACTAATTTGCTATTGGATGCCTTGACTTGATAGCTAACGTCATTTGCTTGCGGTTGTGGCATGCGTACTTGAAAATACCAAGTTGCCACTAGTGCCACTGTCAGCGCCAAAATCCCCGTACGAATCCTTAATTGTCTTGGTAAAAAAATTTTAACGGCGATCGTTAATCCGATGATTCCTGCCACAATTATCCCTAGCTGCTGTAAAGAAAAACCCGCAGCATCAGTCATGAGATTTGTGGATAATAGCCCAATAACATACGCCAAACATAGAATTATCCAATCAGAACGAGTCATTAACCATCAACATCGCCACAACGCATCCCAGTTAAACACATCACCTTTATTTCCGCACCAGAATTTCACTTCAGCAATTTCAGATCGAAGAGACTGGAGACATTCCCTCAATCAACACCAATGCATATTTTTTAACTTGTGATTTGAAACCCTTGCTTTTTTTACAAAACTTAATACAATTAACAGTGAAAGACTGAGTATGTGTGCCTAAAGAAACATGAGTAACATTCAAATACCTTGGCTAACAGCCATTATTCTCTTCCCTCTCGTCGCCTCAGCCATTATTCCTTTAATTCCTGATAAAGATGGCAAAACCATAAGAATGTACGCCCTCTCAGTGGGATTGATTAATTTAACTCTGATGGTTTACGGATTTTGGGAGCATTATAATTTCCATCAGACTGAGATGCAGTTAAAAGAAACCTATGCTTGGATACCGCAAATTGGTCTAAATTGGTCGCTGGGAGTTGATGGCTTATCAATGCCCTTAATCTTGTTATCAGGGTTAATTACGACTCTGGCAATTTTGGCTTCTTGGAAAGTAGATCATAAGCCGAAGCTTTACTATTTTTTAGTTTTAGTTTTATATAGTGCTCAGGTTGGAGTGTTTGCAGCTCAAGATTTACTGTTATTTTTCCTCATGTGGGAGATAGAATTAGTTCCTGTCTATCTGCTAATTTCAATTTGGGGTGGCAAAAAAAGACTTTATGCTGCTACTAAATTTATTCTTTATACGGCTTTAGCATCAATCTTTATCTTAGTGGCTGGGTTAGCTCTAGCTTTTTATGGCGACAACGTTACCTTTAATCTCACCGAACTTGGTCTTAAAGATTATCCCTTGTCTCTTGAATTGTTAGCTTACGCTGGATTCCTGATTGCTTTTGGCGTCAAACTGCCCATTTTTCCTCTCCATACATGGCTTCCCGATGCTCATAGTCAAGCATCTGCGCCCATTTCCATGATTTTGGCAGGTGTTCTGCTAAAAATGGGTGGTTATGCTTTGATTCGCTTTAACATCGAAATTTTACCTGATGCACACATCCAGTTCGCCCCCTTGTTGGTCATCCTGGGAGTGATCAATATTGTCTATGGTGCTTTCACGGCATTTGGACAGACCAATTTAAAGCGCAGACTGGCATCTTCTTCCATATCCCACATGGGTTTTGTCTTAATTGGTATCGCTTCATTTACCGATTTGGGATTAAATGGTGCCATGTTGCAGATGATTTCTCATGGTTTAATTGCGGCAGCTTTATTCTTCCTCACTGGAGCAACCTATGAGCGCACTCATACCCTGATGATGGACGAAATGGGTGGCATGGCAGCCAGAATGCCGAAGACTTTTGCTCTATTTACCACAGGTGCGATGGCTTCTCTAGCTTTACCTGGAATGAGCGGTTTTGTCGGAGAGCTAACCAT
This sequence comes from Cyanobacteria bacterium P01_G01_bin.67, assembly GCA_039179675.1. Taxonomy (GTDB): domain Bacteria; phylum Cyanobacteriota; class Cyanobacteriia; order Cyanobacteriales; family Xenococcaceae; genus Waterburya. The sequence goes on from JBCDEP010000070.1 coordinate 9,555, forward strand.
ATTTTTAGGAATTGCCACCAGCGATGTCTATGGTCAAACCTTCAAAACTGGCATTATATTCTTGACCGCAGTAGGCTTGATTTTGACTCCCATCTACTTGTTGTCGATGCTGCGCCAGGTATTTTATGGTGAAAGAAATTCTAACCTTAAATTAGAGGATTTCTCGATTGATGTTCAACCCCGTGAGATTTTTATCGCCACTTGTCTGATTCTGCCTATTATAGGAATTGGTTTATATCCAAAATTAGCTACTAGTAGCTACGATTTGAAAACCACTGAGGTGGCATCGAAAGCCAGATCTTCCTTACCGGTAATCGTGCAGCACCAGGCTAATGATCTAGGCGATCGCTATAGTTTTATCTCTGCTTTAACCACAACAAACCTAATTGGAGAAACCAAGGTCGCGATCGCGCCTCAACTGCCTTAATTTTATTAGTTTTTGAAGGCACACACTTTCTTAATGGTCGCAAAAAACATAACGAGTTTAAAGCTTTACTTAATTAATTGAGTAAAGCTTTTTTGCATATTTTTGTAACAATTTGCATAATATGATCAAACCATTTCGTAGTTACTAATATGGCAACTGTATTTGAACTGTAACTAAAACCTAATGTCAACCTCAATCAGTGAAAAAAAGGCTGTGCTTTTTCATCCAGGAGATGAGCTGCCCCAAAGAGCAGATTATTTGTGGCAAATTGTCACTGGTGTGGTAAAAAGCTGCACCGTAAGTGAAGAAGGAACTTCAGTTACCTTGGGGTTTTGGGGGAGAGACGACTTAGTAGGCAGCACTTTATCTAATGTGACACCTTATGATCTTAGATGCATTAGTAATGTGAGAGCGATCGCTATCCATCATAGTGAATGGGAAGAGGTATCCAGAAATCTGCTTTATAATGCTCAGCAAACGCAACAACTGCTGTTTATCGTACGTAATACCAGAATAGCAAAGCGTTTATGGCTATTATTAAAATGGCTAGCAAGCAAATTTGGCAGAGGAATTCAGGAAGGTAATTTAATTGATTTTCAGTTAACCCATCAAGAATTAGCTGATGCGATTAATACGACCCGAATCACTGTCACTAAAACTCTAAATCAATTTGAAAGAGAGGGTTTGATTTTGCGTCCTAGAACTAGATGTATCATTATTAAGCACGGTTGAGGTCTTGATTTAACTTAGAGTAATGCGATCTCATTTTCTTAGTATCTGGTTGAGTGTGATCGCATTATATTCAAGATAGCTTAGTAACTTCAGCAGTTAATTTCTAAAGTTATGTTATCTACCTAATAACTCAAAAAACAAAACCTAATTAAAATCCACCGTTCAACGCAGCGTTACAGCGATCGCAAATTAATGGTGGGCATTAATATAATTTATTTTTAATATTGATAGATTTAAAAATGCACTAAAGCATATGCCCTAAAGGACTAGTTGCGGCGTTTATCCTAAAGGATACCGCTTCGCATATACCCGTAACATTGAGTGCGAGATAGGCGGAATTTATTTCCGCATCTAGAATCGCACTGTTGGGTGAACTATTCGCCTTACTTTCGGTCGCGAAGCGGTATTCTTTAGGACTAGCTACGCTTCGCTCACCCTGCGTTTTAAAACTCGTCTTTTAATGTAGCATTACACCGATAAGCCTTTATGCGAAGCGGTATCCTTTAGGACGGCATGGCTTCGCTACGCATATTGTCGGATCGTCTGCAAAACTTCCTACAGATGGAGAATAGTTCCAACAGCGATCACAATATTCAAATTGGTTACTTTGTTTTTTCAAGCCATTCTTGTTTGAGTTTTTCGAGAAATATTAGTTGATTTTCCCAATGGAGAATTGCTTTAGCATGATCGGGTTCGCTTTTTTGCTTTAGTCTACTTAGATATCTTTCTATTGGCTCTTTTACGATTTTTACTACGCCATTTGCAGCTTCTTCTTTAGAAAATAGCAAGTCATTTTGTTCATAATCTATTAGTTTAAGATGTCCAACATATCCTTCGTCAATCCATTTAACTTGCCAGTCAGACCAATAACGTAATTGATAACTCAAAGGATCAAAGCTTGATGGATAGCCCCAAAATACATGAATAGTTTTATTTTGTTCGTCAATGTAAAGACAATCATAGACATCTCTCTGATGAGCTAAAGGAGTAGTCTTTCTCTCTTTTAAGATTTGCAATAAATCTTCTCCCAATGTCAATGTACTCTCCGACTCTACTGAGGTTGTGTAATTCAATATATCTCCATCGGATGTTTTATAAGAGATAACAGTGGCTTCTTCGTCATTAAATTCAGCACTACTTCTATCTGATTCTATCCACCAACCTAAATGATATTCTCTACTTTCTTTACTTGGTTTTTGATATGTTACAGATGGAGAAAACTCAGGTAAATCTAAATATTTTCCCATACTCAACATCCCCCATTGCGCATGACGCACATCCCATCCTTGCCAGGTAAAGGTTTCCATGAAACTAATGAGGTGGGGAATCAATGGAACATTATCGAATAAAACATCGCCTCCCCAAAAAATCATAACTTTGGCATCAAGATCGACAATTACTCCTCCTTCGCCCCAAGCTTCGTCTAGTATTGTTTCGTCTTCTCTAGCTCTACTGAACATATCTAGAGTACTATCTACCCCATAAAATATGTCAGGCATAATACCAGCACCAAAATGGCGATCATAAAGATAAGTATTAATTCCGTTTTCTCGAATTACAAAACTGCCACGACAACCCATAGGAACATATTTAAGATAACCGTAAAAAAATGGTGGACATTATTTATGATGAATATTAAATATTCATAGATTTAATAAATACCCACCCTAGATTTTAGAATTTGCCTTTTAAAGCAGCATTACAGCGATCGCAAATTGTGGGATCGTCTTCAAAACTACCTACAGATGTAGAATAGTTCCAACAGCGATCGCATTTATCACCATCAGCTTTTACTACAGCAATATTTGCCATATCTGATTCACTCTTATATTCAACATCAGGAAGAGAATCAACTAATTCTACTTGAGAAGCAAGGAAGAAATAACGTAATTCATCAATGTTCTTCTCACTAAGAGTATCAGCAGAATTATAAGATGCCAGCTTGTTTTTTAATTCAGTATCAGGAACTTGCAGTAATACTTTCGCATCAAGAGAAGAACCGATCGCTTTAGCTGTTCTGGCTTGTTCCATTACTTTATTTACTTCATCTCGTAAATTAGTAATAGTTGACCAGAATTGTTTTAATTCGGGTTTATGCCATTCACTCTGCATTGCTATCCACCCAGATTGAAACACCGATTGATAACCCGTATCGTAGGGTAAGGCTTGCCAGATATCCTCTGCCATGTGGCACAATACTGGTGCAATCGCTTTGGCGATGTTTTCAATGGCGATCGCCAGTACTGTCTGACAGCTGCGGCGGCGGAAGGAATTAAGGCTGCTAATATAGAGTCTGTCTTTGGCGATATCTAAATAGAAGTTGGATAAATCGACAACACAGAAGTTTTGAATTGCTTGGAAAAAGCGGAAAAACTGATAGCTTTCGTAGGCTTCGTTGACTTCGGCAAATACTTCTGTTAAGCGATGTAGCAGATATTGATCCAACTCTGGTAAGTCGTCATAAGGAACAGCATCTTTAGCGGGATCGAAGTCGTGTAAGTTACCGAGTAAGAAACGGGCAGTGTTACGCACCTTACGGTACATATCAGAAGTCTGCTTAATAATGTTCTGACCAACCCTGACATCAGAAGAATAATCAACTGACGATACCCACAGACGCAGCACATCAGCACCATAAGGTGGTTCTTGTTTTTTATTATTACCGCCTTCGACGATCACTTCGGGGGCAATACCATTACCCTTAGACTTACTCATCTTGAAGCCTTTTTCATCGACAACATAGCCGTGAGTGAGGACTGTTTTATAGGGGGCAATACCGTTTGTCGCCACGCTGGTAAGTAGACTTGATTGAAACCAACCGCGATGTTGATCCGAACCTTCGAGGTACATATCTACAGGATATTTCAAGTCTCGACCTTTTGCTACCGCCGCCCAAGATGAACCAGAGTCAAACCAGACATCCATCGTATCTGTACCCTTACGATAGTTACGTCCATTGTTGCGATATTGTTCGGGTAATAGTTCCTCGACGGGTAATTCCCACCAAGCATCAGAACCTTTTTCGGCGATAATCGCTTTAACGTGGTTAATAGTCTCTTCCGTCATTAATTCTTCGTTGGTTTCCTCATCGTAGAAAACGGGGATCGGTACGCCCCAACTACGCTGACGAGAAATACACCAATCACTGCGATCGCTCACCATCGGCGTAATACGTTTTTCTCCTTGGGGGGGAATCCAAGTTACAGTTGAAATTGCTTTTAATGCCTCGTCGCGGAAACCTTCAACCGAAGCAAACCACTGTTCGGTAGCGCGGAAGATTGTCGGTTTACCTGTGCGCCAGTCATAGGGATACTTGTGGGCGTATTCCTCATGTTTAAGTAATGCCCCTGCTTCTGCTAGGGCATCGATAATCGCCTGATTCCCTGCACTAACTTTTTCATTGCCTTTAGCTACTACCTGCAAGCCTGCAAACTTACCTGCTTCCTCGGTAAATCTGCCGCCATCATCTACAGGAGAAAGAATTGGCAAACCATACTTTTGTCCTGTAATGTAGTCTTCTTGTCCATGCCCTGGGGCAGTATGAACTAATCCTGTACCAGATTCGGTCGTGATATAGTCGCCACCGATGACAACTTTACTCTCGCGATCATATAGAGGATGGTGATAGGTAATATTTTCTAATGCCTTACCCTTGACGGTAGCTTGAATCGTTAATTCCGTACTGAAGGTTTCGGCTAATTTTTCTACCAAATTCTTTGCCACAATTAAACATTGCCCATCACCAGTTTCGGCGACAGCATATTCTAATTCCTCATTGACTGCCACAGCTAAGTTTCCAGGAATTGTCCAGGGCGTAGTAGTCCAGATCGCTACTTTTAAGTTAGGTAAATACGGTTCTAATTCCGCTGCATCCTCGCCTAACTCAGTGACAGGAAAAGCAACGTAGATACTAGGGGAAGTGTGCCCTTCAGGATATTCTAACTCCGCTTCTGCTAAAGCTGTGCGAGAACTAGGACTCCAGTGAACGGGTTTCAAACCACGATAAATATGTCCTTTCAACACCATCTGTCCAAAGACATCGATTTGCGCCGCTTCGTATGCAGGAGTAAGGGTTAAATAGGGATGTGACCAATCACCCCAGATACCATAGCGTTTAAAGCTTTCACACTGTTCTTGCTGTGCTTGGAGAGCAAACTCTTTAGCTTTTTGACGTAGTTTGAGGGGAGTTAATTCTTTTCTCTCCTTAGATTTAATTTTTTGCAGAACTTTTAATTCAATCGGCAGTCCATGACAATCCCACCCTGGAACATAATCTGTCTTGTGTCCCTGCAATAGTTTGTACTTGTTGATGATATCCTTCAGCACTTTATTCAAAGCATGACCCATGTGCAATGCACCGTTAGCGTAGGGAGGACCATCATGGAGAATAAATGAGTCTTTAATATTATTCTGCGACAGTTGCTCGTAAATTTGGTTTTCCGCCCAAAATTGCTGTAATTCAGGTTCGCGCTGTACGGCATTTGCCCGCATGTTGAATGATGTTTGGGGTAGATTTACGGTTTCTTTGTAGCTTTTTGCTTCTGTCACAGTTTCAATTAATTGAATTTTGGTAAAGGTTATCTCATTCTCTCATCTGTATATTATTACTTGATCGCCTTACTTAATTACAGATTTTTTTTTCTCGCAGAGGCGCAAAGACACAGAGTAAAGATCGCTAAGATTGTATTTGAGTTTTCTGTTGTATACTGCTGAAATTAATCAATAAGGCGAAAAGTAAGAATTACTAGGATTATGTCCAGAATGACAATAGTAGTATCAGAAATATGGGTGAGTATTATTATTATGTTAATCACGATCAAAGACAGTTATTTGATATTGGATTAAGGGCATTCAATCTTAAATTTAGTGGAATTGGTCGCAATGGTATTGCAACTAGAGTATTTTGTTTACTGCTTACTTAATCAAGTCACCATAAATACAGTCATACTTTATTTGGATCTTGGATTAGTGATTTTGTTACCATTATCGGTGATTATAGTGAATGGTATGAAGAGTTTGATATTTATCAGAACATTACAGGAAATATTATTCAAATGCTCTATCAAATTGATGGCTCAGAAATACTTTTTGAAGTAGCAAAGACCAACGATTATTTCTTTTTGCAGAACGGCTATTTAATCTTTACCAATCAATTTACAGCAATTGCAACTGAATTTAATAAAAGCTTTGGCGATAATTGGAGCAGAGAATATAAACAACTATTAGAAAAATATTCCTCTAGCAGGTTTTATGATTTAGTACAGTTAAGTTGATCGTAAATATAAATTAATATTTTTAGCAACGGCAGTGTTATTAGCTTTTATTCTCTGAGCTTATCACTCAATATTCGATCTACTATTTCTTTGTCATCTGAATCAATCTTATCTTTATTTTCTATTTCTTTGTTGAAACCATTTATTTGCTTGATGACTAAAAAATCATGATTTTTATCTCGTTTCCAAGAATAATCGATAATATTTTCCCAAGTTACTTCATCCGCCAACAACCAGATACCTTGTTTTCTAATTTCTAATTTATTCCAACTATAATATATACAAGCATGAATTGTTATTGATATAAACATAAACAATGTACAGCTAAACCAAAGATAACTGTTGATTTTCATGCCTTCAATATCGATAGTAGAAGATAGAGTTGTATCAGCAATATATTTGAGGATGCGGCTGAATGACCAAATCCATCCTGAAGCAAAAGGGATAGTAAAATAGGTGGTTTTAATTATAGGTTGAGAGATAAATAGCAGATTGCCTAAATTGCTTCTTCTTATATTTAAATTTACGATTGAAAATAGAATTAAAATCCCACAAGCAAAGATAATACTGACTAAATGATATTTTCTGAGAGAATCTGGAACTAAACTATCTAGAGCTAATACAGATATAAAATAGCCGATCGCAATTGAAATTTGTTTAATGTACAGTTTAGGATTGATAAAAATTAAATAAAAACTAGATAATTTAGTAAATCCCCAAGCGAAATAAAAGGTACAAGCACAGATATATAAAAATACAATAATTTTCGATAAATTGGACATTTGTATAAAAATCAAGAAAAACACTATAGATATATTGAATTTTAATTCTATCTATAGGTCTCTATTTCAGCTACTAGTTAACATCTTCTTACATTGTTGGAAATATTAGTAAAGAGTGATTTTAAACTATGGCTTTTTCTTAATCAAGAATAATATTGAAATTACGTGATTATAAAATGATTGCTGTTTAAAAATAGAATCATGTTGTTAATCAAGCTGCTAAGGAATTATTACAGAGAAAAGATTAAATAAAAAAATATGCGATCGCACCACCAATTATAGATTTTGATTTTTCCTCGATTAAAAAACCCTTCTCAGGGTATCAAGAGAAGGGCTTAAATTTTATTCCATTAGAGCAACCGATTTAAGCAGTCGCCAACAGACCACTGTGTCTTAATAGGGGTTCAGTGTTAGGTTCCCTACCTCGGAAGGACTGGAATACTTCCATTGGGTGTAAACTACCTCCTAGGGAAAGAACAGTATCCTTAAATTGTTTGCCCACCGCTTTTATTGCGACTTCATTTTCTAAACCAGCTTCTTCAAAAGCAGCGAAGGCATCGGCACTAAGAACTTCCGCCCACTTGTAACTATAGTAGCCAGCGGCATATCCCCCAGCAAAGATATGTCCAAAAGCGCAGAGGAAGTTATCTTCAGGGATAGGTTGTAAAACGCTGGTAGTTTTCGCTAGGCGATCGCGAACTTGGTTGGGTGTTTCATCTCCTCCTGGCTGATAATTAGAATGGAGTTCCATATCTAATAATCCGAAGTGGAGTTGACGCAGCATTGCCGAACCACTCATGTAGTTCTTGGCTGCTACTAACTTTTGATAATATTCTTCAGGTAATGTTTCGCCAGTCTCGTAGTGTTTCGCCATTCCGAAAAGAGTAGGGCGATCATAACACCAGTTTTCCATAAACTGACTCGGTAATTCTACCGCATCCCACTCCACATTATTAATACCTGCGGCACCAGGAAAGTCAATGGTAGTTAGCATGTGCTGTAAACCGTGACCAAACTCATGAAAGAGAGTAGTTACCTCATTAAAGGTCATCAAGCTGGGCTTGTCATCCACAGGAGGAGTTTGATTACAGGTTAGATAAGCTACAGGTAAACGAGTTTCAGTCTTACCCTCTACTGTCATTTTGGCACGACCAATACAGTCATTCATCCAGGCACCACCTCGTTTTGATCCAGGACGAGAATAGGGATCGAGATAGAAAAAAGCGATCGCATTTCCATTCTCATCGGCAATCTGGAAGTAACGCACATCTTCATGCCAGATAGGTGCTTCCCCATCGGCAGCGGTAATAGTTACCCCAAAGATACGATTAGCTAGACCAAATAAACCATCTAAGACTTTCGGTAAAGAGAAATAGGGACGTAATTCTTCCTCATTAAAGTCAAATTTAGCTTCTCTCTGCTTTTCTGCCCAGAAACTAGTATCCCAATTCTTGAGATCTTCTTGACCTGCAAAGGCTTTTAACTCTTCAAACTCTTTAACCGCCGCATCATAACTAGCCCCCCGTAACTCATCCTGTAGCTGTTGTACTGCTGCTACATCAGGCGCCATTTTTTTAGCTAGACTCAACTCAGCAAAATTAGCAAAACCCAGGATATTCGCCTTTTCCTTTCTTAATTCTAAAATGCGATCGATATTACCGCGATTATCTAATTCGCCACTAGCTGCACGAGAGACAAAAGCCTTATATAACTTTTCTCTCAATTCTCTGTTGGTAGCGTATTTCATGAAGGGCACATAGCTAGGATAATCTAAAGTGACAATCCACGGACCATTTTCAGGAGTAGCGTTTTCTTCTCCTAGTGCCTTAGCCGTTTGTGCCATTAAGCCTAAAGCACTAGGAGGCAAGCCATCAACATCTTCTTTATCAGTTAGCTTCAGCTTGAACGCTTTGGTTGCATCTAAGACATTGTTGGAAAACTTGGTGGATAATTCCGCTAATTCCAATTGAATCTGATTAAATCTCTCTCTGGTTTCTCCTGATAAACCTACCCCAGAAAGTTCAAAATCACGAATAGAAGACTCCACAATCCGTTTTTGTGCAGGTTCCAATTTATCACACTCTGCACCTGCTTTGATGCCTTTGAAAGCTTCATATAAAGGCTTACTTTGACTTAGCCTATTAACAAATTTCACAATCTCTGGCTGCATTTTCTCATAAGCTTCACGCAACTCAGGACTATTCTGAACACTCATCAAATGTCCCACAATGCCCCAACTCCAGCTCAAACGTTCTTCTAACTCAGTTAAAGGCTCAACTAAACCAGACCAAGTAGGCGTTACGTTTGCCTCCAGTTTACTAATCCCCTCGTCTAACTCTTGTAAGATTTGCGTCATCGCAGGAACAACTTGTTCCGCTTTGATTTCGTTAAAGGGTGGTAATCCCTTGCCAATTAATAAAGGATTTTTGGTAATAGTTGCGTCTGTCATGTAAATAGATGCTTGCAGATTATTTTTATATTTATTTACCCTAACGCTTTATCTGTCTATCATGCATTAGCACGCAGGTTGGGATTACCGAAATTATTAGTTTGCCTGACTCCACTCTTCGAGTGGGTAAAAAATTACTACATTGCTGCAAATTCACAATATTTCAATCTAGAAATTTGTTCACTATCTTCGGAATTAAATAATTAGTGGACATTAGTTCGACAAAACGGGAGTAAGTTAATCAAACTCTTTTGCCGTTAATTCCAGAAAGTTGATTACCTTTCTAAAACTTTACTGGCTTTCATTCTTTTACATTTGAAATAGGTTTTATCTAACCTATAGCAATTAGAACTTAATTGAAACAAGAGAGTATTATTTATTTTATTGATAAATTCTCTCTTTCCTTCCTCTTTTAAGTATTTGCCCAGAGCCAAACTGGGTAAACGTCTATGCGCGAGATAGTTACCTGACTAACGAAAAACCCCGACTAGTAATTAATACCAGACGGGATATATAGCTTTGGAGCTGGTTACTCACTGTGCTTTTCACATGAGTAGATCACAATAATCTAGTTCAAAAGGCTAAGAACTAAAACCTAAGAGCCTATGATTTAGATTCTTGACGGGCTTTTGCTTCAGCAATAACCTCATCAGCAACATTTCTAGGACAAGGTGCATAGTTATTAAATTCCATCGAGAATTGACCACGTCCAGAGGTCATAGTACGAAGATCACCGATGTAACCAAACATTTCACTCAAGGGTACGTCTGCCTTAATCCGAACCCCCATAGGAGTGGAGTTTTGAGACTTGATCATGCCACGACGACGGTTTAAGTCACCGATAACGTCACCCATATGATCTTCTGGAGTAAAGACATCCACGTTCATAATGGGTTCCAGAATTTGGGGACCAGCTTTAGGGAGGGTCTGACGATATCCAGACTTAGCAGCGATTTCAAAAGCGATCGCACTGGAATCTACAGGGTGGAAAGAACCATCTTTGAGAGTGACTTTTAAATCCACACAGGGGAATCCGGCAAGAACACCTTTTTCAATACTTTGAGCAAAGCCTTTCTCAACGGCAGGCCAGAATTCACGAGGAACATTACCACCAGTAACTTTGGACTCAAATTCAAAGCCAGAACCAGGTTCACCAGGCTCAATAGTGTAGTCAATTTTACCAAACTGACCAGAACCACCAGACTGCTTCTTGTGAGTGTAGCTGTCTTCAATTACCTTGGTGATAGATTCACGGTAGGCTACTTGAGGCTTACCTACTTCAACTTCTACGCCATGAGTACGCTTGAGGATGTCTACCTTAATATCGAGGTGAAGTTCGCCCATACCTTTGATTATAGTTTCACCACTGTCGTAGTCGGTCTCGACGTAGAAAGAAGGATCTTCCTGCACCATCTTACTGAGGGCAGTACCCATTTTTTCTGATGCACCTTTGTTTTTAGGTGTAACGGCGATCGAAATTACAGGGTCAGGAAAGACCATTGGTTCTAGAGTCGCAGGGTTTTTGGGATCGCAGAGAGTATGTCCTGTTTGGATGTTTTTCAAACCAACGATCGCAATAATATCTCCTGCTTGAGCAGTGTCAATTTCTTCACGAGAATCGGCATGCATTTCGACCATCCGTCCCACACGCTCAGTTTTACCTGTAGCAGTATCAAGAACTGATTCCCCTTTGTTGAGGGTACCAGAGTAGATCCGAGTAAAGGTTAATGCCCCATAGCGGTCATCCATAATTTTGAACGCCAACGCACGTAAAGGTCTTTCGGGATCGACAATGGCATATTCGCCAGTTTCGTTACCGTCTAAGTCAACTTCAGGCTGGGGTTTAACTTCTGTGGGGTTGGGTAAATAGTCTACTACTGCATCCAATACTAGCTGCACACCTTTATTTTTAAAGGAAGAACCGCAGTAGGTAGGGAAGAACGCTAGTTCACGAGTACCTTTACGAATACAGGCTTTAATTTCATCAATCGAAATCTCTTCCCCTTCAAGATATTTCTCCATCAGGTCGTCATCCTGCTCGATCGCAGTTTCAATCAATTGCTCGCGATACATTGCTACATCATCAGCCATGTCCGCAGGAACATCTTTGATTTCGTAGTTTTCTGGTAAGCCAGAATCATCCCAAACCCAGGCTTTTTCAGTTAGCAAATCGACTACGCCCACAAAGTCATTTTCGACTCCAATCGGCAAGACCATAATCAAGGGTGTTGCCGCCAGAATTTCTTTGACCTGCTTCGTTACGCTGTAAAAATCAGCACCAGTACGGTCTAACTTATTGACGTAAATAATTCGTGCTACTTTAGATTCATTAGCATAGCGCCAGTTAGTTTCCGACTGAGGTTCAACCCCACCCGAACCACAGAACACACCAATTCCACCGTCCAAAACTTTAAGCGAACGGTAAACTTCAATGGTGAAATCAACGTGACCAGGAGTATCAATAATATTTAACTGGTGGTCTTTCCAGTAACAGCTTGTTGCTGCCGACTGAATTGTAATACCACGTTCTTTCTCCTGATCCATGAAGTCGGTAGTTGCTTCTCCATCATGTACCTCACCGATCTTATGGCTTTTACCAGTAAGTTTGAGGATTCTTTCAGTGGTTGTTGTTTTACCAGCATCCACGTGGGCGAAGATGCCTATGTTCCGATATCGAGTAAGGTCTTTCATTTTTGTCTATATACTTGGTTATTACAAACCTCACATTTGCGGAGTTTACCAACGGACAGAACAAACTCTTTCTTGATAAAAGAGAGTAGTTGCCTGACACTAGGGGTAATCATCGTTTAAGTGCTATTTAATGAGGTCATTGAATGTTGCAGATCAAACCTTTACGGGGTTGGATTTCAACCATTTGTGAAACATTATGCAGCCAATCTAATTTCTGATGGCAACGATGCTTATTATAATGCTAATTGTTAAATAATGATAAGATATATCGCTGCCGCAGCATACCTAACAACCACGTTGTCAGCAAGGTAATTACCGAACCTTTAGTGGTTTATCTTAACCATTTATTTTCAAAAGTAACATCTTGATAAGCTGAGGAATTAAGCAACCATTAGCTGTAACTGAGCAAATTAGTGGTTTCTCAGCTCAAGTCTGAAAAAACATCCGCATCCAACTATCTGTTGTCCAGATGATGAGGAGGGAGCTACGGGGAAATCTGTCATTTTTAATGGCTGTATTTTAGATATTCATTGTCCCTTACGTCTGAAGAGAGAGGCGATTCCTGACATTCAATTAGTATAGCTTGTAATTTGGAGATTTCACGATCCCCTGATTGACTCTAAAATTAGTTATAGCGATCGCCTGGTTGTGGAGCATTAAGTGATTAAGCTCTGTGCCCCCTTCGGGACGCTTTGATCAATCTGGGAGCGATTCAAGTAAACAGAAATATTAGTAAGACCCAAATCTCAAACACTCTTTAGGTAACGATCATGCTCCCCTTGGCGGGAATTACTAGCTCTAATTTGGTATCCTCATCGTCACTTTGCCAGTCTAATCTTCCCGAACCATAAACCAAATTCTGAGGTTGAGTATCTAATTCGGTAATGCCAAAAATTGCCTCAGCTGATTCTTGTCCCACGTTGACTGCCACCAGGACTTCTTGATCGTCTAAAATTCGCGCAAAAACATATAGATACTGATCTGCATAGAGAGTTTTATATGTTCCCGTGCGTAATGCAGTATATTGATGACGGAGGGCAATTAACTGTTTATAGTTTTTCAAAATCTCCACATCCCAATCCTCAGGTTCAGGAAAAACACGACGACAATCAGGATCTTTGCCTCCTGGTAAACCCACCTCGTCACCATAGAAAATACTCGGTGCGCCAGGAAAAGTCATCATCAGCACCGTAGCTTGCATAAAGCTGCTTTGATCCCCACCAACAGTAGTGATCATTCTCGGAGTGTCATGACTGTCTAATAAGTTTAGTTGAGTCAGTTGAATTTCCCAATCATATAGCTTAAGCAAAGCTTCGATACGGATGGCATATTCCACCCCAGAAATCGGTGGATATGGTTTTAATTCATGCTGACAAAATTCAGGAATGTAGTTGTCTCCTCCCGCAAAAGCAATCGTTGGTTCAGTAAAGCGATAGTTCATCACTCCGTCGAACTGAGTCCCGTCTAGCCAAGGAGTGGCATCACCCCAAATCTCTCCCACAATATATGCCTCAGGGTTGACTGCTTTTACCCGATCACGAAATTCTTGCCAAAAGCCAGGGGTATCTACCTCTCCTGGGACATCCAATCGCCAACCATCAATTCCTTTATGGAGCCAGTATTCAGCAATTTGCATGATATATTCCTTGACTTGAGGATTGTCATGGTTAAACTCAGGTAAAGCGCGATCGCCAATCCAACCGTCATAATTGGCTGGCTTACTCCCATCGTATGCCGATACAGGCCAATCATGAACTTTAAACCAGTCTAGCCAAGGAGAGTTGGGACCATTCTCCAAAATATCGTTAAAAAAGAAAAAGCCCCGACTAGCATGATTAAAGACTCCATCTAGTACTACCTTAATCTCTTGTTCATGAGCTGTTTTAATGAGAGCATCAAAGGCTAGGTTTCCCCCTAACATCGGGTCTACTTGATAGTAGTCGTGAGTATGGTAACGATGATTAGATGCAGACTGAAAAATGGGGGTAAAGTAAATAGCATTGACTCCCAAATCCTTGATGTAATCTAATTTATCAATTATCCCCCACAGATTTCCTCCCTTATATCCCTGATAGGTAGGGGTAGCATCCCACCCTTCATAGGTAGAAGCTTGCCACTGTCCTTTGATTGTTGACTGGCTGCGGGCAAAGCGATCGGGAAAGATTTGATAGAAAACGGCATTTTTAACCCAATCTGGTGTTTTAATCATGATTATTGGTCTTTTTATGGTTTGGTTGTGGGCGAGAACTCCAGTAGCTGTGAATTTATCGCAAATACCAGCTGTAATTATTATTTAAATGCGATCGCTCGTCCGTCATCAACTGTAAAAAGATGGATTTGATCAATGTCTACCGCTAACCAAAGGCGATCGCCAATGCCCACAGACTGTTCTGGTGGCAGTGATACAGTTAAAGTAGTACTAGGCTCTGTTATTAAGTGGGCGGATATATAAGTTTCATTGCCCAACGCCTCTACTAAATCTACCTCAATCTGGATATTGGATTTACTTTCTGTTCCTAGAGTAAGGTGTTGTGGGCGAATCCCCAAAATCAATGATTTTAACTGACTTGATTGTAGTGGCTGACTCCAGATTTCTGGCAGTTCTAAGACAAAATGCTGATTAATTAATCTTAATGGATGAATTAAGTCTACCTCCAGAAAGTTCATTGGTGGTGAACCGATAAATTCCGCTACAAAGCGATTTGCTGGCTGTTGGTAAATCTCTAGGGGCGGGGCAATTTGTTGAATTTGACCCTGATTTATCACAGCAATGCGATCGCCCATAGTCATTGCTTCGGTTTGATCGTGAGTAACATAGATGGTCGTGGTGTTTAATTGGCGTTGCAGCCTGACAATTTGAGCGCGGGTTTGAGTACGTAATTTAGCATCCAGGTTAGATAGCGGTTCATCCATCAAGAAGACTTGGGGATCGCGAGCGATCGCTCGACCTAGTGCTACTCGTTGTTTTTGCCCCCCTGATAATTCTTTGGGTAAACGATAAAGTAAAGACTCGATCTGCAACAAACTAGCCACATATCTGACCCGATCTCGCACATCCTTCTCTTGCGCCGACATATATCTGAAACTTCGAGGTAAATAGCGAGTGGTTGCGGTTAAAGTACTTGACCAAAAACTAGGCTTAGCTCTGTCTTTTCTTCCTGTCCCTGAATTACGTCGTAAACCAAAAGCAATATTATCGTAAATATTGAGGTGAGGATAAAGAGCATAATTTTGGAACACCATCGCAATATCCCTGGATTTTGGCGGCAAACTATTGACTAGGCGATCGCCAATTTGAATATTTCCCCCTGTCAGTTCTTCTAATCCCGCCAGTATACGCAATAACGTACTTTTCCCACAGCCCGAAGGTCCCACGAGAACCAAAAACTCTCCATCCTGCACTGTCAGATTAATATCTCGTAGCACACTAACTTGCTTCCCTACAGCCCGACTATTAGACTCTGCATTTCCTGCTTTCTCTGAGATCTCACTGCGGATTCCTTTACCTCGAGAGTAGCTTTTATAGACGTTTTCGACTACGACCTGTGCCACTATTAAACCTAAATAAAGTAGATATTATAAGCTTTGCCTTGTCATGTTATCACTAGCGATTTAATGTTGGCTCTTTTTAGTGCAGCCTTATCTCACTAATGTGATGCACTAATCAGTCTACAAAGTCTAGGAATAGAGAATAGGGAATAGGAAACAGCTTGTCTGTGGGCATTGTTCATTGTTTTGCGTAATGTCAGCCATATCATCAAAAACTACTCAATCTTGAAATCCAAAAATTAATTTATCTGTGTTCTTGATGCAACGCACTGCATCGCTTTATATGCGTTCATCTGTGGATATTATTTGTCAGTTTTAATGATCTTGAAAATAACTGTTCGAGAATTAGCTAACTTTACAAAAATATAATATAAAATACTTAAATATTGCTACAAATAGTGCATCCAAAATAAAATCCCATCCCGTAACAGATGCAGTCGTCAGTGGAGTTAGCTTCGATAAGACTTGAAATAATAAGTTCCGTAACAGTTTTCCCTCTTCATAACCAGCTTGTTGACACCACCGACTCAAAGTTTGCCACTCTAGAAAAAACCTATAAAGGTAAGTATAAAGGTACAAAGCCAGCATCTTTGACCATAGATTGTCCTTCTGGTGAAGTTAAATAGTTGATAAAAGTTTTAACCATTTCACCTTCTTTATTGTTTTCTGTTTCTTTTCGGTAAATCGCAAATAGCGTGCGAAGCTGAGGGTAACTTCCTTCTGAAAAAGCCTTTTGATTAGTCTGATTGTCAACTATGGGAGGAACGATAACTCCTTCGCTGTTTTGAAGAGGAATTATCTGAACACTTTTTTCTGCTACAGCTAAAGTTGCCGAAGTATAAAATAAAGCCCCTGGATTTTTGTGCAAAGCAGGAATAGCTTTCTTTCTATCTTGAACGTATATCATATTGGGATTTAATTTTCCCTTAAAATTTAGGAACAAAGAATTCCTGCCCAATCCCGATAAAAGAATTGGCTTGATTATCATGTCCTCACCACCAACTTCTTTCCAGTTAGTAATTTCTCCTCTATAGATTTTTTCTAGCTGTTCAATAGTTAAATATGGTGCAGCAAGAATCTTGTCATTAACAATATAGGCTATTCCATCCAAAGCATAAGGTATTCCCTTTAACTTCGTCCCTTGTTCTCTAGCTCTTTCTTGGTGCTGCGGAAATTGCGACTTTTCATGTAGCACCAAAGATGTCTGCTTATCTATAAGCTCTGAGATCGCATCTCGACTATCTATATTCGTCCAAAGAGCTTTGAATTTATTATCTTTGTTAAGAGCCTTAGCAATCCTCTCTAGCATTAATTCTGCGCTACAGGGGGGTCCCCAAAATCTGATGACTCCAGTAGGCATTTCTGTGGTGGCTTTTGCTTTGAGATTAGAGGGTTCACTATCTGTGTCAGGGTTATTGTGAGATATTGTTTGAGGTTGGTCAATTAATAAATACCCTCCTGTCACCACAACTCCAGTTAAAATAGTAACAATACTGGCTAGTAATCCAAATCTTTTGGAAAATTTTACTAATGTTGCTAATGGCACAGCAAAGGTTGAAGTCTTAGTAGAATCTTGTTCTTTATTTACTACTATTGGTCGCAATACGGGAGGTACAGTAGGAGACGACAAATCTTTGAGAACTGCAAGTGCATCAGGATAACGGATTCTAAGGGAAGAAGCCACCATCTTATCCAAAATCGCTATTAATTGATCGCTAACCTTAATCTTCCTCTCTTGTAGATACTCCTTCCAGCACAAGCAATTTTCATGATAATTATAAATCAGATCGGTAGTACCAGAGGACAAACAACCAGTTAGTAGGCGAATACAAGTGATTCCCAGACTATAAATATCACTAGCTTTAACTGGTTTCCCCATCATATGTTCTATGGCAGCATAGCCAGGAGTATAGATAGCAGTTAAAATACTCGGGTCTCTTCCCGTTTTTACTCTTGCAGCACCAAAATCAATTAACATTAACTTTCCATCCTTGCGGCGACGCATAATATTAGCGGGTTTAATATCACGATGGAGAAGATTTTGCTCTTCAATATAGACTAGTACAGGTAAAAGTTCTTCTAAAATAGTCTGGATTTTTTGTTCCCCAAAAGGTCCTTGTTGCTGAAATTCTTCACTAAGACTCATACCATCGATAAATTCCTGCACGAGATATAGATTATTGTCTCTTTCAAAATATTCGTATAATTTGGGAATTTGAGGATGGTCTAAATGGCAAAGCTGTTTTGCTTCTCTGGTAAATAATTCCTTGATTTTTTGCTGATTCTGTTGATTCTCTCTAGTAATTAGGGTTTTAATTACGCGAGGTTCATTGTAACGATGTAAATATTCTGCTAAATAAGTACGACCAAATGCACCTTCTCCCAGAAGTTTTGTAACTCGATAATAATCAAGCAAATAGCTTTGAGTACTTTCTACTAATTTAGCACTACAACCATGACAAGAATCATTCTCAGGTGGATTCTGAGGGTTTTTACAGGCCGGATTTAGACAAAATTTCGACATTGTATTAGATAGTTATTTTTACATCAACAAAGTTGTCTCGAAATAAAAACTATAGTCGTTCTAATTAACTTCCGTCTTCTATGAGTTATCTTTTTTAGGGGAACAGATAACAATAATTTATTTATATGGTTTTTTATATGGTTTCTATTTGGAATGACTATAATTATTAACCATTGTCTCTTTTCATTCTATAGTAAAATCCCAGTCAATCTTGTTATTAAGTCTAAAGGACACAAACCCTTCATTCAGATACGAAATTATGTCGTCGTGCGGCTCAGTTCATAGACGACATGGAAGACTTCTAGCAGATGGATTTGCGCTTACCTTACTTTAATTGCTCTTCTCATTTAGTTTCCTTAAATATATAGATATATATAGATGCCAGCATTTCTAGCTGATGCAGCTCAACTTCTGAAAATCAACTGCATAAGTCTGAAACAAGTTTATCTAATAACTATCAAAGCTAAGAGCAATCTGTCTTGCAAAAGTTTTACTCAATCAGGTTCCGCCCTCATCGATTTTTAGACAGAGATTTTGGCAAGACAACGATAATTGTTTGATTCATGGAGGTTGAAACCAATGAAGGTGCGATGGAAAAAATTGCTTGTAAAAATCACCCTATGGTTAGTAGCTGAAATTTGGTTCAACTTCTTAGGAATCGATGACTTGGCTGATTATAGTGAGTTTATTTTTCAAAGGCATGAAATCCTGCATCTGTATAATATTAGTTTCTATTTTTAGGGCAAAAGTGCATAAGTAAATTTTGCTTACAACTATTAAGAATACAGAAAAGTTGACCAAGAAATTTAATCTTCTGTTCAATAGTTTAGTTCAGGAATATTTTTTTGGTGAACAAATATTAACTTTACCAAGGAGGAATCAAAATAAAAAACTATTGTTTTTAATAAGGATCTGATATGTCAGTTCATAAATATCCAAGATGAATTGATGACTCAGAATCAGATTTAGGAGACAAAAATAATCTTGCATTGCTTTACTAATAATTCTCAAAATATTCAGAAGCGCAGAGCCGAAGGCTCAAAGCTAGGAAATTTAATTAAATCGTTTGTCTATAGAAGTTCAACATTGTCTAACAAAAGACAAAAAAAACGCCCCCAAATCATTTGGGGGCGTTTTCTTTATTTAGCTATATCTCAACTTAACCGTTGATGGAAGGAGCAGTCAAAGCTACAGGAGCTTGCTCGCCACTTGCCAAATCAAGAGGGAAGTTGTGTGCATTACGCTCGTGCATTACTTCAAAACCAAGGTTAGCTCGGTTTAAAATGTCTGCCCAAGTGTTGACTACACGTCCTTGTGAATCCATTACCGACTGGTTGAAGTTAAATCCATTCAGGTTG
>JBCDEP010000178.1:0-12502 GCA_039179675.1 Cyanobacteria bacterium P01_G01_bin.67
ACGGTTAATTTTAACCATATCAAACGACACTATTATCAGAGTCACGAATCGATTAACCCCACTGGTATTGTACCTGTTGGACCTCAATTAAATTTCGATGCACCTCATCATCGGGAATAATAAAAATGGGATTGCTAATCAGAGGAGTTTGGTACGAAGACTCACAAACCTATTTTATGAGAGCTACAGACTAAACAATAGTGAGTAATGAATCAGCCGATATTATTCGGATGTTTAATCGCGCTTTCGTTGATATTGCTCCCGAAACTCCCGATTATGTTCTAGAATCTTTAAAATCTGAAATCGATACTTGGAATCAAAGTATTTATGACACCGTTAATAACGGCGTTTACAAAGCAGGTTTTGTAACCACCTAAGAAGCTTACGAACAAGCTGTTTATTCTTTATTTTCTATTTTTAATGCGATCTAGGAACAATTAAGTAAGTCTGATTATCTTATCGGCGATCGCTCTATGGAAACAGATTGGCGATTATTCACCAAGCTATTTGGAGGAAATATAGAGTCTGTCTTATGAGATGTATCTATTCATATAAATATCTCTTGGAAGTTTTAGAGAATACGGTGTATTAAAACTTCAAAATCACCATCAGCTGTGATCTAAATTAAGGCGAAATAGTGCAAAATCAACCAAAGTTAGATCAAGAAAAAATCAGTATATGTTACTTGACTTGGGTTGAATGATGTCTAAGACAGAAAGGATCGATCAAATTAAAATAACTTTGCCTCTCATTGCTCTTTGTTTGCCTTTATTTGCCAAACATTATGTAATTGCTGAGAATGGATGTCCTTATGAAACTTATCTTCATGTTGACAATAAGTGCGTAGACATCTCAGAACAGGGCTTGAGTGAGATTACGGAGTCATTGGACACAGATGCAGTTCATGAAGTAAACCAAGAAATTGAAGAAGTTGGTCAACAGTTGGCAGACTTGAGCGCTGAGTTAGCAGAATTTTGTGTCACCAAACAGCCTGAAACCACCGCCCAAATAGAAATTATCGAAAATATCTGTCAGTATTGAGTGGGAGGGATAAATTACACAAAAATAGCTATAGGGAGCAATAGACCCAGATGTAATCTAAAGATTCAGTCTTGAGTAGGTTGTTTCATTCTGGCTTCAATCTCTTCTAAGGTTTTTAACAAAATCCGCTTTGCCTGCAAACTCCAGCCCCATTTTTGAATATTAATCGCTAGTGGAATACCAATCGCAGGAGCCAGAAAATCCACAGGCTGGCGCAGAGAAATTCCGAAGAGCAAGCCCAATCCTGCAATTCCCCAGAAGGGTAAGGCTACAGTTTGACGCTGTTCCTCCACCAACTTACCTAAAAAACCTTGGGGCATCAATTCTAGTAATTCTTGTTTTACTTCTTTTTGCTGTGTGGGGGTTACGGAGAGTCCAATTTTGCGTCTTAATCTTTCTATCTTACGAGCATCGGTACTGTACACAGCCAACTCATCTTCAGCTAAGGAAATCAAACGTTCTAGTTGTGTATTGTTACCGTCCATTATTTAAGCGTAATTTTTTTAAGGGATCTGGAGTAATTATAGTTGAAGCGTTGCAGTTATTTCAGAGTTTCTAGGGAAGATACAGCATTAGAAAAGTTTGCTATGCAGAAATATCGTCAGAAAACTATTGATTATGGTGTGATAAGGAAGTAAATTTTCTTTGACTTTTACTCTGGCGGAAACACTGAAAGTCCAGAACAGAAATCAATCAAGTTCGGTAGCAGAAATAACAGAAGTTAGAGTTAAGCAAGAAACTATTGAACTGCTTCAATAAACATTCGCTAATCCACTCTATTGGGAAACATTAAAAGATCTCGAAATAAGAGATGCACTAATCAACTACTGATAAAAAAGATAGTTATTAATTAATTTAATTTAGATATCAAAGATTGGAGAAGAGCTGAATTATAAGAACCGTAAAAGCTATGTTGAGCGAGTAAATTTACCCATTTAATTCCTAATACAATGAGCTATAAAAGTCGATGAAATCAAATTTTTTGTATATAATAATACACCAAGAAATAATTATAATGCAAGATTAAGCATGTCGAAGTCGAAACTTGATGTAGGCTCTAAGGTTGGGTGCTGGACGCTCCAACGGCGTATTGGGGAAGGAGGAAACGGCATTGTATGGGAATGCGTTGATTTAGCTGGGCGGTCAGGTGCGCTTAAAGTTCTTAAAAGCTACCTACTTGAAGTGACAAAAGATTCAGAAAAAAGTAAATTTAGAAATAGAAAAGTGCAAAGGTTCCTCGATGAAATCTCTTTTCTTAGGTCAAAACAGGGTACTAGCGGAATCATTACTCTTCTAGATTATTATTTGCCTAACTCGCCAACGAAAGACGAAAGACCGTGGCTAGTTATGCCTATAGCGAATCCTTTGCCTAGATTCGTGCAATCAGAAAACTGTTCATTTCAAAGAATTGTGGAGATTTTTCGAGATCTTTCTGCAACGCTAAGTACTCTACATTCAGAGGGAATAACTCATAGAGACATCAAGCCCGATAATATCCTGATGCTCGACGAAAAAGCCTGCCTAAGCGATTTCGGTCTTGTAGATTTTCATGAAAAAGAAGCTATCACGGTTGCTTCCGAAATTCTTGGTCCACAATTTTTTGTTGCGCCTGAAATGATGAGCAATGGCGATAATGCTGATGCTAGTCTAGGTGACGTATATTCATTAGCTAAGTCTTTATGGGTTGTAGCTTCAGGACAAAAATTTCCTTTGCCAGGTGAACAAAGACTCGGCATACCCGCATTGAGCTTAAGTGCATATGTTCGTGATCCGAGGGCAAAGTTGCTCGACCCTATATTGGATAGGTGTACAAGATTTTCTCCGAATGAGCGACCTCTAGCAAGAGAGCTACACGAGGAATTGAATGCGTGGTGTCAGCCTCTAGATTCATTGCCAAATGGGATAGAACAGCTAAAACAGGTGAGTCAGTCATTTGCAGACGTATCTACTTCAGCACGTCGAGAACTTGACAGACAAGAGCTATTCGTAGATTCGACGAAACAACTAATGAAGGGAGTCGAGAAGAGACTACTCCCGCTAAATGAGGAATTTAGTAAAATCGGATCATCCAAGATAATCAAAGAAAATTTGCTTGTAAATTATTATGCAAGACTCTTCTTAATGCGCGGAAATGATAATTGGCAGCAGGGAGACGCTATAGCTTGGGAATACGGCAAGCCTTTATGGATAGGGATGAGAGGAACTGAAACAAAATTTGCACAGGTAAATGGGCAGAATGTCGTTCTAATTTGCGGAGTAGCACTAATCATTTTGAAAGACTTGTCAGTACTTATCCGCTCTGGAGCCTTAATCTATTATGATCGTGAAAATGAAAACTTCTTAGTATCATTCATTCTTGCTTTTTTCCGCGACAAGTGGCAAATCGTCTTCACTGAAAATCGTATTGTTCCAGCTGGCAGTTCCAAAGCAGAAGCTGCATTAAACGAACTCGTGACATAGCTAATTAACGAGTCTCCAAATATAGCTAGGAATTTTGAGATAGCCATCCGAAAGGTTACGGGGAATAGTAAATCTTTCCCAGATTTTTAGAATTTGTTGAAGCTAAATTTATTGCTGTCTCAAATTGGATTTAGATGAGATAAATCATTACTTTAAACTATTGGTATTATATTATAGCAACGCAAACTAGGCTTAATTCAATAATCAAGCCTGAAGCTTTTTTTCAGTAACCTTAGGTGGGTTTTGGAGGATAAAGATCGCCATGTATTAGCTGGTTTTCTAAATCATTAAAAAACATCAAGTAACAATACTAATAATCTAATATTGAACATTAAAGCAAAATTGGAATTAGCCTTAATTAAGATTATCACTGTTCTCATTCTGAATATATTTTGGCTGCTTATTATCCTATGATAGTCAGCAACGAAAGATTAAACTTACTAAATGCATTTTTCTCCTCAACTATCTGCCCTAGCCACCTATTTAGCTGGAGAATTTAGCAATCAATCTCAGGCAAGTTCACAACCTGCCTGGTATGTTAATTTACATCTCTGGATACGTCCTGTGCCTATTTTTACGGATGATAGTATCACTTTATTTGCCGAACAAGCTAATACACTTAAACCAGAACAGCCCTATCGTCCGCGAATTCTCCGTTTACGACAAAGAGAAACTTTAGAGGTCGAATTCTATATGTTTCCGGATCTCGCCACCGCTAGAGGTGCAGGACGCAATAAAAGTTTAATTGAGCAAATTACCCCAGAAAAAATCAAGTTTCTACCTAACTGTACTCTTAAGGTGACAACCCAAGAGCTAACTCAGGGCTATAGTTTTACCACAACTCCTGCGACAGAAACACCCTGTAGCGTTACCTATCAAGGTACAACTTTCCAAGTATTTTTGGGATTTCAAGCGACCCCAAATGAGTTACTGACCTATGACAAGGGGATTGATCCTGAAACGGGTCAAGGAACTTGGGGAGCATTAATGGGAGCCTATTGCTTTAGCAAGGTGCAAGATTTTTCTCAAGATTTAAATTTAAATTTATCTTAGTTTGACTTGGTTTTACGTGTACTGTTTAAAAAAGTAGGACAGTGTCAAAACAACGTAAAGAAGATGGCTAAAATTTGGTTATTGTGGGAAATTCCCTTGGCTTTATTATCGTTCCTCTTTAATAAAGTAATGAAGCTAGCAATTGGTATTTTATTTACTGTTTATCTGGCGATCAATAAAAAGAAAGCTTCCCAGTGGCGAGTATTATCTCAAAAAATGATTAATGCGCCTCTGATTTTACCTGTGTTAATGACCAAAGGACCTCGGTGGAATACTCATGCTGTTATTGGTACTTTGGGTCCTTTCAGGGTGGCAGAAACGATTGCTATTGACCTTGATACTGCGAATAAATCCTCTCGTTCTTGGATTGCGGTTGTCTATAGTTTTCCTGGTTATCGAACAGTTGCTAGCGTTGAATCTGAAAAAGTTGCTCCAGATAGTTCTTGGTATACCATCAAACTTCCTGCTGGTAAATACTCTTTGGGAGTTCGATATTATAATCGCACAGAGACCATTAATTACCCCGCGATTAAAGTAGACGATCGCCTATTTGTCGAAGCATATAATGTACCCCAGGATATTAATAGTTATTATGACAATTTGATTGAAGCGAAAAACTGGTTTTATTCTAGTCTGCACTATTATATTTTTACGATTCTTAAACTACGTCAATATTTGCCAGATTCTTTTGTTCGTAGGGAATATTTACCCGTAGGCGCCCCCGCAACTCACTTTGCCTATAATTATCTGGATCGACATCAAAGCCTCCAGGTAGAAATTGAATCTGAAATTGTGGAGCAATTTGACATTTATTTTACGCTTTACGATCGCTCCAGTTTGCCGCTTACCTGGTGTATTATTACCGCAACAAAACATATTTTACCCCCCCAAGCAACACAAGGTTACTTTTTGCTGAGAATTCGCCCCAAACCAGAGTTTGCTGCCACTAAGGTTCAAGTTGCTTCAGAAATATCTCACCTAGATGGCTCAATTCAGCAGCTTAAAATTAATCGGTAAGTTAGATTATTTGCTACTAGTAGCGAGAGACTTGG
Source organism: Cyanobacteria bacterium P01_G01_bin.67 (assembly GCA_039179675.1). Taxonomy (GTDB): domain Bacteria; phylum Cyanobacteriota; class Cyanobacteriia; order Cyanobacteriales; family Xenococcaceae; genus Waterburya. The sequence continues at coordinate 5,607 of JBCDEP010000178.1, forward strand.
GTTGAGGTAGAGGTAAAAAGGGGGAAGCCCTTTGTGGCGAACGGCACACTTACGTGCCATCGTCAGCGAAGCTATGTGCGCCTCTGTGAGTCGCACCACAATCAACCACTAACAATTAACAAAAACCAAGGTTTATCAACCTACCTCATTCAATCAAAAACAAAAGTATGTTTAATTAAGGTGTTTTTCATTCTTTTTAATTCAACTTTCACCTCAATTTTATTGCCACGATCAATAAAGTTTAATAATCCCCACTGTCCTTTCCCTGGAATTGCACCATTAATACTTTTTATCTTGGAATCGATTATATATTTCCCACCATTATATAGCCCACCTTTAACCGAACCTCTGCTATCTAAAGAAGCTGCCTGAATTATGGGAAAAGACCCACCTCCACCTGTAGCATAGCTATTAGCTGTTCCTGGAGTGCCATCGTCCAACGCTAGCATATGAGCATCACCAGAAATCATCAATAACTTATCAATCTTTTTTTCTTTGATAAAATTGGCAATTTCACTTCTTTCACCCTCAAATTTGTCCCACGATCCAGTTTTAGAATCACTTGTTTGAGCTATCCAAGGAATACTATTAACCCAGATAGTTAATCCTTCTTGACTATTTTGCTGCTGCCGTTTACCTATTTTTAACTGCTCAAATAGCCATGCTTTTTGTTTTCTTCCTAAAAGAGTTTTGTTCGGATTATGACTAGAAGTTATTGGCTCTTGATAAAACCGACTATCGGTCAGAATAAATCTAACTCTGCCAATGATAAAAGATTGATAGATTGCACCTTGGCTTTGGCTTTGATCTAAAGCTTCGACAAGAGGGTAGGAAGGGACTTGCTCGCGATAGACTTTACTAGCAAGATATTTTAAATTATACGAGCCATCAGAATCATTAGTTCCATAGTCATGATCGTCCCAAATATAAGCCAGAGGAATGTTTTGATAAAGATTTTTTTGTCTAGCTTGAGTCATTACCAAATCATAATTATGTCGATAATCATCCAGGTAATCTTCTTTTAAACCTAGAATAGGTATATCGTTTCTATAGTGTAAATCTCCCATATGGATGAACAAGGCTAAATTAGAATCCTGTCCATTTTCGATTTGATATTTACTAATAACATCAAATACTTTGCTGTTGCTTACTCCATAACTAGCAAACTGACTGATGGTACCTCCCGCACAAGAAGAACAGGCGATCGCAAAACTATATGGCTGGTTAACTTTTACTGTTTTAAACTGTAATGTTCCTTCAGTAGGATATCTACGACCATCTGCAATAATTACGTAATAGTAAATAGTATCTTCTACCAAATCGACGAGATTAAATGTTGCTATTTCCTCTTCTAAGAAAGTTGCTGGAACTTTATTTATTGCTCGATTATCAACATCTAAATTAGGAGTTAGATGATACCAGATTTGAATATAGTTTTTGCCTGTTATGACTTTACCGTTAAGTTTGGCTTTGATAGTTATAGAATCATTAGTTACCGCACCAAGCCAACACCATTTGCACTTTATTTTATTTGGTTTTTGGGTGCTAGCTCCTTTTTTGATAGCAATCAGCCAAAAAAGTAATGCCAAGAATATTCGCCGATTAAATCGTTTATAAATCCAAAGTTTTTGCATATGTATTTTGATGTAAGGCAGCAGCAAGCCAAATTTATGGTAGGAACATTTTTCGAGCCAAAGCAACTATAACAATCAAACTGCTTCGAGTAATAGTCAACAGTCAAGGTTGATATAGTTTTTGATATTAGATATTAAAGCTTTTAATTTTTTAACTTGACTTATAGCTACATCAGAAAACTACTATGCTACTGTCTGTTCCCTGTACATGCGGCTTATGCGCAGCGGTATCCTTTAGGAAAAGCCTTTGTCTGTTCCCCTCTTACGAAGTTTGTACCACAAGGGCATAACATGACGCGAAGCTAATACATGCGGCTTAAGCCTTTGTTTAGGGCTCAACGGGGACAAAGGGCTTGCCTGCATGTACCCCCGCAACGTTTATCCTCAAAGTTACAAGGACAAGTGCCCGCCATTTTGGGTGCAACTTCGCGCTGTTCCCTGTTCCTTGTTCCCTAGCTAGTTCATTCTGATTTATGCAAGAAGTCTAATGGTGTTTAAGCTGGAATAGTATTCTGGCATCGTAAATACCCTCTGACCAATTTTTACCAGATTTAATTTGTCCTACTGTCAGGTTTTCGACGCCAAAAAATTTAGTCTTCTGCAAATTAGCATCATCTAAGATACATTCATTAAAATTAACATCCCCAAAATAAGCCTGAGCCAGATTTGAACGGACAAAGTTGGCACCGACAATGTTGGCTCCCACAAAGTCCACCTCCTGTAGATCTGCTTCAATCAAGTCCCCATAGCTGAGATTTGCTCCAGTCAACAGGCAATGACTCAGATTCGCATTAGTTAACTTAGTTTCTACTAAATTGGCATGACTCAGATTGGCATGACTCAGATTCGCGTTACTCAGATCTGCTCCTGATAGATAAGCATGCCTCAAATCAGCTTCAGAAAGATCGATGCCTCGTAAATCAGCTTCTGGCGCATTGAAACCTCGCAGCGGAATGCGATCGTTATTTAAGTCCTGTAACGCCTGCAATCGAGCGTAGCTAGTTCTTAAACCATGAGCGGAATCAATCGTTTTCCAGGCTTCATAATGTGCTTGTTTGTCTCTCTCTGGCGCTTCTAAAAAAAATAGCCATACCGCCACCAATATACTAAAGCCTTCAACAATATTTAATAGTACTGATTCTCTAATCTGACAAAATAGCCATGACTCGCCAGGCTGACAGGATTTCTCAGCTCCGAAAATTGCTTCAATAGCAAGGATTAAGGCAATTAAAATTGTAGTTCCCCCAATGGCAACCAAAATACGGTAAAAATAACGTTGTAGTTTTCTGTTTCCCATCATCGCTACTTCTCCTTTGGAGGAACGAAGGTTATCTGTTTATACTTCTACCAGTTGTGGTGCAGCCTGTTCATCAATCTCTGTGGGGACCCCATCTTTAACCAGGGATCTTGAATTACCCCCAGTTGTAAGCATGTCACCCACCATAGCAAACATGGCGTCTATTTTACGCTTACGCCACTCTTCAATTAACCGATCTACTTCTGCCGTAGATATTCTCCTCTGCATTGCCTGATAGAGGTATGCCGCGTGTCGGGTTTCATCTTGCGCTACACTAAGGATACTCTGCTGAAGATTACGGCTTTTCAACTGATCATCAGGAAGAGCGGTTGCCATACGAGCAAAATCTTTACTGGCATCAAGCTCTAAAATATAAGTGCTAGCCATAAATACCAACCAGTCAATATTTTCAGCTTTTAATGATTCTGGCTCGTAGTCACGATAAAACTTGCTAAAGAATGGACTGCTGGGTTTTTTTTCTTTATTGGCTGTATCTTGCTTCATTTCCGTTGCTGACTTTACCTCTTTCCCCAGTTGTTTTAGCCCGTGGGCAAAGATCTGACCATGACGTTTTTCATCATTAGCATGAATCGTTAGTTTCTCAGCTAACCAAGAATCTCCCTCCGCCGCAGCTCGTTCAGCTAATGTGGTTAAAAAAGGTACTGCTCCTGATTCTGCCATTTGAAATCCAGCAAGGGTATTAGGTCTAGTCTGGGGATCGCGCAATCTGCTGGCAAGGATATATGCCGTAGCACCTGAGCCGATGGTATTAAGAATACTAGTAATAAAGTCCATTGAGATTTGATGATCGATGTGTAGGTGGTTTTATTGTAATGAATTCTCCTAGTTTGTACTATCTATAGGGTAAAGATTAATCTTAGATTGAGCCAGTTTATTACTACTCAAATTTTACTATTCAAACTGGCGATCGCTGGATGAAAGAGCCATCATCATTGCAGCGGGTAAAAACTCTTGTCAATGATGATAAAATCTTTTAAAGTTTACTATCTTAATTTTGGCTCTATTTTTGTCCTGACACTTGGCAACACTTCAGCTTTAGACTCAGTGTTGGATACAGGCGATCGCTGATGCTTTAAGGGATAATCATAGTAAAAAGTTTCAAAGAGAAGCTAAAGGTGCAATGCTAATCATCCAAGAGATTGCTGTTACTATGGCTCTCAAAGCATCAATGAATAGTAAGTCGATAGGTGTAATGAAACATAACATGGCTTTGACAGGGAACAGGGAATAGGAAATAGGGAACAGGCAATGTGCTTACGATTGCATAGTAAGACGGAGGCTTCAGGTTTTATAAATTATTTTCCCCACCTACTTATATGCATATGCAATTAACGATCAGCTTTAATTGATCAGATTTTTAAAAATCAAGCTAATTTGCGATGGTTAAATATCCCAGTACCAGGATAATGAGCAGCAAAACAATATTAATGATTAGCTGTGTCCTGATCGCCAAGCTTGTTTTCTGCTCCAGTCGCTTAAATCTATACCGCAAGCGATCAAATCTAAATTGTAAATTAGCATCCTGATCGTGTCGTATCGACATTTCTTGCTTGACCAGATTTTCAACAGTTTCACTTAAACTATCGGGGGTTAATTCCTCCAGCGAACCAATTTTCTGCTCCATCTGCGCCAAAACCGCATCGACCATATTCAATTTGTTACTTAATTCTTGATCTTTATTAGTTTCTGAACTAGAGGGTTGAATATTGCTAAAGTGCTTCTCTACTAATTCCAGAGCCAGCTGAAAATAACCTTTATGTACGTACCGAATTGCATCTGCTAGTTCTTTCGCTGTGGTGTTTTTGAGCCAATAGCCTTTTGCTCCCAACTTCAAGGCGCGAGCTACATCTTGCTCTCGATCATAAATACTTAACATCAGCACCTTAGTTTGACTAAATCTTTGAGCAATAATCTTAGTCGCGGTTAAGCCATCCATGATCGGCATCTCAATATCCATCAAGACGATATCTGGCTTGAGCTGTTCTACCTTATTGATTGCTGCTTCTCCATTTTCTGCAAATCCAACTACGTTAAGATCCGATTCTGCTTCCAGATACGATTCTAGGGTTTTGCGAACAAAATTCTGATCGTCAGCGATGAGAACATTAATCATAGGGGAGTAGGTAGTATGTCACAAATTTTAAATAACTCTTAAAGATTTAGCGTTTTGCCAAAATCAAAATTTATGTTAGAGGTTATAGCTGTTGATAAGTGAACTAACAACTAATCAAGAGAAATCCCATAAAACAAGATATTTTGTTGGCGATCGCTAACAAAATAAAGCTTATAAGCATAAAAAATTGATTACTATGATATTAATCCTTGATTTAATCGTTTTTACTTTTAATATGCTAACAATAGCTTATTCTCAAACTTTATTTGGTTAAATTATTAAGATATAAATATTAAGCAATTTCAGGAAAACCGCTCATATTAGTTTATTTTGGCTAAATAATAGACCTATAGATAATATGAGCTTTGAATATGATTATTAGTTATGCAAATTACAAAAAAGATTAAATTTAGTTAAAGATCGTCTATAGTCTGAAGCGGTGAGATATTTAACTTAACCGCTATGACTGTCGGAGAGAAAAGCTTATCCTATTTGCATATGGTGTAAAGACGTAAGCCATATCTGGGGGAGATGGGTGATAGAGACTAGGAAAAGAGAAGACTGTTTTCAAGCTAATTTAAGAAGAAGCAGTTTTCAATGTACATTAGCTTGCAACAGACATAATGAAGAGGATTAATTAATTAATTGACAGCAAAATTTTTCGCCATTTATTGACTGTGAAATACTGGAAAATTAATTTACGCTTGCTGTGAGCGGCTTAAACTATCAAATCACATCAAGGTCATCTTGTGGCTACCAGCTTGCTAATGGAACTTCTAGCCCTGAATCAGGCTCATGATATTCATTCCAGCAAAACTTTTTTTTGAAGATAATTGAGTTATTAATATGGAAAATCATTTTAAGGTCAATGGCTTAGAACCAGTTTCCGAGACTCTTTTAGCTACCGTATACTGGAGAAGCTTAGAAAGCAAAAAATCACAAGGCATTATTAAAGATCCAAAATCGATTGAAATTGTCAATCAGATAAATTATGACTTTTCTCAATATGATTGTCCCCTCAATCAGGCTTTAATTGCAATTAGAACCGAAATTATAGATGAATTTGTCGGTAATTTTATTGCTCAGTATCCTCAAACTACAGTAGTCAATTTGGGAACAGGTTTATGCACCAGGTTTTTTCGCTTAGATAATGGCTCGATTAATTGGAATGGGATTGATTTACCTATTGTGAAGACTATTTGGCATAGTTTATTGGGAGAAACTGAGCGGCATCGATATTTTTCCTATTCTGCCTTAGATCTAGACTGGATGATAAAAGTAAAGGAAACCAGACCAAATCGGGTGCTTTTTATTGCTGAAGGGCTGTTAATGTTTTTCTCAGAGATTGAAGTCAGGTATTTAATCCAAAATATTAGAGACAATTTTGCTAATTCTGAGCTGATTTTCGACTCATTAGGTATGCTTCTGGCTCAGTATAGCAGGCACAAACTCAAAGTACTGGGAAACGGTAGATTATATCGGTGGGGAATTGATGACCTAGCCGAAATTGAAAATTGGGGTACACGAATTAAGTTGATTAACCAATGGCATTATCTTGATCGGCATAAAACCCGACTAGGCTGGCTCGGATTACTCAGCTATCTTCCTTTATTGAGAAAACAAGTGAAAATAGGACATCTGAGATTTTCCTGAGAAAATTATCAGTTCAGACTAAGCTTTATTTGCTTAAATAACAATCACCCTTACTCTAATTAAATTTAGAGATTTAAGATTCTGAAACATTTTCTAGCAACTTATATAGTTTGCTTTTTGTGTTTTATGAATTGCCATCTATTAATTTTGATTTAGAGAGGTAAACAGTAATTAAAAA
>JBCDEP010000127.1:0-18760 GCA_039179675.1 Cyanobacteria bacterium P01_G01_bin.67
GGCTCAGTCTGTTGAAGCCAGCATTATGGACTTTGCGGACGATATTACCTACAGCGTCCATGATTTAGAAGATTTTTATCTGGCGGGTTTGATTCCCTTGGAACTTTTGGCAACGGATTGGGATGAATTTGACCGCTTTGTTACCGAATGGCTACGAGTATCTCCGAATAATCCTGTTGCCAAGGTGGTGCAAGCTAATCCCCATCGCTTTCAGAATTTTCTGGATGCTACCTATAATCTTAAAGGACAGTATCCCCCTGGCTCTTTTGAGCAAAAAGCCCAAATCAAACGCATTAGCTCTCAATTAATTCAAAATTACGTTCAATCTGTCCAGTTAAGTACTGAATATGGCGATCGCGGCTACCTGAAATATAATCGTAACCGAGAAGAAGAACTCAAGTTTTTGCAGCGGATTGTCTGGTCTTATGTGATTTCTAACCCCCGCATGGCAACTCAACGGTATGGGCAAAAAAGAATTATTAAAACTCTATTTGAAATTTATCTTCAGGCAATTAGCGATCGCGATCTGAGCTTTATTCCGGCTCGTTTTGTCCGTGAATTTCTCGAAACTGAGGCGAAATTGGATCATCATAACCAGCTTGCTCCAGAACAAACTCGGATGGCAGTAGATATCGTCGCCGGCATGAGCGAAGCTGAAGCTGTAATTCAGTATCGCCGCCTCACAGGCATTAGCCAAGGCTCTTTTTTGGATAGCTGGAATTGAATTAGGTACAACAACTATTCATTTGAGGGGTTGGATATTAAGGAGTAGGGAGTAGGGGAGTAGAGAGTAGGGAGTAGGGGGTAAAAATTAAGTGTCCTAATCTTGATGCGTAATGCTATGTATTCTCTTTTCTCTTCCCCTTTATTCCTTAACTAAACCCAACTAAGAAATTAATTTTGCACGACTACTTGTAAATCTTGGTCGATTTTTCGGGAACTATAGCAATAGGCATTTAGTGCGTTTTTTCATCAATTTTGCCCTGACTCTCCAAACAAAGCCGATCGCTCAGAGTTGTAATTATCGGTTTAACATTTTTCCTTGGCAACATCTTTACCCTTTAGCAGTCTATAGTTTCTGAGATGAGATTTAAATTAAATCGAAATCGCTACATTTGCTATTTAATTGCGGCAACAGTCTTCATTTTTGGGATCGTTAGCTGTTCCAGTTTCTTCTTCTCCATACCTCAAGCTAATTTGGCGATCGCCGCTACCAGGCTTGATCGTGGAGTCAGATTAGAACCATTGAATACAGCTAAGACAGCATCTCAGATTACTAGTCTTGCAGGTACATGGCAATTTATCCCTGGAGCAAAACTATCAGAAAATAAAACCAAACGGTTGACTTCAAAGCACAATAATTTGGTGCTGCAACCAACTAAGAAACTGCCGCTATTTCCCCCGCATCAATGGCAAGATATTAAAGTTCCTGCTAACTGGTGGCTCGAAGGTCAAGATTTAAGCGGTGTTGTCTGGTATCGACATCGATTTAAATTTAGTCCCCAATCCAATGAGCAATTAGTAAAACTAGTTTTTGCAGGTGTAGACTATACCGCTGATGTTTGGCTCAATGGCAAGTATCTCGGTTTTCATGAAGGCTATTTTCAACCTTTTAGCTTTTTAGTCGAAAAGCTGTTAAAGACAACAGGGGATAACGATCTGATCGTGCGGGTTAATAGTCCTCTCGAACCCCAAATAACTGATTGGTCATTGCACAAGCGTTTAATTAAGGGAGTGTTGGGTCATCACGATGCTCGTCCTGGAGGTGCTTGGAGCGATCGCGGTCAAGAACAGAATACAGGGGGAATTTGGCATGATGTATATCTCCAAACTTCAAATCAGCTAACTATAGATCGGGTTAAGGTTACTCCAAAAATAAATTTTTCTAGTCACCAAGGCAAAGCAAAAGTCGATTTAGCTCTAACCTACCCAGGAAAAAGAGCAGCACCAGTAGATATACAGTTACAGCTAACTCCAGATAATTTTGTCGCCACACCAGGTAAAGTAAAGCTTGAAAAGCGTCTTCTCCAGCCTGGAGTTAATCATTTTCGTTTCGATGTCATAGAACCAAATCCCCATCTGTGGCAGACATGGGATCAGGGGCAACCTAATCTGTACAACTTACAGGTTAACCTGACTCAATCAGGACAGCTATTAGCTAGTAATCAGACCAAATTTGGGTTTCGCTCTATTGAATACGACCAACAAGATATGGTGTGGAAGCTTAATGGTCAGCGTATCTTTATTCGCGGCACCAACTATATAGGTTCGCAGTGGTTAAGCGAACTAACGCCCGAAAAAACTAGTTTTGATGTTGGGTTAATCAAACAGGCGAACATCAACGCTGTCAGGGTTCATGCTCATATTACCCATCCCAGTTTTTATGATTTATGCGATCACATGGGCATCTTAGTCTGGCAAGATTTTCCCTTGCAGTGGGGTTATCGAGAAGATGCTGAATTGATTCGTCAGGCGATCGCCCAGGGTAAGGATATGATTAACTTGCTTTACAATCATCCAGCAATTATGGCATGGAGTCTACACAATGAACCACCCTGGGATGCGGAATGGATGAAGTATCTCTATCAAAATTACGATCCAGAGCAAAATAAACAGCTAGATAATGAACTATATGCCAGCTTGCAAAATCTAGATCCTAGTCGCTATCTTCATTATGCATCAACTGTCAGGGAACATCCTTGGTGGGGGTGGTATTCTGCTACCTGGCGTAAATATGCCGAACCAACAGCAGAACCTTTAATTACTGAATATGGCGCCCAAGCACTGCCACAGTTATCTTCTTTACGTCGGATATTTAGCGAAGATGAATTATATCCCGATACGGAAGAAGAATGGGCAAAATGGAAATATCACAATTTTCAACCCAAGGAGACATTTGAAATAGCCAAAGTGCCAATGGGTGATAACGTTCAGGAATTTATTGATAATACCCAGCAATATCAAGCAAAATTAACCAAATTTGCGGCTGAATCTTATCGTCGCCTAAGATATCAACCCGTATCGGCAATCTTTCAGTTTATGTTTGTCGAAAATTGGGCTTCAATTAACTGGGCTGTTGTTGATTATTGGCGCAATCCCAAACCTGGTTACGAAGCACTGAAAATTGCCTATCAACCAGTATTACCTATCGTTAGTTCTCAGCAAGATAATTGGGAATTAGGTCAAAAAATCAATTTGGATCTAACAATAGTCAACGATCTCTGGCAGGTTTTTCCTGACGCTAGAGTTAGCTATACCCTGCAACGCAAGTGGCAACATTTGAAAGAAGGAGAGATCGCCGTCGCTCTTCAGCCAGATAGTTTGACAAAATTAACTACTATCGATTTCACTCCGTGGCAGGTTGGCAACTATGAGTTAGTAGCCGTAATTCGCGATCGTGATGGTAAGTTTTTGGGTCAAAATACTTTTGACTTTAGCGTCACTGTACCTAAGTAAAAAGCAAAACATATGAATATAGACATTCCAGAATATATAGAGAGTCGTATACGCCAACCAATTCCCGACAATTTGTATGTTGTTAGAAATTCAATTCCAGTTATTTCTTTTGGTGATGCTAGTCAAGCCAAAGTAGCGACTATTAGCATTAACCTAAGCGACAAAGAGTTTTTAAATAATAAAAAACAAAAATTATTGAATACCGAAAGACGTTTTGAAACTTTGACATCATTAAATATTGACTGCTTGAAAATAATTAAGCTAACGCTACAGATTCTTACTATATTGTTGGTGATAACAATGCAATTTTCTTCAAATAAAATGTATTTTGTTTTACAGTGAGTACACCCAGTTGAAAATCGAATAAAAGCTTTATAGTAGTCGATCTAAGAATTAATCTTCGGTTGAATACCGCTTATGAAATTTAGATTTAAAGCTTTTTTATTTGTAGGTTTGTTGGTAGTCTTATTAACTAGCATATTAAATCTCGATCACCCTGTCAAAATCCTGACCAAAGCTGCGATCGTCAAAAAGCCGACGGCAATAGTGGTCAATCAGGTAGGTTATTTACCTACCTGGCAAAAAACCGCCCTTTTTTTGAACAATCAAAAACCGACAGCCCATCCCCAATTAATTAATCGCGATACGAGGAAGGTGGTTAGGACGATACAACCAGACAGAGAAATTCAGGATACAGCAACCCCTGATGCAATTTCTACTATTGACTTTACCGATATTACTCAGCCAGGTACTTATTATTTCAGGCAAGGTAAATTAACCTCTGTGCCTTTTGCAATTGGTAGAGAAATTTACCAGCAACCCCTGATTACATTACTACGCTCTTATTATCTACAAAGATGTGGCGTGGAGGTCAATGATCCTGTTACAGGAATTTCTCACCCTCCCTGTCATGTTAAAGATGGAGCGGTCGCCCATACAGATCGACATCATGCAGCAGGAGATAATATTGAGGCGTTAGGAGGATGGCATGATGCGGGGGACTATGGCAAGTATGTCACTACTACGGCAGTTACCATTGCTCGGTTATTAAACCTATATGAAAAGTATCCTCAGTTATTTCCCGATGGTCAATTAACTATTCCCGAAAGCGGCAACGGTATTTCTGATTTGCTCGACGAGATGCAGTTTGGCTTAGATTGGCTGCTGAAGATGCAGCGGGAAGATGGTGCGGTGTATCGTAAACTATCAGGTGAAAAATGGCCTTTTGGCGTATCTCCTGACGAAGATGTGCAACCTCGTTATGTTTATGGTATTTCTACTCCCGAAACCGCTAAATTTGCCGCAGTGATGGCACTTGCTAGTCGCAATTTTCCAGGAGTTAATTCTCAATTAGCCAGTAAATATCTCAATGCCGCTGAGTTAGCCTGGCAATATCTGGCAACACAACCTGAGATGAAAGTTGACTGGGTAGAAGGAGATGATAGTGGCTCGGGTAAATATTTAGCTTCGGAATACGATCGCGAGGCTAGTTTGAAAACAGATCTTGACGATCGTCTTTGGGCAGCAGCAGAACTATTTATCACTACTGGTAAGTCGGGTTTTAATAATTATTTTGTTAGTAATTTAGACCAGGTAGATTACACTCTGTTTGAGTGGAAAGATCCTTCAGCCTTAGCATTAATTAATTACTTAAAACAAAGTAGTCGAACTGTTGCTCCAGAAGTAATGACCAAAATTGAAACTAAGCTCAAACAACGAGCCGATTTAATTCTTCAGCAAGTTCAAGCCAGTAACTACAACATCGCCAATCCTCGCTTTATTTGGGGATCTAATAAAATGACTGCCGAGGAAGGAATTACTCTAGTTTATGCTTATCAATTAACTAATAATCAAGATTATCTTAAGGGGGCAATCGATCAACTGGATTATCTTTTAGGGCGAAATCATTTCAATCAAACCTTCATTACAGGAATAGGTGCCAATCCTGTCAAACACGTCAATCATTTATTTGCCAGAGCCAAAAATATTTATATTCCTGGTTTAGTTGTGGGTGGGTCAAATAGCGACGCTCAAGATAATAAAGTAGCTAAAAACTTAGGGCAGCTTAGTTATATAGATAGTGAGCAATCTTACGCTACTAACGAATATGCTATTGACTACAATGCTTCAGTAATTAGTTTGATTGTTAATTTACTTACAAATACTTAACTTTATAATATTTTTTTGGCAATCAAATAATGTTTTATCTTCTTAAAATAACAGTCAACAAAGTTAAGACAAATCAACTGTAATCTAGATTACTTTTATTAGTTTATTGGGCGTATTTTGTTAACTGTTTAAATAATTTTGGGAACTCTAAAAATGATCGCCTAACAAGTCATAGCTCAGAGATATGCAACCAGAACTAAAACCACCACCACAGAAATATTCAGCCTTAGTAATTATTAGCGCAGTGGCAACAGCATTACTAGCGATCGCAGGTTTAACTTGGTTGGGTAAATATTTATCTGGGAATAAGGTGGTGGAAGAACAACCAAATTCAATTACTCAAAAAAATATAGCAACAAAAACTAATAATACTGAAGCTTTATATGCTTTGCAAGATGGACAATCTTTAACATTACCAGGAACTAAAGTTACAGCTAAAGAACTCAAGGCGAATCCAGTTCCCTATATTCCTGGTAAGGCAAGTAAGTTAACTACTGAAGAATTGACAGTGGCAAAAACTGCCTGGAAATATTTTGAACATAACTGGAATGATGAGACAGGATTAGTTAATTCAGCTGATAAGTTTCCTTCAGTAACTTTATGGGATCAAAGTGCTGCAATTGCTGCTTTGGTTTCTACTAAAGAACTAAAAATTATTGAAGAGCAAGAGTTTAAAACTAAGCTAGATAAAATGTTAGGTACTTTAGCAAAACTTGAACTATATAATGAAGAATTACCGAATAAAGTTTATAACGCTAAAACTTTAATCCCCGTTAATTATGGTGGTTTAGAAAAAGCTGAAACTATCGGTTGGTCGGCGATTGATTTGGGACGAATGGCAATTTGGTTAAAAATTATTGGTGCCAAGTATCCCCAGTACAAAAATCAAGCGGATGCTGTTTGGCAGGCTTGGGATATTGAAAGGTTAGTTAAAGATGGCGATATGTACGGTACCAGTATTGTTGCTGGAGAGGAACAATACAATCAAGAGGGACGATTAGGTTATGAAAATTATGCTGCCTTTGGTTTAAAACTTTGGGGTTTAAAAGTCAATAAAGCGTTAGATTATGAAGATAAAACTGCATTTGTTGATCTTTATGATGTAGGTATTCCCTATGATTTGCGCGATGCGCAAAATTCTGGAGCAAATAATTATGTCCTCAGCGAACCTTATTTTTTAGATGGGATTGAAACGGGTTTTCAAGCCTTACCCAAAGCCTATAGCGATCGCATTTTTAAAGCCCAAGAAGCTCGTTATCAAAATACTAAACAATTAACCGCAATTACTGAAGATAATTTAGACCGCGATCCGCGCTTTGTCTACAACACTTTATATGTTAATGGTAAGCCTTGGTCGACGATTACCGATACGGGAGAGAATTATAATCATCTGCGTTTTTTAAGTACCAAAGCAGCAATTGGTTGGCACGTACTTTATGACAATGAATATACCCAAAAGCTATTTGATTTTGTAGTAGCAAATCTGGAATCAGAAACAGGCTGGTACAACGGCTATTATGAAACTCTACAAGAACCAAATGATGCTTTGACGGCAAATAATAACGGCGTTATTTTGGAGTCCTTGCTTTACAAACAAATCGGTAAACCTTTAATAGTTTGGGCAGGAGTAAAAACTGAGTCAGAGACTTCAAGATCGTTGAACAAAAAATCAGAGGGAAATGATTAACCTAAGACCAACATGGCAAAAAATTGGACTGGTGTTAGTAACATTAACACTCAGTTTGGGCATGGTTGCTCGGCATCACTCCATTATCGTTGCTCACGAAGCTACTCAGGCTCCATATCCAATTATGTTAGGCATATATCCTCCCAGTTTTATGGGCGATCGCCAAACTTTGACTAAAGAAGTCAGCCAAATCGGACAATGGGCAGGTAAACGCTTTTCTCTAGTAGGTAGCTTTATCGATCTTGAGACTCATAACCCCGCCTATGATATTCCCGTGTCTTTGGAACTACTAAGGACTAATGGTTATACAGGGTTTATCAATTTAACTTCCACTCGAACTATGGCAGATATTGCGATAGGAAAAGCAGATCGCGGATTGAGGAAAATTGCTCGCGCTTATGCTAATTGGTCAGCTTCAGGTAATCGTTTGGCATTTATTGCACCCTTTCCCGAAATGAATGGCGCATGGGAAAGCTACGGCGAAGATCCCGTTAATTTCAAGCTAGCTTATCAGAGAGTGCAGGATATTTTTGCTCAAGCAGGGGTCAAGTCAGATGCTGTACGGTGGGTTTTTGCTCCTAATGGTTGGAGTCCAGCTAAAGATAGGTTTGAATACTACTATCCAGGAAGCGATCACGTTGATGTGATGGCATTTAGCGGTTACAACTGGGGCTATTGTGCTAACGCTGCTTGGAAGCATTGGAGTTCTCCTCAAGAAGTTTATCAACCTTATCTAACCAGGTTACAAAAGTTAGCACCCCACAAGCCGATCTTGATCGCTCAGACGGCAAGCACCAGCTATACTGCCGCAGGTTCGCAATTGGGGGTTAAGAATCGTTGGTTACAAGAGACCTATACCTATTTAGCTTCCGAACCCCAGATCAAAGGAATTATTTATTTCAACATTGATAAAGAATGCGACTGGCAACTGTTTGATTCTCAAGGATACAAATTTACAGGCTATACGAAAGCGAGCGCTGCTCCCTCTTTTGGCTATATATCGCCCCGAAATCTAGCTCGCACCAAATTAGAACTTCACGCCCCTTCAGGAGAAACCAATGCTGCTTAGATCGATCCACCGCCAATTTTTCAACACAGTCGCAGCCTCTTTAGCCTTAACAATGACATCTCCCTGGCTAATTGGATTCCAGCAGTCTCAGGTAGTTCATGCTCAGGCTGAAGGAAATAGCTGCGCTAATATTATCAATCCCCTAACCCCAGAAGAAGAAACCTATGCCCGTACTGCCTGGCAATATTTTCTGAATAACTATCAAGAAAGTACGGGATTTACCAATGCAGCAGGTGGTTATCCTTCAGGCACTCTTTGGGATATGGGCAATTACCTGATGGCGTTGAATGCTGCCCGTTGGATGGGTTTAACCGACCAAGCAGATTTCGATCTTCGTCTCAATAAGTTTTTGGCTTCTTTAAGTGGTTTGCGTCTATTTGAAGATAGTTTGCCCAACAAGGTTTATAACACGGCTACGGGGGAAATGGTGGACTATGGCAATAATCCTGTAGAACGAGGGATCGGCTGGTCTGCTTTAGATATCGGCAGAATATTGGCTGCTTTTCACGTCTTAAGGACTTGTCACCCGCAATATAGCGACTGGCTACAATCTATTATTGATCGCTGGGCGGTAGAGCGATCAATTCAGGATGGTTATATGTTTGGGGCAGCAGTTTTGGAAGATGGACAGACTCTACCAGTCCAGGAAGGACGTTTGGGTTATGAGGAATATGCGGCTAGGGGTTATGAGTTATGGGGCTATGCTGTACCCAAAGCGTTATCTTATGAACCTTATAAAATGGTGGAAATCTATGGAGTGCAAGTCCCCGTAGACACCCGCAGATTTCAGGAAACCAATGCTAACAACTATGTAGTTAGTGAATCTTATATTCTCGACGGGATTGAGTTTGGCTTTTTGGGCAAACAGCAGGAATTTGCGGAAAAGGTGTTTGAAGTGCAACGCCGACGTTATTTAGCCACGGGGCAACTCACCGCAGTTACGGAAGATAATATTGATGGCGCGCCCTATTTTCTCTACAACACTGTCTATTCTAATGGCAATGCCTGGGCGACGATTACGGAAAAAAACGAGCTATATCCCGAACTAAGAAGTATCAGTACTAAAGCGGCTTTGGGTTGGCGTTATATTTTTCCCGATAGCGAATACGCCCAACAACTATTTCAGGTAGCAACAGGTCTGATGAGTCCCGATGGCGGTGGGTTTTATGCAGGGTTATATGAAGAAACCAACGAACCCAATAAAGCTCTGACTGGTAACACCAACGGCTTAATTATGGAAATCCTCTATTACAAAGCTAGAGGAAATCAGCCTTTGATTGGAGGAGATTTGGTTAATGCTTCTACAGGCGATCCTCAAGAATATCAAGTTGCGGAAGGCTATCCCGCACCAGCAGGAGTAGATAGTCTTCCCGCACCTGCAACGCCACCCCCGTCACCAAAACCAGTTGCCGTTGCCCCAGCACCTCAACCCCAAATCGAACCATCTCCCGAACCAAAACCTGATGGCAATAATTCTGATACTAATAATCCTCCCCCTGAGAATCAGAAACCAACATTGGAATTTGTCGCCATTGCCCCGCTACCTTCAATGGGTAGAATTGAACCTTCTTTTTGTTCCGAATTAGCCAAAGATTTAACCATTCCTGAAAAGCGTTATGCCAAAGTCGCTTGGAAATATTTTGAAGCCAATTATCAACCAGAAACAGGACTAGTAAGCGATCGCAGTGACATGAAAGCCACGAGTCTGTGGGGCATGGGGGATTATCTGGCTGCCTTGCAGTCGGCGACAGCAATGGAATTAGTATCCCTGGATAAATTTGACTTGCGGGTGCGTAAGTTACTGGCAACTTTACAAAGATTAGATTTATTTTCAGGGGAATTACCCCATCGGGGTTACGACATTCGCACTCTCGAAGCTGTAGACTATGGCAATAATCCTAGTCCAGAAGGAACAGGGTGGTCTGGTTTAGATGTCGGTAGAATGCTCTTGGCATTGCATAACCTCAAAAGTTGCTATCCTCAATATACTGAAACAGTAGACCAGATTTTATTGAATTGGTCTTATCTACGGGTGATCCGCAATGGCAGATTAAATAGTGCGGTGGTAGAAGATGATGAATTTAATCGCCGTTTGGCAAAAGTGCATCCCATCAACCAGTTGGGTTACGAAGAATATGCCGCGAGGGGTTTTCAATTATGGGGGTTTGATGCGAGTCAGTCGGCAGTAGGGGGAGAATATCAAACTCAATCGGTAGATGGTTTTGAAGTCCTTTCCCAAAGAAAACGCCAGGGAAAACCAGCAGCACAAAACCTGGTTGTTGCCGATCCATTTATTCGTTACGGACTAGAATTAGGTTTCGATCCGCAAATGAGATCGCTGGTATACCCTATGCTACAGGCAGAAGCCAAACGCTATCGCGACCAGAGTTTATTCTCCGCAGCCAATACTGTCTTGATTCAAAAGCAACCATACATCATTCACAGCTCTATCGTTGGTAATGAAGAACCCTGGTCAACTTGGACGGGTAGTAGCAAAACTGAAGACAAACATCGTATTGCCAGTGTAGCGGCAGCTTTTGCTTACGGAGCATTATTTCCTGATGACGAATACGCTCAGGAATTGCAGCAGGCGGCAGTAGATTTATACAACCCAACCCTGGGATACTATGAAGGATTTTACGAGCAAAATGGTAGGGCAGCATTAGGTTTTACCAGCAGTACCAATGCGATCGTTCTCCAATCTTTATATTATAAATTTCGCGATCAACAACCGTTATTAACGAATAATACTGATTTTAATTCCCCTTGGTGGGATACAGTTGCCGAGGGGAATTCAGGTAATGGCGTGCCCTCTGAAAACGAACAACAGCTATATTTAGTGACAGACGAGACTGGTATTTATTGGTCTAATGCCAAGTCTGCGGTGAATTTTACCGATACAGAAGCTAGCAATTTTGCCCCAATTAATAATGTCGCGATGAATTCCCCTTGGTGGCAAGCCATCGCCGAGGAAAAGGGACAGGGTTTGCCCAATTTGCCAACACAACAAGCCGATTTATATCTCGACGAACAAGAATCCTATTGGACATCAATTACCCCTGCCAAATCAGAGGAGGAAATCCGCCTAAAAAAGACGAAATTCCAGATCGGGAGTTACCCGTAGCCATTATTCCTCAACAACCTCTGGCTATCGATCTCGAACCAAAAATCGCGTCAACTATGAACACTCCCGATCAAACTTGCCCAGTTTCATCCAATTCAGAATTTGATTTGCCCGCAGCCCAACAAGCTTGGGAGTATTTTGTAGCCAACTGGAATGAGTCTACAGGTTTAGTTAACGCCGTAGAAAACTATCCTTGGACTACCCTATGGGATCAGGGGAGTGGGATCTTGGGTATTCATAGCGCGAGACAGTTAGACATTATCTCGGCAAGGGAATTCGACCACAAAATCAATAAGCTTCTAACTACTCTAGAAACTTTACCCCTTCCTGTAGCTGGATTACCCAACAAAGCCTACAGTACCTTGACGGGAGCAATGTTGAAACTCAATAATACTCCCGATCCCGAAGGGACTAGCGGTTGGTCTGCGTTAGATATTGCTCGGTTTCTTGTTGCTTTGCATACTCTACACACTCATTACCCAGAATACAAAATCAGGATCGAACAAATTGTTAGCAGATGGGATCTCAATCAACTAGAGAGTAATGGTTGGTTACAAGGTGGTATTCCCGATCGCCAAGGCAAGATCAACTATTATCAAGAAGGAAGATTAGGTTATGAACAGTATGCTGCCAGAGGATTGCAATTATGGGGCATCGAAGCCACAAACGCCTTAAATAATCCGCCAATCAAAGAAGTAGAGATAGATGGCAATACCTTAAAAGTTGATCGGCGTAACTATGACAATTCCAATGCAGGTAACTACCTCACTAACGATCCTTATTTTATGTGGGGTTTAGAATTGGGTTGGTCAGAAACTGCCCACCAGCAAGCCACAAAACTAATTCAAGCACAGGAACAAAGATACAAACGCACGGGTCTCTTAACCGCTGTTAACGAAGATTCTCTAGATCGTCGTCCCTATTTTCTTTACTATAGCGTCTATGCCAATGGCGATCGCTGGAATGCGGTTACCCCTCAGGGAAAATCCTATCCCCATCTCAGATTTCTCAGTACCAAAGCCGCTTTTGCCGCTTCTGCGCTATTTCCCAATAAAACCTACACCCAATCTCTCAAGCAAGCAGTAGATAAAACTGCCGTGAAAAATCGTGGTTATCCAGGGGGTATTTATGAAAACCAAAAATTAGGCATTAATAAAGTATTCAACGTCAACACCAACGCCGTAATCCTGGAAAGTATTTTATATCAATCCCGAAACGGATGTCCTTTATCTATTGTCCACCCCTAATTATTGTACGGGCGAACGGTCGTTCGCCCCTATCAACAAATCCATGAATAATATCCAAACCCGCTTAAAAGATCGGACGTTATTATTTCGCTACCTAACGATTATTAATCTTATCTTTGGGGCGTGGTATTTGCAGTGGCGGGTTACTCATTCCCTCAACTTTGATGCTCTTTGGGTTTCTATTCCCTTATTGCTAGCAGAAATCTACAGTTATCTTGGTGGGGTAATGTTTCTGATTGGTTTGTGGCAACCAGTGGTCAGAAAAGTGCGATCGTTTAATTGCTTGATGCCCAAGTTCCCCCTGGAAGAATATCCTGCGATTGATGTCTTTATTACCTGCTATAACGAACCTGTTGATTTGGTTGAGCAAACGGCACAAGCAGCGTTAAAAATTGACTATCCCGTTGATAAATTAAAAGTTTATATCTTAGATGATGGTAACTCTGCCCAGATGAGGGCAATGGGAGAAAAGCTCTGTTTGCAGGATCTCCAAAGTCCTTTGCTACAACAAGCAGCCACCAATATCGACCGTAAGCGATCGCAATTGGTCAATCGTCGGCAACAGCTGATAAACTTAACTCCTGATATTATCGCTACCGATGAATATTTGCAGCAATCCAAACTGCAAGTAGCGAGTAAGCCCCAAGCATTAGCTGATGTTTTAGCTTGGTTTAATTCTGGGAAAATAGATGGGATTAATAATCATACTTGGTTGGAATTGCAAACCGTTGTTGGGGAGGCATTTGATAATGTTGTTAGTCATGCACATCAAGGATTAGCCGAAGATCTAGCAGTCGATTTAGAACTTACTATTCTCAGCCAGTCGATTGTGTTTAAAATCTGGGATTATGGCACAGAGTTCGATCTAGAAGCTCGTCGTTTAAAATTACCAGATGCGATCGCTGCTGAAGCGGAAAGCGGCAGAGGCATCTTTTTACTACAAGAACTTTGTGACTATTTTAGCTATACTAAACAACCAGATGGACGCAATTGCTTGTTAGTAATCAAAACTTATCAGCCAGAGGCAAAAACAGGCTGCAATCTATCATGCCATATTCAAAGTTTAGGACAATTATTCTCCTTACTCAATCCCGAAGATAAGAAACTTCAAAATTATCTCCAATGGGAACAACAAGTCTTAGAAGAAAGCATCTATCAACAGGAATTAGCCCTGACCGAACTCTCTCGCTGTCGCTATATTGCTCGTCCTAAACCAAAAGGTAAAGCTCACCACGCCAAAGCGGGTAACATCAACTATGCTATATTTTCAGGGGAAACCACAGGAGAATTTATCATAACTCTCGATGCGGATCACATTCCCCAACCCGAATTCTTATACCGCGTCCTACCATATTTCTATCAATACAATCTCCATACAGGCAAATACCAAGCTAACCACATTGCGTTTGTCCAGACTCCTCAGGCTTTCTCTAATCTTCCCTCAGGCGATCCTTTTGGACATCAGGCACATTTGTTTTATGGTCCTATCCAACAGGGCAAAGATGGTATGGGTGCATCTTTCTATACAGGGACAAATGCGATTCTACGACGAGAAGCTTTAGTTAGTGTCGGCTTACAAAACTTTTCAGATGAGTACGAACTAGATAACAATCGCCTTGATGAATTCGATCTTGTGGGAGGAGTATCCAGCAATAGCATTACCGAAGATATGAATACCGCGATGCGTCTCCACGCTGCGGGATGGCAATCTGTATATCACCATGAACAATTATCCGTTGGTTTAGCCCCCGACGATCTTAGTTCAACTATGAAACAAAGGTTGCGTTGGGCGCAAGGAACAATTCAGGTCTTACTCAAAGAAAATCCTTGGCTAAAACCAGGCTTGAATTTTTGGCAAAGACTACAATATTTTCAAACTATGTACAGTTACTTTGCAGGGTTTTTTATTGTTATCTTTATCGCCTGTCCATTAATTTATTTCTTTACAGGTATCATTCCTCTACGGGCATACAGCTTCGATTTCGCGATCCATTTTCTACCTGCTTTTATCCTCAACCGCCTTACTTTCCTAGCTGCTACCTGGGGTATTCCTGCTGGGGAATTATGGAGATCCGAACAATATGCGATCGCTTTCTTTCCTTTGATGATTAAAGCAGTTTGGAGTATTTTTAGTGGCAAGGATGTCAAATTTCAAGTTACTCCCAAACAAAGGCAAGCTGGTAGATATTTCAATCTTATAAAGACTCAGTTATTGGTCTTTGTTCTGACTATTTTAGGCATTATTTATTGTATCTATCGTTTTGCTACGGGAAACTTAGAACATCCCGCTACTTATATCGTTAATTCTGCCTGGGCAATTTATAATTTATCTCTACTCTGGGTGATTATTAAAGCAGCAGTTTGGCAACCTAAGTCTAGTTAGGGTTTTTGTTTCTCGCAGAAGCGTTTACCCAGGGAAAGACGCAAAGAGTAAGGCAAAGTTGATTTTAGATCGCGATCGCTATTTTGTCTTGTGTAGACTTAGTCTATGGTTATTGATACAGATTGATGAACATAGAGCCAAAATCAGAACAAGAAAAATTTATCAGAGACAAGATTACTAGTGGTGCATATAATAACGCTGGTAATGTAATCGCTGAAACTTCTAAATTATTAGAGATTAAAGAAAACAAGCTAAAAGAACTACAAAATAAAATTGCTGTTGATGCGGAACAAGTAGCTAAGGGACAATTAACCGACGGTGAAGAAGTTTTTAATCGTTTACAAGACAGGATAGAACGTCTTGCTAGCAAAAGCGATCAATTAGTATTTATTCTTCCACCGATACTGCTGTCGAAAATAATAATCATATGTCAGTGTTCAACAAGTTGATGAGTTGGTGGAAACATCATTCTCCAGTAATCAGGACTTGATGAAATTTTCTCTGCAAATTGTTTAAATCCTTTCAAAGTTGCTACTTTTAAATGACTAATTGTATAGGTAGCGCAAAATTGAGACTTTTTCCATAGCTTCTTATCGATATAAAAATCTATTTCATCACAGTTAGTAGGTTCACTGATTCTATTTCCTAAAGCATCGTAATCAACTGACCAAAGACAAAAATTTGGCACAACAAGAACTGGAAATATTATCGTGAGTGATTGCTCCAGTCCCATTGTTTCTCTATCTTCGCTTGAACTGCTAGCCAAATCGTGTGATGAAGCAATAGCTTGTGACCATTTATCGTAAATTTCACTATCATTGGCATAAAGTTCGCTATCATTTTTACCTCTTTTTTTTCTTCCAATTTGACTTGAAGATTTACCAACAAAATCGTCGACTGAGTATAGATCGGAAATGCTTCTTGTACGTAAAGCTTTAGAAGGATCTAGTAATCCTCCCACATGAAAATTGTTATTAGGAGGTTCAAAAGCCCAAAACAATTCGTGATAGCTTTCCTGTTTAATTCTCGGTACTTGTTGTATGACTAAAGGAAATTGAGGCGAAAGTGCTTTACATTCAACTGCAAGCTTCACTATTTTATTTTTACTTTTTAATCTACATCGTACATCAAATTGTCTTGGTTTATTAGTTACGGGATCTGAATAAGTGCCTCCATGTTCGGCGTAAAAGTCTAAAGATAATAGATGAGAAAAAACTTTTAATTCCAGAGAAAAATCCGATTGCGAATCCAACCACTGTTTAATTTCGTCTGCATTGATGGCGTTTTCACTCATTGTTATATTAATTGATATAAATTTTTCAATTTTAATCTAGCTTTGAGCTATTGCAAAGAATTCTCAGGGATATTTTGATTACGATTGCGTAGATATTAGAAAGCACCATACAGTTTAATGTTTCAAGCTAAAAGAAAATTTAGTGAAGGTGCTAAGCGATCGCGATGAAATTAAAACTAGACTAAAGAAATACTTTGGTGCATTTTCCAAATATTTGGATTGATGATGTATTTTGTAGTGATGCGATCGCGCAACTAAACATTGAGATCACCAGTCTCGATCTTAGTAGCTATTTTGTGGTAGCAGTTGAAGTGTGCTATTAGTTTTATCTAAAATCCTATGTCCGAACTAAATCGTTCTGCTATCAAAGCTAGAAATAATTTACTTGGTCTGTTTATAGTCTTAACTGTATTGGATATTATCCTGGTGGCGGTTTCGCGAGATATGTGGGCAATTGGTCGAATTGTAGTCACTATTGCCGTAATGTATTTTGTTCTGCAAGGTTATCAATGGGCTAAATGGGTCTTAATTGCCATCTTGAGTTTAGTGGCAGTTTTACTAACAGCATTGATCGTTGCTTTGCATTCCCAATTATCTAGCTTTCTCATAATTGGCAGTTTAGTAATGATTATACTAAGTGTTATTACTATAAGCTTTCTAATTTATAGCTCAGATTTAAAACGGTATTTTTCCGTTAAAAGAAAAGTTTCTTTTAACGGAAATTAATGCCATTATAGCTTTCAGAAATAAATGTAATTTCTTTAACATTATCGCTATGGCAAAATAGAATTATTAATCATCATTCTAGATAATTAATTTCTACTAATTACTGAGAAAGTCTAAATATGACTTCAGATTTACTTATAGGGGAAATAGCCAAAAAATTTGGACTTTCCACTCAAGCTATTCGCTATTATGAAAAACTAGGTCTAATTGAATCTCCTCGCAGAAGTGCTAAAGGTTATCGATTATATTCAGCTACAATAATTGAGAGATTAAAATTAATTCAATACGCTCAAAAGTTTGGTCTTTCTCTCAACCAAATTAAAGAACTATTAGAGGTTGATAGCCTACAAACCAGCAGCATGGTTTTAAACAATATGGTAAGCGATCGCTTAAGCCATTTGGAGAAACAGCTCAAACAAATAGAAATAACTACTCAGGAGCTAGGCAAAAGACAACAACAGCTAAATTTGTTAATTACTAATAATATTTATCAAAATCATAGTACTATAGATACCTATTTACTCGACTTATTTCAAGAAATAGAAGGAAGTTTAGCAGTAGATCGACAAATTGCTAATAAAGCACAACAAGTATTAGAACTATATAGCACGGGAGAACGTAACTTTCAGGCAATTGAATTGATTGGTGCTGAATTAAATGGCGCTTTTTTATGTGATGCTGATTTTAGTCATGCGGAGATGATGCTAGCTAGTTTTAATGAAGTTTCGATGGAAAGAACCAAGCTCAATCGAGCTTATCTTAGTGGCGCTGATTTTATTGATGCTTACCTACATCAGGCAGAATTAATTAAAGCCAATTTAGTAGGAGCAGATTTTAGTGGAGCAAATCTAACCGATGCCAATCTAGCGGGATGTAATTTGGGAGGGGCAAAATTGAGTAATGCAGATTTAACTAATGCTAATCTCACCGAAGCAATTTTAATTGGAGCAAATTTAACCGATGCCAATTTAACCAACGCGATAATTGTAGGCTGTAATTTTCAAGAAGCTAATCTAAACAACACAATACTAGATAAAAAATCTCATATGAATCCCATCTAGTTTGAGCAAAGATATATCTTTGCTGAATCAAATTCTAGTGCTTATTCTGGCGACATTGAGTCGCCCAAATCAAAGAATTACCTGTATCTAAGATCTATTAACAAAATAAGATAGAGGGTTTTAAAAAAAATCCTACAATTTTAATTGACAGCATTCCAATTAATTGATTAATCATCATTGATTTTAACCAGCTATTTGTTTCTTAATCACTTCTTTGATTTGTTTAAGATAATTTTCCGCTACATCTTCAGAAAAATTCAAATGTATATTGAGATTAGAATTATTACTGTAGATATGAATTGAACCATAATTTGGTATCCAACCTGAATATCCTGCTATATTCCTATAGGAGATAAATAAAAAACCTTGGGTATCTAAATTCAAATACTCTACTCCTGTATCTGTTAAAACTAGCATTACTTTGTTTTGGGTGTCTTTGGGGTGAAAACCAGGAAATTCTAATCTCATTTTTTATTCTATATTTAATAGATTAAGCTCTATCAATCAGAGTACCCAAAATAGAAAAAAAACTTGCCAAAATCAC
>JBCDEP010000053.1:0-34741 GCA_039179675.1 Cyanobacteria bacterium P01_G01_bin.67
CAAGAGTTGAGAGCGGCAGAAGATCCTGAGTTTGAGACTTTCTACACTAAAAACATCCTGCTCAATGAAGGTCTAAGAGCATGGATGGCTACCCAAGACCAACCACATCAAAACTTTGAATTCCCAGAGGAGGTTCTACCACGTGGTAACGCTCTCTAATCCTGGCGTAGGCGCAGGTCGCGATATTGAGTCTACAGGCTTTGCCTGGTGGGCTGGTAACGCTCGTTTAATTAATCTTTCAGGTAAGCTTCTGGGCGCTCACGTTGCTCACGCTGGACTGATCGTATTTTGGACTGGTGCGATGACTATCTTTGAGGTCGCACACTATGTTCCCGAAAAGCCCATGTATGAACAGGGCATGATTCTTATTCCTCACCTTGCAACTTTAGGTTGGGGTGTAGGACCAGGTGGTGAAGTAATTAATACTTACCCCTACTTTGTAGTTGGTGTTTTACACTTGATTTCTTCGGCTGTCCTTGGTTTAGGTGGTATTTACCATGCCCTTCGTGGTCCCGAGAAACTAGAAGAGTATTCCAACTTCTTTAGCCAAGACTGGAAAGACAAAAACCAAATGACTAACATCATTGGTTATCACCTGATATTGCTTGGTCTAGGTGCATTGCTGCTTGTATTTAAAGCAATGTTTTTTGGCGGTGTATACGATACCTGGGCTCCAGGTGGTGGCGACGTTCGTTTGATCACGAATCCTACCCTTAATCCTGCCACAATCTTTGGTTATCTAACTTCTGCTCCTTTTGGTGGCGAAGGCTGGATTATCGGAGTTGACAACATGGAAGATATTATCGGTGGTCATATTTGGATCGGTTTGATCTGTATTTCTGGCGGTATTTTCCATATCCTAACTAAGCCCTTTGCCTGGGCGCGTCGTGCTTTGATTTGGAATGGTGAAGCTTATCTTTCCTACAGTATTGGTGCTGTATCTTTGATGTCTTTCATCGCTTCTTGTTATGTTTGGTTCAATAACACTGCTTATCCCAGTGAATTTTATGGTCCTACAAACGCAGAAGCTTCCCAAGCACAAGCCTTTACTTTCCTCGCCCGTGACCAACAAATGGGTGCTAACATTGGTTCCTCACAGGGTCCCACAGGTCTTGGTAAATATTTGATGCGTTCTCCCACTGGTGAGATTATCCTGGGTGGAGAAACTATGCGTTTCTGGGATTTCCGTGGTCCTTGGTTAGAGCCAATGCGTGGTCCTAACGGTATTGACCTCGACAAAGTTAGAAACGATATTCAGCCTTGGCAACTACGTCGGGCTGCTGAGTATATGACTCATGCGCCTAATGCCTCTATCAACTCTGTTGGTGGTATTATCACTGAGTCTAACTCTTTTAACTTCGTAAACATTCGTCAATGGTTGGCTGCGTTCCAGTTTATTCTTGCTTTCTTCTTCCTCGTCGGACACTTATGGCATGCTGGACGTGCTAGAGCTGCCGCTGGTGGTTTTGAAAAAGGTATCGAACGTGAAACTGAACCAACCTTATTTATGCCTGATTTGGACTAATTAACTTATTTGACGTTACTTTAGTCTGATTGAGAATTAATAATTTTCAGTAAGCCCCTGCTCTTTATTCTTTATAGAGGGGGCTTTTTTGTTTGATAGAGAAGCCAAGAAGTAATCGAATTTATTCTAAACTGAACAACAATATTTATCTCTGTCTCAAACTAATTATCTTGATTAGTTAAATAATATGATTAATTATTTTTATCAACGCAAAAAAAAATAGTCTACCCTACTAAATGTTTGTTTTAATAAGCTGACTAATATGATTTATCAAGAATTTGTATTGATAAGCTAGAAGATGTAATCTAATATTTTCATAGTAATAAGCCAGCTGGTATATTTAATGAATATCTTGATGAGCTACTTAATTTAAGCTAACATTGCTAAGTTTTTCTTGTAATACATTTACTTTAATTTGATTATCTTGATAAGTTACTTTTATTCTAAAAGGATTCATAATGTAGATGTATCTCCGCTACATGTTCGAGGTTTATTTATTAGAAAGCTATCGGCTATTAGTTTTTCTGAGATGAATATAAACAAAAAAAATTTAGAAAAATGCCAGATTTAGAAAAAATCGCTACCCAATTAGAAAGCTCAAATTCAAAAGATCGCTTATTGGCTTTAACAGCTTTGAGAGAAGTTGCACCAGAAGATGCTGTACCGCTGATTAAAAAAGTTTTAAATGATGAAATACTTCCTGTGCGATCCATGGCGGTTTTTGCTTTAGGTGTCAAACCGACGGATGAATGTTTTCCTTTGTTAATAGATTTACTAGCAACCGATCCTGATTATGGTATCCGTGCTGATGCAGCAGGGGCGTTGGGCTACCTGAACGATATTCGCGCTTTTGAATATTTAACCAGGGCTTTTTATGAGGATACCAATTGGCTGGTGAGATTCAGCGCGGCAGTTTCTTTAGGGAACTTGCAGGATATCCGAGCTAAAGAATTGCTCATGGAGGCCTTGGATAGCGATGAAGTTATTCTACAGCAAGCAGCGATCGCGGCATTAGGTGAAATCAAAGCTATTGAAGCTGTGGACAAGATCCTGAGCTTTGCAAGTTCTAATGATTGGTTAATTCGGCAAAGGATTGCCGAGGCACTAGGTAATTTAGAGACCGAGAAAAGTATTTCGGCACTTAAATTTTTAGCTAAAGATATTCATCCTCAGGTGAAAGAAGCAGCACAAATATCTTTGCAACGTTTAACAGAGAATTAATCCCTACGAAAAACTTTTCGTAAAGCGCGTTTGTTATGGATGGCGACAGTATGGGTATTATGTTTTATTAATAGTACTCTTCTAGCTTGATAGACGATCGCCAAAAAATGAAATACTTACTCAGAAGCTGCCTATCTACTTTCGGTCTATGTCTGATTGCCTCATCAGCAAACGGGCAAGTCACATCTGATGGCAGCTTGTCAACGGTAGTTAATCAGCAAGGAAACGTAGCTGAAATTACTGGAGGAGAACAGGCTGGCAGTAATCTATTTCATAGCTTTGGAAATTTTTCTGTACCCAGTGGCAATGAAGCCTTTTTTAATAATGCAGGTGATATCAATAATATTCTTTCTCGGGTTACGGGGGGGAATATTTCTAATATTGATGGCTTAATTCGAGCTAATGGTACAGCAAATCTATTTCTGATTAATCCCGCAGGAATCTTATTTGGGGAGAATGCCAGACTAGATATAGGAGGCTCTTTTTTTGGCAGTAGCGCAACAGGCATAGAATTTGAAGATGGCACAGAATTTGTTACTAATAGCACTGCCACACCTGTGTTAACGATTAATGCTCCCATTGGGCTGAATTTGAGAGATGCTCCAGGAAATATAATTAGTCGGGGAACTCTGCAAAGCGATCGCAATTTAACTCTCTCGGCAAGTAATTTAGAGCTTCAAGGGCAATTGACAGCAGGAGAAAATCTTACGCTTGAAGCTTTAGACACTATTACTGCTAGGGATTTGGTTGATAATCCTTTTATTGCTACGGCAGGTCGGGATTTAACCATACAGGGTGGGACTATTGATCTGGCAATTTTGAATCATCCTGACAGTGGTTTATTTTCCACAGGGAATTTATCGCTCGTTAGCGATCGCCCGATCAATGGCGACGCTCATTTTAACAGCGGAGGCAGCTTTCGCCTCGAACAGTCTGATGGCACTCAGGGGGATTTAATCAGCTTGTCAGCTCCCGTAATTCTATCTCAGAGCGATGTTAGTCTAGCTAACTATACTGGTGCGTCGCTAAATATTCAATCAGGAGGAAATGTCACGATTGAGGGGGATCTAAATATTACGGGAGTTGATTCCACTAATAATTCCCTCCAGGAAACGATAACTCTCTCCAATGGCAATTTAATTGAGATTAATGGCAATGTTGAACCAACCCTAGATATTCGAGCTGGAACAAATCGGGTTAATACTTTAGAAACAGCGGAGTCTCCTGTTCAGTCTGGAAGTAATATTAGGATCGATGGAACAGTTAATAATCCTGGCGGGCAGGTTTTACTAACCAATCAAGATCTGGCTAATCCCGATCTAGCTGCGGGAGATATTGTGGTAAAAGAAATCAATACGAGTAATTCTCTGGGTAGTGGTGGTGATGTTACCCTTGATTCTCGGCATGATATTAATATTCCCAATGGGATTAACACGTCATCACTAGTTGATGCTCAATTAATTACTGAGGCTAATTTACAAATCTCTCCCCAGGTAACAATTGCTGCTGGTGATGCAGGAGCGATCGCTCTCTTGGCAGAGTCAAATATTGCTCTTGGAGATTTGAATGCCTTTTCAGCTGTTAATCTCAATCTCAATACCGAAGTTGATACTATTGACGAAGCCAACAATATTTTTGCCATCCCCCAGGCAAACGTGACCGCAGGTGCAGGAGGAAAGGTCAACTTACTAGCAGGTAACGACCTGAATTTAGGCAATATCAATAGTAGTTCAGCGATCACGATTAATAGTGAGTCAAGCTCTTTAGATAATTTTTCGATAGTTGCGGCATTATTAGAGCTTAATACTGGTAATGGCGGACAAATCGAACTTGGTGCAGGCAATAACTTAACCGCAGCTGAGATTAACTCCCAGGTAGCTGTTATTGATCGCCTTAATAGTAATGCCCAAACGACCCCTAACATTACCCTTGCTGTCTCACAAATTGGGCTAACTATCTCTCAAGCTAATATTGGTTCAGGGGGAGAAATTTTCTTGCAGTCAGGCTCGGAGATTGATGCAGGCTCCTTAGATTCTTCTGTCTCGATTACAAACATTGCTAATAATAACGCCACTATTGTGGCAAACGATCCTCAAGTGGCGACGGTGGAAAATCCATCTCGGGTAAATTCGCAGATTGCAATTATCTATGACAATACGAATATTGGACAAGGAGGTAAGATCACCTTAGATAGCGATCTTGCTAGTCTTGATAACATTAACTCATCAATTGTTGTCACTTCAGAAAATAGCGTTTTCGCTGAAGCAACTGCTAATAATGATGCTGTTGCCGACTCTTTGGCGCAGAGCGATAATACTTTAAATATAGCTGGCGATCGCCCAGGTAATATTACCTTCAACGTCTCTCAGGGAGTAAATTTTAACAGTCTCAGTAATACTGCTATTAGCAACGATGGCATTAATAGTCTAGACTCCGTCGCTTTTTCTAATAGCGATAATGCGATCGCGACTGCTAATGGTGATGGCAGCAATATAGTTAACTTTACTTCTCTGGGGAATTCAGCCTCTACATTTATTGCTTTTGATCTCATCGTCCCAGATGTCGATTTTGTGATTGATTCGGTCAATAATTTACCGAGAGATTTTCTACAACCTGTGGCAGTGGACGTCTGCCCTACCAACTTGGAAACAGTCAATCTGCAACCTGAAGCAATTGAAACCGCTCAAGGCAAGATTTATCCTGCTAGAGGAATCATGGTCACCGATGGACAAATTCTGTTGACTGCTAATTCTAATACTGGTAATGTTATCCGCGATCCTTTAACTTTTGTCGGTTGTAAATAACTAGATCTCTGGTACAAATAAAATACCCTAGTTAAGAATAAGTCCAAACTTGTTACTCATTTATAATCGGCATTTGAGTTCTGATGAGGTTCAGACTATTCTCCAATCTCATTCTGAGAGTAGTAGTCTCAGAGATATAAGTCGAATTAGTGGTCGAGCTGATGGAACAGTTGTTTCCTTAATCAGAGATACTTCCCAGAAATCTCAGATGATTCATAATGCGGAAGTTAAGCAAGTAAAAATCAAGAACATTATTCAAGACAATGGAATTGGAATGATATTGTTGCCTATCCCACAGTTTTTTGATTCATGACCAACTGAAGTAACAGCGATTTGTGTTAACCTTCTTTTTACTGTTACATTTTGCCCCGCATGAGTGAAGTTACCTTAGTTAATGGCAATGGAGTTTCTCAGGAAGAAATCGTTGCTGCGTTGGAAATTCCCGCAGATTTCAATTTTGAATTGCCAGATCCTGAAGACGAAGAGATAAGGGAGTCAGATTTCCGCGAGCAACTAGATACAATTTGGAAAATTTGCGATCGCTTTGATCTCCAGACAGACATTTGGCGAGGAAGGGTTTTGCGCTCAGTAAGAGATAGGGAAAAGAAAGGTGGCGAAGGTAGAGGTGCAGGATTTCTCAACTGGCTTAAGGATCGCGAGATTACTAAATCTCAAGCTTATGCTTTGATTCAACTGGCTAACAGTGCCGATACATTACTAGCGGATGGCGTTTTAGATCCTGAAAGTATTAACAATTTTAGTAAACGAGCCTTTGTCGAAACTGCTAAATCTTCCCCAGAAATTCAACAGTTAGTTAGTGAGGCGGCACAAAAAGGTGATCGCATTACCCGCAGAGAAGTAAAGCAGCTTTCCGATGAGTGGACTGCCATGAGTTCGGAATTACTCCCTGATGAGATTAAGGAAAAGGCAGCCGAAGGTTCACTACCTGCCCGACATCTGGCTCCTTTAGTACGAGAAATGGAAAAGTTACCAGATTCTCATCTAGTGGAAATTAAAAAAGAAATTGCCGAAAGTCCTGATATCGATACGGTCAAAATGATGACTACCGAAGCCAAAAACCTGGCAAAATATCTCGATGCGGCGGCACAGGTGCAAACCTTACGAGATAAGGCAGTAGACATGGAATTAGCTTTAGAAGAAGCCCTAAGACTTGACTGTATTAACACCGCAGCGGATCTCGTTAAGCAAGCCACAACTTTAGAGCAAACTGTGGGTAAACTCTTTACCACCTGGAAACGCATCAGTAATGTAGCAGATCGGCTGTATGTAGAAACGGGTGCTTCCAACCCTCACTTGCGATCGCTGTTAACCTGTCTCGAATCTTTAACTGGCGAAATTATCGAGGTGCCTTTAGATGAAGACGGCGAACAAATTGTCAGACTAAAAGTTTTAACTGAGGATATGAACGCGATTAATAACTGATAATTGTTATCACTATAGCTAAATCTATATTGAGTGCAATATTGTCATTGCTTCAAGATTAGCTATTGACTTAATGTGATGCGATCGCATGTTTAATAACTAACAACTAAAATTTTAATTCTTAATTCCCGTAGAACCAATTCCTTGAATAAATTGTTTCTGACCAATAAGAAATAAGACTAATACTGGAATAGTTGCAATTACTACTGCTGCCATCAAAAGCGACCAATCACTAGTAAACTGTTCTTGAAATTCGGACAGGGTTAACTGTACTGTTCTTAATTCTGGACGAGTGGTAAAGACTAAAGGTTTAAATAAATCATTCCACTCACCAATAAAAGTAAACAGAAACAGAGTAACTATTGCAGGACGAGCCAGGGGCAACATGACCCGAGTTAGAATTTGTAGACGGTTAGCGCCATCTAACGTTGCAGCTTCTTCTAATTCCACAGGAATATTGGCAAAATATTGTCGCATCAAAAAAATGCCAAAACCATTAGCGGCAGTGGGTAAAATTAATGACCAATAAGTATTAATGAGATGAGCATATTTAAGAATCACAAATATCGGAATTACTAATAGCTGGAAAGGGATAACTAAAGTTGCCAAAATTAGTAATAAGATTGCCTGTTTACCTTTGAATTCAAGTCTAGCTAACGCATATCCTGCCAATGCTGAAGTAAATATTTGTAGGGCTGTGACTGCCAAAGCCACAATAGTAGAGTTGGCAAAAGCTAGTAAAAATTTTCCCTGATGCCAAGCTTGTTGGTAATTAGCAGTGGTGAAATGTTGCTCAGGATCGCTAAACGAACTTTGTACTACAACAATCAAGGGAAACAAAACCAAGATCGCTCCCAAAACTAAGACAGTCAGGGTTAATAATTTTGTCCAGGAAAAATTACTAATATCAGAAGGCGATCGCAGTTTCATCGGATTATCAACTTTGAAGATACCAGTAGAATATAGCTTAATTGTTAAGCATACTCTTGACTACTTCTTGCTAGTTTTATACTTTTGCTAGTTGAGGTGGAGTTGTCTGGGTGATCGCTTTTTCTACCTTATCGGCTAATTCTGAAGAGACATTACGAAACAACTGCATCTGATCTTTAGATTGCGTTAGATCAAAAGGATTCTCAGGAATACGTTCACGATTGAAATGTACCATTTTTTAGATTTTGTTGATTATCTACCACAATTAATCTTCTCTGTTGTAGGGAGGTATTGTTTTGCTTACTAATATCTACATATGCTAAAGGCAACTGTAAAGCTAAAGCTTCCAACTAGGAACAGAGAAAGTAGAGACAACAAGAACACTAGCATGGTGCTCTCTAAATTACCCGTTAATCAACCTAAATCATGTAATACTAATCTTCATAGGAAACTCCCTTTTTAGAGTAAGTAAAGGGGAAGTATTAGAAATAAGTTTCACACTTAAACATGAGCAAAAAGCGTGTATTATCGGGAATTCAAACTACTGGCAATTTACATTTGGGGAACTATCTTGGTGCAATTCGCAATTGGGTAGAAATACAGCAAGACTTTGAAAATTTCTTCTTTTTTGCCGACCTTCACGCGATCACCGTACCCCACGATGCTAAAGTTTTAGCCGAAAATACTCTCAAAATGGCTGCGGTATATCTAGCTAGTGGAATTGATTTAGAATGCTCAACTATTTTTGTTCAGTCTCATGTCACTGCTCATAGTGAGCTTGCTTGGCTACTAAACTGTGTAACCCCTCTCAACTGGTTAGAAAGAATGATCCAGTTTAAGGAAAAAGCAGTCAAACAAGGAGAAAATGTAAGTGTCGGACTGTTAGACTATCCTGTCTTAATGGCAGCAGATATCTTGCTTTATGATGCTGACAAAGTACCTGTCGGCGAAGACCAAAAACAACACTTAGAATTAACTAGAGATATTGCTGGCAGAATTAACGATCAGTTTGGTAAGAAAAAGCAGCCAGTCTTGAAAGTGCCTGAACCGATGATTCGTAAAGAGGGGGCACGAGTAATGAGCCTGAGTGACGGTACTAAAAAGATGTCCAAATCCGATCCCTCAGAGTTGAGTCGGATTGAGTTGTTAGACTCTCCCGATGCTATCAGGAGAAAAATTAAAAAGTGTAAAACCGATCCTATTAAAGGGTTAACTTTTGACGATCCAGAACGTCCTGAGTGCCATAATTTGCTTACCTTATATCAAATTTTAAGTAACCAAACTAAAGAAGCCGTAGCCACAGAATGCCAAGATATGGGCTGGGGGCAGTTTAAGCCCCTACTGACGGAAACTACGATTGAAGCGCTACAACCAATTCAGAGTCAATACCATGAATTGATGGATAATCGAGACTATCTTGATTCTGTGTTAAGAACAGGAGCACATCAGGCTACTTCTGTAGCCTACCAGACATTAACTCGGGTTAAAGATGCTTTAGGATTCTTAGCACCTCGATAAATTGACATTTGGATTAACAATTTTTTTAACATATTTCAATTTAATAAATTTTATAATCATGACCCACAACCTCCGACAAGCCGTTTTAGACCAAGAGTTTTTGATCACAGCAGAAGTAGCACCTCCTAAAGGGGGAAACCCTACTCGTATGATTGAGGTTGCCGCTAAGTTAAAAGGTCGAGTTCACGCAGTTAATATCACTGATGGGAGTCGCGCCGTATTAAGAATGTCTTCGATCGCTGCCTCGGTCATTCTAGATCAGCATGGTATTGAACCTGTATGCCAAATCGCTTGTCGCGATCGCAACTGTATTGGACTTCAGGCGGATTTGATGGGAGCATATGCTCTAGGTATTCGCAATATTTTGGCGCTTACAGGTGATCCTGTCAAGGCGGGAGATCATAAGCAGTCCAGAGCAGTGTTTGAACTGGAGTCGGTACGGCTGCTGAACTTGATTGGGAAACTCAATAGTGGAGTAGATTTTAACGAGAAGGAAATGCCTGATGGTGCTTTAAATCTCTTTCCTGGCGCTGCGGTCGATCCTCAGTTGAAAAGCTGGTCTAGTTTACAAAGAAGGTTTGAAAAGAAGTTAGAATCTGGCGCACAATTCTTTCAAAGTCAAATGATTACTGATTTTGATAAGTTGGACAAATTTATGGCTCAAATTGCGTCGATTAGCGACAAGCCAATTTTAGCGGGTATATTTTTACTGAAGTCAGCTAAGAATGCCCAATTTATTAATAAGTATGTTCCAGGAGTTAATATTCCCGACTCCATTATTGAACGATTGGCTAATGCGGATCAACCATTGCAGGAAGGGGTTAAAATTGCCGCTGAACAAGTTAAGTTAGCGCAAACAATGTGCCAAGGAGTACATTTAATGGCAGTGAAACGTGAGGACTTAATCCCTAATATCCTAGACCTGGCGGGGATTGAACCAATTATGACTAGAGCAGCAAAATAAGCCATTAATCCTAACAAAGTTTTGACAATTAACTTTTAGTTGACAGTTTCAAATACTCCCATTTTGCCTAATCGAACTGTCAAAATTTCAACATCTGTAATCGCTTGATGACATCCTTGTTTAGTATAAGCAGGTGTAAACCAAAACGTTCCTTGGGAACAAGTTCTTTCTCCAGTTTTGATCTCTCCTTTCAAGACAAAAACATATTCATCGCAAGGGTGAGTATGTAAGGGAATTGTCGTTCCCTTTTTCATTTTAAGAAGATGAATTGAACCATCTGGCACCGGTTCTGCCAAGGGCAATAATTGTGTGTCCGGAAATTGCTCTAAATCACTCCATTGTATGGCATTAGTTTCTACAAAGGATTGTTGCTGCATTCTCAATATTTGATTAGAGGTAATATTAATTTGAGTGAATAATATTCATTCGCTTAGTATATTATAACTCTCTATAACTATGAATCAGCAGCGCAAAGTGTTTCACTCTCGACGTTATGATATTGAAGGAAGATATGCGGCACTACTTGACGCTGGCGAAATGCTTCTATGTCAAAGCTATGATTACGCCAAACCCCAGGAAATTGCTAAAAGTGCAGGGGTCTCAGTTGGATTATTTTATCGACATTTTAGAAATAAGCAAGAATTGTTGACCGCGATTATGGTCAAACATCTAAACTTATTACACAAGCAGATTATGCAGCAGTTACAGCCAAAGCAAGAGCCTGTTATAGCACTAGAGACAGTTATCAATCTGACCTTAAATTACTTTCAAAAACACCAAGGTCTAATCAAACTTTTCTTTATGCAAATTGGCTATGGGAATACAGCTGCGACAGAGCAACTCCAAGCTGCCAGGAAAAACTATCGCATCATTTTAGAATCTATTATTGTTAGAGGAATTGCCGAGAATGTATTTGTTGCTTTAGATATTGAAATTGCGATCAATAGTATTGTCGGAACAATTAATTGGACACTATACGATCTATTAATCGTCAATCACAGAGATATTGAATCGAAGCAACTAACGGAAAGGCTGTTGACACATATACTTCGAGGACTGGGATTCAAAACGACTCACAAACACATTCAATAGATTCTGAGTATCAACTCCTTACTAAGTGAAATATGCTCAAATATTGAGTTTTAGAAGATAAGGAGCCACATAACCCTTATACTACTTTTTCTTAGCTTAGGACAGAATTATCCTTCAGGAAAGCTTAGCGATCGCAATATTTTATTTGATAGGGACAAGTATTAATTTGTTATTAATAGACCAGAAACAGATGAAAAATGGAGAAAAAAGCGATTTTCAAGCTTTTAAACCATTTAAATTCGTTAAATTCGATATTTTTAACAATAGCACGGATTGGGATACCCACTTAGATTCCCTGATTCAACTAAAAACTAATCGATAAATTGCCATAAAACCCATATAAAAAAGCCAAGATATACAAGTCATATATCTCGGCTACAAAAGTTTTTAATTATTTAAACCAAATAATTATTCCGTTGTTTTAAGCAAACCACTCTTCAACTGCTTCAGCCTTGGTATTAGTTTTACGAGAAGGAGTCTGACGCTCAAAATTCATGTGGATGGAACGAGTTTGCTCACCATCAATCGCCACTGCCTTAATTGGATAATCAATTACCCCGTCTTGGAAAGACATTTGGAAACGGAAGGTACCATCTGGATTTAGCTCAATCTGGCGATCGCCAATTGTCACGGTAGCATCAGGTTCAGTAGCACCGTAAACAATCAACTCAGCATCAGCAACCAACCAGAACTTGCGAGGACGATTCGGAATTACATCTCCAGAGAAACCAGCTCCAGACATATTCTGACCAGAAGCAGTTGGAACTGCCCACATACCTACCCCTGAAGGGAAAATATAAGAACTAACTGCCGCTTCAGGTGTTTGTTGCATTGAACCAAACAAGGAACCAGCCATCCGCATTGACTCAGTTTCTTTCGTCATGCCAAAGACATCACTATAGAGTCGCTCACTTTTCGCTGCATCTGCTCCCAGCGCCTGCTTTTTCGCTGGAGGAACTAATGTATAAAGGGTCTTACCTCGTAAATCCTCTTCCCAATTAACGGTGATAAAGGCGTCTTCGATCCAGTCAGAAGGATAAACAGGAGGAATGCTGACAGTTGCTGAGCGAGCCAAAACTAACCAGCGTCCATCGGCACAACGGTAACCAATGTCAGCTATATAATCGCGGTCGCTGACAGGGATGGGTAAATACCATTCCCGTGCCATTTCATCACAAAGATATTCCTGTACACTGTGAGGAGCCTGATGATTGATATCAATGTCTGTGACATCATAAATTCTCAAAGCTAGTTGCTGTCCCCCTTGACGACGCAACTCTTCTTTGTGGCTACTAGGTACATCCCAATAAGCATAAGCCCATTGAGGGTCCCGAGGCATCAGCATGATCCGACTTTCACCATATCCATCGGGAAGTTCTCCTAAGTCTTGATCGACGGAAGCAAGGTTTTCCATCAGGTCATCATTTTGACCTACTTCAAATTTTGTACCTTTCACTTGTTGTTCCTCCTGCATTTCTGATTGATCCTGAGAAAATCTTTCTTGTTCTGTTTTATTAATTGCTTCTCTAATAGAAACAAGCAGCTGCGCTTTACGCATACGGCTGTATCGGGATATTTTATATTCGCTGGCAACTTTCCTTAGCTGCCGCAAGGTCATCTCTTCTAGTGGTGGACGTTCTTTTGCCATTAACTTAGAGCCCCTGATTAGTTAGACGGTACTTAGCTGCTAACAGCCATGTGTAAAACATAAATAAAGTTGTAATCTCCTTATTCAGTTTTTCAACCTTAATTAATTAGCGTCTACTTGATCATTCATTATTTTCTTTTTATATGATTGTGGGAAAGGTCTTGACCACTTAAGTAAGTTATAGCAACAAATCATCACTGGGGATCAAGATAAAACTATCGAAACCTGTTTGTCAACGATTTTTATAGGTTATACCACTACTTATGTCATGATTGCCTGACAAAAAGCCTTTTTGATCTCATGACTATCAAAACAAAGTTGTGAAATCATGACTTTAGTCTCAAGCGCCAATTATTACTCAAAGTGACTTGGGATATTGGGGATAGCTTTGATCTCTTTAATAGATCTTTCTAGTTGCTGTTTTGGTTCGATTCTTTCCTGTTTGAATTGATCTGGTCTTTTAGTCATTCCTAACTTGTGAAGTAAATAGTAAGCTCCACTTCCCAAAACTGCACCCAAAGCTAATCCAATCGCAATTAGTTTAATAAAAATGTTGGTAATCTGTTGTTTACGGACAGCGACATTCTCGGTTGAAATATTGGCATCTATTTTGCCTAGGTTTTTCCCTGAATCATTATCCTGAGCAGAATCCAAATTATGATTGTCGTCTGGCTGAAACATATTTAAATAATCCCGAAATCTAATTAAATAACAAAACTGAATTGCAAGCCTCAACTGTAGCAGCCTCAAATTAGCAGCTTAATTTTCTGCCGTTCGAGGTTACAGGCACCAACTAAGTTTAACCAGGCAACAAAAAAGCACCCACTAAAATGAGTGCTTTGATAATTAAATAAATAATTTGATATCAGATTAGCTATCTATGCTGCGCCTTCTGCTACAGGATATACGCTAACTTTTTTTTGTCCTCTAGTTCTGTATTCAAACTTCACTTCGCCGTGAATCAAAGAATATAAGGTATCATCCTTACCACGCCCAACGTTGTTACCAGGATAATATCTGGTACCTCTTTGGCGAACCAAAATACTTCCTGCGGTAACTTCTTGACCACCATAACGTTTTACGCCTAAACGTTTAGAGTTAGAATCACGTCCGTTACGAGTACTGCCAGTTCCCTTCTTATGAGCCATATTTATTTCCTCTTGTTTAACTTCGATCAAAAAATGGTTGGTTTATTCTGCTGCCACAGATTCCGCTTCGGCTGCGGCAATAACTGAGCCGTTAACATTAATAGAATTAATCATTAAGCGGGTTAGCTCCTGACGATGCCCCCGCTTCTTACGGGTTTTCTTCTTAGGTTGCATTTTATAGACGATGACTTTCTTGCCACGTCTATGACGCATGACTGTCCCTTCAACAGTAGCACCTTCAATATAGGGGCGACCAACTGTGATTTCGTCCTCGTTATTAACCAATAAAACTTTGTCTAGAGTGTAGCCCGATTCAGGATCGGCAGCTAGCAGGTTGATGTCGTAAAAACGACCTGGTTCAACTCTAATTTGTGTGCCGCCTGCTTCAACAATTGCGTAAGCCATGAAATTTATCTCTCTTGATAGATTGCCGTAAGGGTAGTCAAATGGAAGTTGCGATTAGCTCGTCATTGAGCATTAGCTACTACAAAGAATGACATTTAATGCTTAAACCCGCTCCGAGCAAGTTAGTTAGTGCCTAATCTCCAATTATCTTTTTTGGTCAAATATTTGTCAAGAAGATTCGGTGATTAGTTTGATCTATCAAATTTAAATTTGAACAAAATCTGACCTACTTGATATCAGACTCTTCTTATTCATAAATGAATTGCCGCCGTTTCTAATCGAACGAGATTACAAGTTAGAGATTTCTCCGCGTAGAGCCGCCTAACGGTTACTGGGCAAGCTCTTTGCGCTCTGACCGTTGATCAATAATAAATGGAGCCTGATTTTACGATCTCTGATCAGATATAAATATGAAATTTAGGCACCGACAGATTCCTTGGCAGCGTACATGACCTCTAAAGTAATTTCTGACAAATTGCGATCGCGAGCAAATTTTTCCGTATTGCGCTTGACTTTTCCTCTGACAAAGCCAGGAATCTTACCTAATTCAGCTTTAGCTTCTTTATCCCAGTTGAGGTCAGAGTCGGCGGAGATCCCCTTGGTAATTACCTCTTTAGTATCATGTCCGCCAAAGATCTCAAGCAGGTGATCTTCCATCCCCAAGGTAAAAGAGTTATAAACTAGATCGGCAATTTGATTAGTTCCTTCGTATCCCATAAACGGCTTGTAGCCAATGGGAAAATTCTGAATATGAATGGGAGCAGCAATTACGCCACAGGGTATATCAAGTCTTTTCCCTACATGGCGTTCCATTTGCGTACCAAAAATAGCCGCAGGTTCAAGACGAGCGATCGCATCCCCAATTTCAGCATTATCGTCACTAATTAGAACTTGATCGCAATATCCATTGACCTGTTCTTTGAACCAATCAGCATCATACTTACAATAGGTACCTGCTAAAACTACCTGGATTCCCATTTCACGAGCCAGGATTTTAGTCATAGCGGCAGCATGAGTATTATCACCAAACACCACTGCTTTCTTTCCAGTTAGGTTTTGACAGTCAATTGAACGGGAAAACCAAGCAGCTTGAGATACATATAAAGTTTGGTTATTAATGTATTCTTCATAATCGACTTCTGCCCCCTGAGCCTTGATTACCTGTTGAATTTTGCGAATACAACGAGCCGTTTCGACAACACCCATGGGGGCAATATCGACATAAGGCATAGAAAACTCAGACTCTAGGTATTCCGCAGTCATCATGCCTAGCTCGCGGTAAGGAACGAGATTAAACCAAGCACGAGGTAGGTTTTGCAGGTTATGTACCGAAGCACCATCAGGAATTACTTCGTTGACCTCGATTCCTAAATCTATCATTAGGCGTTTTAATTCCGTACAGTCGTGCTGATTATGAAACCCTAGAGTTGAAACTCCCAAAATATTAACTGAAGGCTTAGTAGTTTTAGCCGTTGGTAGCAAATCTTTTTTACGAGCTTTTTCTAGATAGTATTTAACTACCTGATGCAAAGTGCGGTCTGCTGCCTGTAATTCGTTATAACGATAGTGATTAACATCTGCCAGCAGCACATCTCCCTTGGTGTCCATCGACGCACGACTCACAAAGTTTTGTAGATCCTCTTGTAAAATACTGGAGGTGCAGGTAGGAGTAAGCACTATTAGATCGGGTCGTTCTTCTTTATCTTTGCGAGTAATATTGTCTACCACCTTTTCTTGTGACCCTCTTGCCAAAACATTGCGATCGACAACACTGGCAGTAACAGGGGTAAAGTCTCTTTCTCTTTCCAACATTGAGCGCATGACATTGAAATAATCATCTCCCAAAGGTGCATGCATAATGGCATGGACATTTTTAAATGAGCTGGCAATTCTTAAAGTGCCAATATGAGCAGGTCCTGCATACATCCAATAAGCTAATTTCATGTGTCTTCTCTCCTAAATTCAATTGATGCGTTGTGTTTAGATATTCCGCTAGAAAAATGACAGTATTACATTCAAAGACTAGGTATTGATTGTCTCAGAATTAGGCTCGTCAAGGCGACCGATTCATCTAGTCTTTTTTTTACCTCTATTAAATCTCTACAACCTTTGTCACTAATGATTTATATCTATAATCAATTGAGGTTTGATGACGTTTTTTGAGCAATAAATCTTAACGTCATTTTGGTCAATCAGCTCAACAATTTTAGAATTTTAGAATATTTTTCAAATGTAAATAATATTAACTTTTTTATTGTTTAAAATATTTATTTATAGTTCAAGCTCAACAGCAATCTGGCAATTGTTAGAATAAGATTAAGATTAGGCATTTGGTGCCTCGAAATATATACTCTTCATCTCTGGTTGTGCTAGGCTTAATAAATACATTCTGAAATTACGCTTCTTGCTTTGTAAACATCCGTAACAAAAAATTATGTTATGGAGTTAGTTCAGAGTTTATCGTTCACTGTTTTTCAGCAGAATGGTAGATGTTTAGAAGCTTGAGAGCGGAAATAATAAGGTAAGTAAAACTTAAGGATTTCCTAAGGAGCCGTTATCCCGATGGACTATATAGATCAAATACTCGACAAATTAAAAGATTTAGCCAAAAAACTGATTGAGATTTTATTGGGACCTGAAGCTGAACCAGAACGGGAAACTATTCCTATTCCTGTTGATGATCGTCAACGTGGTCGCTACCGCTAGTTTACAACTTTTAGTTTCGCTGACTGGAGTATCTTGTCTAAGATAAATGTATTAGTGTTACATGGTCCCAACCTCAATTTATTGGGGCTGCGAGAACCCGAGATCTATGGGGCAGTTACCCTGGAACAGATAGACCAAATGCTCAAGTCAGACGGTGTGAAGCTGCAAGTAGAAGTAGAATGCTTGCAGTCTAATTCTGAAGGAAAGCTGGTTGATGCGATACATAAAGCCAGGACTGAGTATCAAGGAATTTTAATTAATGCAGGTGCGTATACGCACACAAGTGTTGCTATCAGAGATGCCCTCTCAGGGGTTACTATTCCAGCTGTCGAAGTGCATCTTAGCAATATATATAAGAGAGAAGAATTTAGACGCCATTCTTACATAGCACCGATCGCCATTGGACAAATTAGTGGTTTTGGTGCGGATAGCTATCGCTTAGGATTGCAGGCATTGATTAATTATTTAAGGTAGTTTTTGACAAATACTGAAAGGCGGATAAATATTTGCCCACCCTGCATCTGAAAGTTTAACCTGGAAATAATCTAACGATTCCAGATATTATTCCACCATTGAATAGGCTTTGCCTCCACAAACTTAATGCGATCGCGGATCTCTTCGAGCTGCCAACCTGTTAAGCTGGCTAATGTTGTTGCCTCACGCTCTTGTCGTTCTCTCACTGACTGACGATATTCCCGACCTGCATCGCAACTGATGGTTCCCGTGAAAGGATGACGAATTACATATCTACCTTGAAAATTAGAGCGATCGCTAGTTGATTGAAACTTGAGATCTTCAGGAAATTTATCTCGACTGTAGCGGACATGGAGACGAGTGATAAAAACATTATTCCCACCCCAGCGATTACTAGAATTTTGCTGATTTAACCAGAATACGCCAGCATTTTTTAATTCCTCTTGATTCAAAGGTTCAGCCGAACAAGGATCGCAGGTACTCATATCCCAGGCATATTCTAAGAAAGCCACCTGCTTATTTTCTTGTTCATAAGATTTTTGGAACATAGCTGTATAAAAGTCTTTAAACTCTGATTTGACAAATTCAGGAACTTCACTATCAGAAGGAACTTTAACGGTGCGATAGTTAGTTAGTTCAACTTGACCTTTTGGTGAGAGTAAATAAACTAGCAAATCTTGGTCACCATTAGCATTCATCATCCCCAAACGGATCGGTAGCATAAACTTAGGGGATTCAAAAGCGATGGAAATCGGTCTTAGTTTCTCAAAGCCACTGCTATCAAATTCTTCTAGGTTTACCTTTGCCACAAAAAACTTCAAATTCTGCTTGATATAAGGTTGGAGTAGTTCTTTGGCACCTCGGGGAATTTTATAATCGTTTTGAATTAGCCAGGTTTCTAAGCCGTCGGATTCCTTCGCACTCAGGATGACAATATCGTACTCGCCAACGCTAAATTGTTCTTCTACCGTTACTCCTAAATCCTCTTCAACTTGTCTTGATTTTTGAAAGGTTGGTAATTCAGCAGAAATAAAATCTCTAGGACTAGCTAAATTTGAAACATTACAAGGATCTTCGTCGAAATACTCCACTAACCTTGGCGCACTAAACCCATCCAGTCGTTCTATGATTTTGGCATTATTAATATGTACCTGTTCTTCAGTCAAAATCACTGGCACAGGAACAACCATCG
The DNA here is from genome assembly GCA_039179675.1 of Cyanobacteria bacterium P01_G01_bin.67. Lineage (GTDB taxonomy): Bacteria > Cyanobacteriota > Cyanobacteriia > Cyanobacteriales > Xenococcaceae > Waterburya. The sequence continues at coordinate 19,071 of JBCDEP010000053.1, forward strand.
CGAAGTCCTTTACCTCACCCTGGTAATCATTGGACATAGTTAAAACTGTTCTGTCGCCATCCCTGGCAATGATTACTTGAGAGGCTTGATTATAGAGACTGCTATCGGCTTTAGCGACATAGAAGCCACAGAATGCTAGGACGGGTTTGATACCGAGGATGAAAATTGCTCCTGTTAGGATACAAGAAAGTAAAACTCGTAAAATTTTCATGATTGATTTCTGGCTACTGATTTGATTGATTGATGAGTCCACAGATGAACGCAGATAAACGCGGATGAGTTACTTGCTTTCCCGCTTTGGTTTGATTGGTAATAATCGATATGTAGTGGTTTGATTTTGTTGAGTTATGCTATGGATTCATGAATTTGCGTTGTTAAGCCTATTTATGACTGCTAACCTAACTTACAAAGTTATTTATTCCTTATCCCAAAGTTCTCGCCACCAAGGTATTGGTATTGTTTGGACAAAATCAATCTTGTCGTAGATTTCTTCCAAATCCCATCCAGTTAAATCAGCTAAAGTTTGCGCCTCTTGTTCCTGTCTTACTGCAAGCGAAGTACGATATTTTTTTGCAGCATCACAATCGAGTCCACCTGTATAGGGATGACGAACTATATAACGTCCTTGAAAATGTTCTTTGTTAGATGTTTCCTGAAAAAGTAAATCTTCAGGAAAAGAAGACCGAAAATAGCGTAGATGAAGGCGAGTCAGAAAAACACTTCGATTGGCAAATTGACTATTGGAAGCTTTATTCAACCAAAAAACACCTGCTTGCTTTAATTCATCTCGATTTAACACATTGGCAACACAGGGATCGCATTTGCCCATATTCCAGGAATATTCTAAAAGAGCAACGTTTGGTTCTTTTCTATGATATTTCTCAAACATTGCTTGATAAAAATCTGGAAATTCACTCTGAACAAATTCAGGAATTTCAAAATCAGAAGGAATTTTTTCGGAACGATAATTAGTTAATTCTATCTGTCCTTTGGGAGAAAGAAGATACACTATTAAATCCTGTTCTCCTTGAGCATTTGCCATTCCCAAAAGAATAGGTAGCATAAACCGAGGCGATTCATAAGCTATGGAAATTGGTCTTAATTTATGAAATCCTGTTTTGCTATGTTCTTCAAGATTTACTTTTGCTACAAAGAATTTCATTCCTTGGCGAATATAAGGTGTTGCAGAGCTTCTTCCATAGTAGCCATCTGGTAATTTGTATCCATTTTTAGACAGCCATTTCATCAATCCATCGGACTCTTTAGCACTGAGAATGACAATATCGTATTCACCTACAGTAAATTCTTGTTCTATTGTTACTCCTAAAGGTTTAGATTCTGTCGGAGGTTGTTCATCTGAAGAAGTGAAACTAGCTTCTGCAAGGCTAAAATTTGGTCTTTCCTTTATGTTGCAGGGATCTTCATCAAAATACTCTACTAACCTGGGTGCGCTAAAAGCATCTAAGCGTTCGATTATTTTCGGGTCGGCAATATTAACCTGTTCTTCAGTTAAGACAACTGGCACAGGGATAACCATCGCAAAGTCTTTCACATCTCCCTGATAGTCATTGGACATAGTTAAAACTGTCCGTCTGCCATCTCTGGCGATGATTACTTGAGAAGCCTGATTATAAAGACTACTATCAGCTTTTGCCACATAAAAACCACAGAAAGCAAGTGCGGGTTTAGTAGCAAAGATTAATAGCAAGATACCCAATAACAAAGACAACCCCATCCGTAATATTTTCATATTTGATTTCTCATGATTTTCACCTCTCCCCCAGCCCCTCTCTTATTAAGAGAAGGGAGTCAGACTAGGTTGTAATCGGTAATTTGGTTTCCCGCAACCAGTTAAATCGCGGTGCTGACCAAATCGTGTCGAATATTAGTGTCAAAGGAGAAATAATGAATAGCGACCAGAAAATTGCCGTTGAGAGATAGAAATAATGTTGCAAAATAAAAGTAGAAATTGCGATCGCCAGACTCCAAAGCAATCTACCAGTCTTAGAATTGGGAATTGAGCGCGGATCGGTCAACATAAAGAGGGCAAACAGCAGCAAACTACCACTCATAAACTGATGTTGCCAGACATCCCAACTCCAGCCTAAACAGGCGTTACGCACCGCTTCTAAAGTGCCGTAAGAGAGTAGAAAAGCGATCGAGGTATCCCAACGACCGACTTGTTTGAGGACTACACCACCTAAACCGATAAATAGCAAGAGATACCACCAGTCTGTTCCCCATTGACCAGGAGATACCCAAGCATCGTTGGTGAGAGTTAAAGTGGCAATAATGCCAAAGTTAGCAGGGTTAAAAAAGTGTTTTTGACGGTAACGCAAAAGAAACTTACTGGAGATAGCGAGAAAACCAGCAACCATCATTGTCTGATAGCTATTACTGCGTAGCAGCAGACATAAACCCAAAGCGGTAATTAGCGCACTGCGTAAAGATGTTAATACTTTGGGACTGATTAGAAGATTTAATTCACCGTAGAGATTAGCAAAAGTGAATTCGAGATCGCGTTTAGTGTATTCTCTTACTGCGGATAGTAACCATTGCGTAACTAAACAGGTTCCAATAACAATCAGCATTAAGCGAGGCTGAACTGTCCAATCTCTGGTATTTACACCCAACAGTAAGAATAAACCAAGAAAAATAATTTGCGTTAAGCGAGCATCATGAATAGGCATTGCTCATTAATTCATAATAATTCAATGCCTCTAGTATGTCTGTCACGAGCTGAAAATGGGGTAGCGTTACAGTTTTGGTAACACTATCAAAAAACTGGGTAAATAGCTATTCTAGATACGAAAAATAATCGCTAATCATCACGCTAGATATCTAAAGTTAAGTTATGCGTCAAAGTTGTTGACTGTTGATGTTATGCCCTCGTGGTACTGTTGACTGTTAACCGATTCGATTGAGCGATTGTGTTTATAAGTGTGAATCAAAAGCAGAATTAAAGAGTAATAGCTATATCCCCAAAATCCTGCATAAATGAGGACAATTAGGCAAGATTCAGGATTATCTAGATTAAAGCTGTGGATATTAAACTGCATTGTTGTCAAAATAAGGATTGAATCTGCTTTAAAGTTAACTTACTGAGAGCCAGTTCTATGTTTTGAGGAATACGAAATTAAGTATAAATATGGATTTTATTTGATTAACTGCGGTTAAAAGGGACAAATTTTCTTAAACTAGTTAAAGCAGTAAAAATAATAATTTAAGAATAGATATGACAACTGATATTGCACGCGATCGCTTTCGCGCAGCCTACGAAAACCGTTATACGTGGGATAGTGACTTTCCTGGCTACACTACTAAGTTGGAATTAAAGCAAGGGGATGAAGTTTACACTGCCGATATTAAAGTTGATCATGATTTGACGGTGGAAGTCTCTGGTATTGAAGATGAGAAAGTAGCAGAAAGTGTCTACAACCACATGAGAGATGTAATTACACACCGCAAACGTAATACCTTTGAGAATGCTCATGGGAAGAGTACTTTCACCTTAGGCGAAGAAGATGCCTCTGGTGCAGTAGAGATTTTGGTTAAAGGTGATTCGATGGGGTCTAACTACAAAATTCGCGGGACGGAAATATGTCAGGTTAGCCGCGTTATGGGACCAATGGCATTTGTGATTAACACTAACGAAAGTCTAGATACAGGAGAAGGTTATATTTCTACAGGCTATAATGCTATCTTCCGCGATTCTAAAACCAATGATCTGAAAGCCAAACGTGAGTTTGACGAGAGTTATGAAAAGCTAGGTAACTATTATGTGCCTAAGCATCAGGTAATTGAATCTATTGATCCTAATCAAGATAAAATCACGACTAAGTTTGTCTTTACTGAAAGCAAATTATTAGAACCCGCTGCCGTGGCGTAAATTTCCGCGCCCACACGCTAGGATCAAATTTACAGTGTTCTCATAAAATCAACTTAATCAATTCAATTAACTATGGCATTAGCATTAACTCAAGATAACGTAGAAACAGTTTTAGACGAATTACGCCCTTATCTAATGGCTGACGGTGGTAACGTCGAATTAGCCGAAATAGAAGGTCCAATCGTCAAGCTGAGATTACAGGGTGCTTGCGGTTCTTGTCCCAGTTCGGCAATGACCCTCAAGATGGGCATTGAACGTCGTTTGCGGGAGCAAATTCCTGAAATTGTAGAAGTAGAGCAGGTAATGTAAATCTGGTTTGAATTTGCTGAAGTTTATACTAGCCGAGCATAAACTTCAGCAAATCATCAATAGGTCATAAATCTGGATCAACCCAGTTTATCCCTTTTTTTCGTTATGGTCATTCCAAATAGAAACTATTCCCTGTTCCCTAAAAAAGATAGTTTATGGGATAAGGAAATTAATTAGAACAACTATATTATCTTGATTAAGATAATTGATTACATACACTAGTCAAAAATCCTAAATCAATCTAGCTCAACAAAACTCAATAGCAATAATATTAGCCTGAACAAATTTGGTTAAAATACCCAAGCAAGAGATAATAAATAGAGATTAATCACGATATTTCCCTGCTATATGGTACAAGCCAAAAAGAAACTGACAGAGCCAGAAACACCTACCATATTTGACTTAAATAACTATTTGAAGCAACAAAAAAAAATAGTTGAACAAGCATTGGATAAGTCAATTGCGATCGCCCGTCCCGAAAAGATTTATGAAGCGATGCGCTACTCTTTGTTAGCTGGGGGGAAAAGATTACGTCCTATTTTGTGTTTGGCAACCTGTGACTTAACTGGTGGGACAGTTGAGATGGCGATGCCTACTGCCTGTGCTTTGGAAATGATTCATACGATGTCGCTAATCCACGATGATTTACCCGCAATGGATAATGACGATTTTCGCCGAGGCAAACCAACTAATCATAAAGTTTTTGGTGAAGATATTGCGATTCTGGCAGGGGATGGGTTACTGGCATATGCTTTTGAATATGTTGCTACCCAAACCAAGAATGTGGCACCAGAAAATATTATCCGTGTAGTTGCTCGCCTTGGTCGGACAGTAGGTGCTGCGGGCCTAGTCGGAGGACAAGTCTTAGACCTCGAATCGGAAGGGAAAGCTGATATTACAGCAGAAACCTTAAGCTTTATTCATACCCACAAAACAGGGGCATTATTAGAAGCTTCAGTAGTTACTGGGGCAATGATAGCGAATGCTGACTCAGAAGATATTGAGCGATTATCTCAGTATGCTCAAAATATTGGTCTAGCTTTTCAGATAATAGATGATATTTTAGATATTACTGCTACTGATGAACAGTTAGGCAAAACAGCGGGCAAAGACTTACGAGCAGAAAAAGCTACTTATCCGAGCCTGTGGGGGCTAGAAAAATCCCAGCTCAAAGCTCAAGAACTGGTAGATAGAGCGATCGCTCTATTATCCGTCTATGGTGCTAAAGCTGAACCCCTCAGAGCAGTGGCAAACTATATAGTGACCCGAGATCGCTAACTAGTTTTATTTATTGATCGATTACAGTTTTTTGGGGCATACAAGACACACCATGCAGGAAGTTGCTGACATCTTACACAATCGGATATTGTTAGTGGCACTTATAGCCTGTATCTCAGCTCAGGGACTAAAGCTCGTGATTGACCTGATTAGAAGTCGCAAGCTAAACGTTACCTATCTCTTCTCTCCTGGAGGCATGCCTAGTGCCCATTCTGCTCTAGTAGGTGCTTTGGCTACTAGCGTCGGTTTAACCAAAGGTTGGTCTTCCGCAGAATTTGCGATCGCCTGTCTCTTTGCCATTATTGTAATGTATGATGCCGCTGGGGTGCGTCAAGCAGCAGGCAAGCAGGCAAGGATCCTCAATCAAATCATTGATGAGCTGTTTCAAGAAGAGCATAATCTCAACGAAGAAAGATTAAAAGAATTATTAGGACATACCCCCTTCCAGGTTTTAGTTGGTCTGAGCTTGGGAATTAGTATTGCGATGGTATTTTCTAAATATGTCTGGGAAATTGTGTAACCCATAACCGATTGTTTTATTGTTTTTGTTAAATGACACCTAATTCTCTTTCAGGTTTAATTAGATGAAACAAATTATGTGGTTCTACGGTGTCAACAAATAGTAATCTAAGTCGAGCAAACTGGGAGCAATTATGGCGATATCTCAGTTTATGCTTTCTCTCTCTCGGGATTATTGTAAGGATTGTTCAATACATTAGTAATCGTTCTCTTTGGGGTGATGAAGTTAACTTAGCCCTCAACATTATTGAACGCTCATATGGAGAACTAACTCAAGTTCTAGATAATAATCAGGCTGCACCCTTAGGATTTCTATGGCTAGAAAAGTTGGCGACTCAGATTTGGGGTCACAGCGAATATGCACTGCGATTATTGCCGTTTCTTGCCAGCATTATCTCTTTAGGGATATTTTATCGGCTAGTTAGTCAGCATAGCTCTGCTTTGGGAGCGATGATCGCGATCGCTTTGTTTGCCTGTGGTCGTTATACACTCTACTTTGCCACCGAATTAAAACCTTACTCCAGTGATGTGGCGATCGCACTGATTCTGATTTGGCTGTTAGTCAAATCCTACCAGAAAAGCTTGCAAACTCAAGATCTGATTAAGCTGGCATTGGTTGGTAGTCTGGCTATCTGGCTTTCTTATCCTTCTGTGTTTATCTTGGCAGGTTTAGAGGGGTGGAATTTATTAGCGTCTCGTCAAAAATATTGGCGGCAAATTATTGTCAATCGTTTGGTCATGTATCTTGCTTGGCTAACTAGCTTCGGTTTATTTTACTGGCTAGCGATCGTGAATACTCTCAGTAATGAGGATTTAAATTCATCTTGGTCATCACGATACCCCGACTCATGGGGCGACATCCTCTGGTTGTTTGATGCTCTAGGGAGATTTTTTTATCATCCCCTAGGTTTTTTGGGTGTAACTGATGGCATTGGCATCTCTAGCTTTATCGTTGGCTGTGTTGTTTGGTATCGTCGTCAGCGTAGTCTGTTTTTAGCCTTAATTGCTCCTTTTATTGCCACCCTAATCGCGGCATATCTACACAAATATCCTTTTCGCGATCGTCTAATTCTATTTTTAGCTCCTTTGGGCATCATGATCGTCGCGGAAGGAATTGCTATGATGCTGGCTCAAATTACCAAGCTAAATTTTGCTAAATCTGCCATTTGGTCTTCGATGTTTAGCTTATTAGGAGTTATCTGCTTTAGTACATTGGTTATCCCCGCTGTATATCGAGCTAGTAATTTTGTCGTTTATCCTGAAAAAAAACATGAACTCAAACCAGTCTTAGAGTATGTTGTCCAACAATCACAACCCACAGACAAGATTTACGTCTATGCTGAAGGAAATCGGGCATTTCTCTACTACTCGAAACTAAAGGGCTATGACAAACTTAATTACACCTATGGCACTACTAGCTTTTCCTACAAGGGAAAAAAATTATCCGACAAACAGCGTGAATTAGCTGAAGATCTACAGCCATTACTAGGGCAACGTGTTTGGTTTATCCTCCGTGCCGATCCACAGCCAGAGCAAGAAATTATCGAATATCTCGATCACAATGGTAAGAAACAAGATTATTTTCCGCAAACTGGTGCATCTGCTTATCTCTATGAATTAAATAGTCTTTAGTACATGCGGGGCAGGGCAAATGCTCAGATTACCTTCACAGCCCCTGAAGGGGGCGCTGGCGTACCCTAAAGGAACGTCGTCTTCGTCGACTTTCACAGCTTTGCTGTGTGTGCCCTTGGTTAGTCCTTGGCTCTTGTTATTTGTGAGAAATAGTATAGCTAAACTGCTGGTTATAAAAAGCTAATACCTGATTATAAGCTTCAAAATCAGCCTGAGAATCAATGTATTCAAGCTCAGCTTCTGATAAATTTCTCGGTTTATTCTGTAATTTAAGGGCAGTTCTGTGGGTTGTTTCAATACCTGCTATGATGCTCTGATTATTGGTATCAATTTGAAAATAAGCAAATAAATGCTCCATTTTTGACTTGTCAATAAAAAAGTCTTCATACTTTACACAATAAATTTCATAGCACTGCGCTAACTTGGGAAATTCTCGCAATCCTTGATTCCAATCTCTTACCGCCTTAGAAAAATCTCGGCTACTGGACCAGCTTTGATCAATTCCCAAAGCAGCATTAGTAGCTCTAGTATTGTAAGAACTAGCCACATCGTAAATGTTCCGAAAAATATAAATGATTTTGGCTTGGGGTAAATTCAACCAAGTATTCTGCCAAGATTGGGTAAATTTAGGTCTTTTGTCGCCAATGTATCTTGCTTGCTCAAATTTATCTTTAATCTTTTCATAAAAATGAGGGCGAATTAAATAATTTTCACTTTCAGAATCGAAAAAAGACTCTGATTCAAAAGAAGCAGCAGAAATATTATCATGATTAGAATATCTTTCAATACCTAAGCATATTTCTGGACTAGAATTTAACAATTTTCCTAATGCTGTTGTTCCAGAACGAGCATTGCCAATGGCAAATAAATAGTTTTTACCCTGCAATCTCTTACTAGCCATAAGTTGACGGCTAAGATCAATCGAGTTGACTTTGGTAGCTAATTTTTGATTTATTGGGTGTTCAATCTCTTCTGAAATATCCTGGAGTTCTACTAGTGACAACTCTATTTTTTTGTAAGTTATTTGATGATCATTATTTAGGGTAATAATTAAATCAAAGCATTGTTTCGACTCTTTTTGATCTAAATTAAAGGCGCATTGCCATCGGGCATTACTACTGTCTTTGAGATCTGGTTTTCTAGTTCCTAGAGTGGGAGAAGGACAGCCAATTTTCCCTGAAAAACAGCAATTATTACCAATAAGATTAATCTCTTTGATTTGATAATTTTTTCCTAAAGCTAATCCACTAAGAATGATTGATGGTCGATGATTTGAAATCAACTGGTTGCGATCTAGAAATAGTTGATTATGCTGATGAGAATCTAAGGATAATATATGAAAGTATGGTTGCCAATCTTCTTTTGCCGTTGAGTAGAGCTTGATCCGATAGCCTACTTTTAATCGATCAAGATCTGTAAGAATTGATTCCTGCCCGTTGCCCATAAAAATGTCAAATAAGCCTAAACAGTGGTAATTGTAACTACGATTATTTAAATTGACCAACTGGCATATTTACGCAATGTCTCGGTTAATGGGATCATGAAAAGAAATACGCTTTGAATTTTACTAATTGCTCCACTCTGAACTAGCTAAAATTGGCTAAGAATCTAGCCTAGTCTTAATTTAACTGTTTTTCAACTTGAACTGATCGAACAAAACTGCCTTGGAATCTGGAGAACGAGTATCAAAGCGATAACTACTAACCGTTCCCGTAGCAGTCTCAAAAATACTAAACACTGTAATATCATTACTGGCAATATATGCTTGGGGCTGTCCTAATTCATTAAGTAAAGGAGCAATATTAGGCACAATGGGAGTTAAGCCGTTAGGGTCGCCAATAGTAATAAAATTTTCTGGACTATAGCTTGGAACTTGACGTTTATTATCGTCAACGTGCGCCCCATAACTATTCCCCACATTTGAAGATTCTAAAAAATGCATTCCTGAATTACTTTGAAATCGATTCCACAGATGGGAATGTCCGTAATAAACTAACTGTACTCCTGCTAATTCAAGCAGCGGAATCAAATCGCGGATAATATAGTCGTTCTCGATGGGGTAATCATAATAGCGAGACTTGAGCTGATTATCTGTCCCATAATCTGGTTTCGGTTGCGGATCGGTATAGGGAGGAACAATATTCCCTCCTAAGGTATGGGGTGGATGATGAAACATGGCTATTTTATATTTAGCCTGCTGATAAGCTTCACTCTGCAATTCCTGTTCTAACCATTGGTATTGTGCACTACCTTTGGCTATTGGTTCAAAAATATGCTGTCCGTAGCCCCAAGCTTGAGGCTTATTTATATTCTCCTCACTTTCTTTATATCTTCCTTGAGCTTCTGCTGATAAATCAGGACTGCGCCAAATATTGGTCACATAAAGCGAGATTAATCTGATGTCTCCAAAGGTGGTGGCGTAATAGTGTTTTCCCCCAGCTTGACTTTGAGGCGGACTAAAAATTTCTTCATAGGTATCAGTATTAAAAGAATTGTTCTTAATCCAATCCGCTTTTACTTGTGGATCATTAGTCGGATTAACTTTACTCATATTCGACTGGTAAAATCCCTGGGCTACCTGACGTGGATGTGGCTGCCCAAATTCTTCCTTGAGCGTACTCTCAGCAGATACTTTGCCCATGACCTCATGATTGCCGATCGCAGTAAATAGAGGGGCATTCTGAATAATTTTCCCGCCCCGATAGATGGTGCTAACCCCGTCATGTTCCAATTGATAGTTAGCTCGTCCCTGAAGACTAGGAAAAAATGCTCCCCCACGGCGATCATCAAACCATTCGGAAGCGCGATCAGGAATATTCACTAAATCTCCAGGCAAAAAGACACCATCCACCTGCCCGATAGTTTTCTCTACTTGGGATAAGTTAGCAGGTGTCATCGGCATCAATTGATGATCGGAGGTCAACAAAATTTTTAAGGCGGTTGCGGGAGTAGGATTACTGGCAAGAGTAAAAACTTTGCTACTAATGACTTGCCCAGCTTTAACACTTTCTACTTTATACGGCTCACGCTGATTAGGTTCTATCTCCGTAACGATCGCTTCGTGTCGCCAAATATTGCGCCCAGATTTAGCAGGAGGGTTATCTAATTGAGAATCTCGATCTTCCCGTACTCTTGTTAGTTTTGTGGTACTGGCGATCGCTTTTTTCCCAAATTCAGAGCCATATTTGACCACATGAAAATCTCCCAAAAATTCTGTAAACCACACCACATTTACTGTATTTTTTGTTGGTAATTGCAGAAAAGGATCGCTCAAAAGCTCATGGTTAGTGGTATTTACCGATGGTTTTTCTGAAGTAAAATTCATATAAAAATAGTGTATAGCGATTGCAGTAAAGATTGTTACGGTTACCAACACTAGTTTGGCGATTTTCATTAGCTCTACTAACTATTTGAACTATTTAGAGGAATCTGTATGAGGAAACTAAATTAAGATACCTTTTAGATTGGATTTAAACTTAGTCTAATTTATCAGTAAAAATATCTATTAGTTACTTGACTCTGGAATTGATCAGTCAGCAACCCTGATATAGATAGCTTTTCAGCCATAGACAAATTGTAATTCTAAACCGTCATTTATAAAGTTAAGGTAATCATATTAATTAACTAAATTAAGGTTAATCTAATTTTTGGGGATTAGTTTATTTGGCTTCTAAAGGATATAAGATGTAGCTTATAGCTATTGACAAAGATTTTAGAGTTAGAACTGAAAATCAGAAATTAAGTGGCTCAAACCTTTTGACAGTCAATAAAGTAGCTGTTGATTAACTAAATATTTTTCGATTTTAAGGGTTAGATAAAGTAAATGGGCATTATAGATATTTTTAACTAAAAGCGATTATAATGATAATTAAGAAATAAAGTAATTCTACTAGGTTATTCAACCCAGAAATTTAATCTAGCTAATTCATCAAGTTACTGATGTCTAGGTTTTTCTAGCTGTTTTAGATCGCCGTGAATTATGGACTTTTGTGTGTTTTGTGGTATTCCTTCGTGTCCCACGTTCATTCCCTTGAATAGTGGGATTTTTCATGTTCAGATATCATAACTTCTTCTCAAATTAATCGAAAGATAATTGTCTTTTTAACAATCGCTATCATAATTAACAGCTGAAAATCTAGTTTTAGCCTAAATACTAAAGCTGAATTGACTTAAACGCGATCGCCTATAACTTATGGGTAATTTTGGGTCATAGTAAAATTTTACTTTACAGCTTACTCAGAGCAGAAAAGATTAAAAAGCTGAGTAAATTCCCACCATAATGAGCTATTTATTTAAATCAATTAAGTCCCAAAGTATCTTACTACAGGATGATAAGTCATAATTGCCGTGATAGATTGTTCGGGATACAACTGTTCACTTTTGTCCATATACATATTGATGTGTTTAGTATCTAAAAGATCTAATGCTTAAATAGGTTCTCTGCTTAAGAGACTAATAAACTGTGTTGATTACACCGATATTTCGCTTCTTTTTTAATTCATCTTGATCGCACTGAGATGGGTGTAGTGGTAAGCAAACATATGGACTGGAGAAAAAAGCCTCTAATGGAGATAAATTGGGGTAGTGAGATTACTATAGAAGACCCGTTGAATTTATTGAGTTTTTGAAATTAATGCGATCACAAGTTGTATATTTGATTTCAATAAAAGTTAACTAAACTACTTTAGATATTTTTGGTTTGAAATACAATTTTCTATATTTAGCAATATTTCTTTTAGGTAAAAAATAACTCTTTTTTGAATTTCTAGTAATTCATCGGCTGTAATATTTCTACCAACTTCTTTGAATGACTGAGAACCATGTGCTAAATCATTTCTATGATTTTTAATGATCATTAAATCAGTTCCATCTCTAGTTTTAGTAGTAGTTGCGGAGGAAAAACCATAACTATTTGCTAAATTTTTAATAATTTCATTATTAACATTTCCTGAAAACATTTTTTCACTACTCAAGCCCTCTGAGACAATGTCGACGGAAATATTTTTTATTTTTCCAGCTAAATCTTTGGCAGATTTGTTCTTGCTAAAGTTTTTAATAATAATATTTTTCAATTCATTTCTTAGATTATCAAAAGAATTATTCTCTTCTATGATGTTGTCATGAATTGCTTGAATTTCATTCTGCATTGTGGATTCAACTAAATTATAAAGTAACAAAAAGCCTGTTGCTTTCAAGGTTTTTAATAGTTCAATATCAATATCTCTTATCGTTTTATTTTTCTTACCCATGCCCAACCTGATTGAACTTTGCTCTAGATTTTTCAAGAATAAAAAATATCTGCTTACTTCTTGAGATCGTTCATCAAAATCTTTGAATAAAGTACTTTTCATCAATCACCCAAAATTTGATCACGAACATGCTCAATACGACGAATAACTTTTTTTCTAGAGCTACTGCCGTCACCTTTAGTCAAATTTTTAAAATCTTCTGAATCTAGAAAGGATGTTGATTGCGGTATTAGTGCTTCATTTTTTCCCAATGCAAGAGCAACTCCTACGGTAATTGATTCAAATTTTATTCTGGTTACAGGCTCGTAGCAATCTTTTGTTTTTCGGTAAACATGTAAAGCATCTGGAAAGTACTTTTGTATAAAAGATAACATAGAATGAAATTCATTTTTCATTGCTTCTGCATCAAATGAATCAGATTTATTCTCATTACTCAAGTAATTGTCTAAGAACTTATGTATTTCTCTAGAATTAAAATCCTTATACTCATTTTCATAATTATTTAAAAATGCGAAGAAGCGCAATACAAATTCTTGTGGATCTTTTTGATCAATTTCTGTTTGAGTAAAAGAGCAGAGGTCAAGAAATTGACTACTATTAGCTAATTCTTCAACCAAACAGAGAAATTTACCAGGTCTAATTCCTCTTCTTTTTTCCATCTCATTTAATTCAACACTTCCCGTATTAAGCCTTTCAAAAATATCTCTTCTTGTTTTTTCATTTGCTTTTTCTGTCAATTGAATCATTTTAATGCTGGTTCTATTAAATCTTCTTCTACGAGATAATGGTAAATCTTCAAACTTAAAGCCGTTAAGATTTTCCAGTTCATCAAGATTATTTAAAGTTAATTTGTTTGTTACAAATCGAGATAAAGTACGAATGCGCTGTGTCCCATCTATAATCTCTAACCGCGCTAAATCGTCTGCTTGTGAGGTGTCATCAACGATATCAGCAACAAAAATATAAGGTATGGGTAAGCCTAAAAGTATTGACTCTATGAATTTTGACTGTCTATCTTCATCCCAGGTCATCTCTCTTTGATAGTCTGGAATAAATAGTTCATTTTCATCTTCATCTTTTCCATCTAAATATTTTTGAACAAGTACCTCGATAGGATACTCTAATGTGTTGTAATCTACAGGTTCTCTTTTTTCTCTAATTTCAGCTTCTGCAACTTCCTTCTTTTCACTAGTAATTTCTAATTTGCTAACCATACTTTATAGTTTCAAATATTTAATTCTAAATTAGACAAAATCATGTTGATTAAATTTACTTCTTGATTGTAATTGGCTATGTTTGAAAAAAAAAAGGTGGGAATCGCACCCACCTTAACACAAACAATCTCTTCAATTATCTATGTACTGAAATACCTAGCTACAGGATGATAAGTAATAATTGCCGTGGTAGACTGTTCAGGATAAAGTTGCTCACTTTCATCCATGTACATATTGATCCGTTTGGTATCTAATAAATCCAATTGCTTGTATTGATCTTCAATATTAGGACAAGCAGGATAACCGAAACTATAGCGTGAACCTCGATAGCGTTGCTGTAAGATATCTCGGATATTGCTGGCTTCTTCCGCTTCAAAGCCTAATTCACTGCGAATTCTAGCATGTGTCCATTCAGCTAAAGCTTCTGCCATCTGTACCGCCATCCCATGATAGTAAAGATATTCGGTATAGTTATCAGCTTGAAACAACTTTTGGGCATACTCAGTAGCGACTTCTCCCACTGTTACCGCCTGCATGGGGAAAACATCTATTTGACCAGATTCTTTACTGGCAAAGAAATCAGCGATACAAAGACGTTTGCCAGAACTTTGGCGAGGAAATTCAAAAGTTGTGACTAACTTTTGGGTGTCTTGAGGATCATAAATATAAAGAGTGTTTCCTGCGGCGTTGCAGGGAAAGTAACCGTAGATTACTGTGGGATGGAGTAAATTCTCAGCGATAATTCTTTGTTTCCACTCTTTTAGAATGGGATTAACTTTCCTTGCCAAAAACTCATCATATTCTTCACGGGATTGATCCTTTGGTTTACGGAATTGCCACTGTCCCACAAATAGGGCTTGCAAATCTAAATAGGGAAATACTTCCTCAATGGGAATATCTGCCGATTCTAGGATCTTACTCCCCCAAAAGGGAGGTTGAGGACGTTCAATATCCAAAGCAACAACATCTGAACGTTTGGTGTCGATTACTTTTGGTTCAGCTTTCTTACTAACCTCATCGACAAAAATTTTGTCTTGATTTTCTCCAGCGAAAGGTTGCTTACTATCTTCTTCGGTAGAGGTGACTGAATCATCATCAGTCTCATCTAAAAAACCTAGATAATCGTCCCAGTTATCTTGCTTCTTGGCGGGCATTAGTTTATCCATGAAATGTAAATCTGCAAAAGCATCTTTACCGTAGATAACTTTACCCTTATAGGTATTTTGACAATCCTGGTTGACAAACTTAGGAGTTAAAGCTGCACCACCTAAAATTACGGGAACCGAAATTCCCTTTTCATTAAAAGTTTCGAGATTATCTTTCATGAATGCCGTAGATTTTACCAGCAAGCCACTCATGGCAATACAATCTGGGTTGTATTCTTCGTAGGCTTGGATAATATTTTCTACAGGTTGCTTAATGCCCAGATTAACCACCTTGTAGCCGTTATTGGAAAGAATAATATCCACCAAGTTTTTACCAATGTCATGAACGTCACCCTTAACTGTGGCGATGACAAACTTACCTTTCCCACTATCGTTGGCTTCTTCCTTATCCATATGGGGTTCAAGATGGGCTACC